>JBBTDS010000597.1:0-39940 GCA_038060875.1 Acidobacteriota bacterium | reverse complement strand
TCTGAGCAGGAATTCGACGAAGTGCCCAATTGGCGCGGGTTTCAGAATCTCGGGTTTCGGGCTGCGGTCTGCGGTTTTGCGGCTTCGGCCTGTTGGCGGCGAACAGCCCCACGGCTTGACGAGACCAGAGCCCTCCCCCAGACCAAAAGCCGCATTTTCGACCCATCAAGCGGGCCTGCGAACCGCTGGAACTGCTTCATTCTATGAAGGTTGAGCAGGCTCTTCCTACTTCTGGAGGGTCCTTCTTCGACGGGTCCGATCTCTCGTTCCCTGGCATGGCGACACGACCGGTCACCGGAGAACACCTGATCCCCCGCGTGGCTGGCCGCAGAGCGCCTGCGGGGCACCGGCCCCTGTGTGACTCTGGCCGCCCCCAGAGGGCCAGGATTCTCCTGAAACCCCTATCAGCATTAGCTTCCGGAGGATCTGGACCGCCTACGGCTGTGCGCGAAACCAAGGACCGCCTTTCACGGAAACCCAATAAAACCCGGGGGTCCGTCAAATTCTTGCGCAGAGCCAGAATTCCAAGCCGGTCGGCCTAAGATCAAAACCTCGCCGGTCCACTTCGTGCAGGTGATGACGATGCTCCAGGCCGGTGCGCCGGTCGCACAGCCGGCGCGTCGCCTGGCCACGGAACAACCGCAACGGCGACTGACGGCATGGGGTAGACTTGCTCATTACCCCGCCCTCGCGGTAATCCCAATATACCCCTCAATGAGACCATCACTCTGCCAGCGCGTCAAGGCCGGCCGTTGCTCAGCGTCAAGAAAACGAGCGTGTACCAAAAATCTTCTGCGGCAGGCCAATCCGGGGCCAGTGGCCAGCCGTTACCGGCGAAGCCCGGCGGCTCCGGATAGTCCGCAAGCAGTGGTGCTCCGCCGCGTCACCCCGGGGCCGGGCGCCTATCAGGTGCGATACGCTATTCTTACTGTCTGAATCGCAGGGGTTACTTTCCCAGTTTTAGCACGCGCGCGCGATCCCGCGCGGTCATCTTCTCGGCGGCGATGCGCAGCACCAGCCGCGGCGCGCGGTCTTTCCGCTCGATGAGGAACTCGACGACCTCGCGCGGCCGCTTGGGGTAGGCTTCCTTCAGCACCCAGCCGACGCCTTTCCGGACCATGTCGTCCTTCTCCTCGATGAGCGCAGTGGCGATGCGGAAGACGGCCTCGGTGTGGCGGCCGCGCTTGGCTTCCTGGAGCAACGCGACGATGGAGGCGCGGCGCTTCCAGCGGTCCTTCGAAGCGGTCCAGGCGAACAGCCGGGCGATCAGCGAGGGCTCGTTCTCGATGGCGGCGGCGAGCAGCCACGAGGCGACGCCGTCGCAGTGCGCCCAGTTGTCCACGTAGCGGTCAATCCACTTCTCAAAGCGGCGGAATTCCGCGGCGCCGCACTGCTTGCGCAGGCGCCGGCAGAGGTAGATGGCCAGCGCTCCTTCCTCGAACTTGCCGCTCTTCCACAGTTCCTCGCAGAAGCGGTTGCGCTGCGCCGGCGGCCACTGCCTCACATCACGCCAGGCGGCCTGCTCGATCTTCCGCAGCGCGGGCGCGCGGACGCCGTAAGGCTTCACCGTCTCGCAAAAGAACCGGACCTGCCCTTCGCGATACTTCGGATCCACGCTGGCGGCGAGCTCGGCGCGCAACACACGAAGCAGTTCTGGAGGAGTCATACCGCCATGCTACACTTGGTCGATGGGCAGCAGCCACACCTTCCCCATCCTGGGCGATGGGTTGGGCGGCACGCCGCGGATCAGCTCGCTCTTGATCAAGCCGGCGTCGGCGGTGTGCAACCTCGACTGCGCTTACTGCTTCTATCTGGACCGCGACGCGGACCCGTACAAGGACCTGCCGGCGCGGCGCATGTCGATGGAGATCCTCGAGCGGCTGGTAGACACCTACCTCTTCTACTCGTACCCGAACAGCGTGTTCGCCTTTCAGGGCGGCGAGCCGACCCTGTGCGGCTTCAAGTTCTTCGAGAAGCTGGTGGAGTGGCAGAAGCGCTACGGGCGGGACGGGCAGAGCGTCTCCAACGCGCTCCAGACCAATGCCATCCTGATCGACGCCGACTGGTGCGGGCTGCTGCGCGAGTACAACTGGCTGCTGGGGGTCTCGATCGACGGCCCCGAGGAGATGAACGACCGCTACCGCTTCAACAAGGGGGGCCAAGGCACCTGGAAGCAGGTGATGCGCGGCATCGAGACGCTCCTCAAGCACAAGGTCGAGTTCAATATCCTCTCCGTGCTCAGCCAGGCCAATGTCGAGCACCCGAAGGAAGTCTACCGGTTCTTCCGCGGCCTGGGCATCGACAACATCCAGTACATCCCGCTGGCCGAGTTCGACGCCGAGGGCAACCGGCTGCCGTTCACCGTCACCCCGGAGCAGTACGGGCGCTTCCTGTGCGAGACCTTCGAGCTGTGGTGGCCGGAGCGGCGCAAGGTCCGCATCCGCTTCTTCGATAACGTGGCCGAGGCGCTGGCCGGGCAGAAGCCGGGCAACTGCACCATGCACGAGACCTGCGACAGCTACGCGGTGGTGGAGTACAACGGCGACGTCTACCCCTGCGACTTCTTCGTGGAGCGCCACTGGAAGCTGGGCAACATCACGGTCGATTCCTGGCCCGAGATCGCCCGCCACCAGCGCCGCTTCAGCTTCGCCGCCAACAAGACGCTGGGGCGGACGGAGTGCCAGGTCTGCGAGTACGAGCCGATCTGCAAGCGGGGATGCCCGAAGCTGCGCCACGCCCGCCACCGCCGCTTCGAGGACCTGGACTACTTCTGCGAGTCGTACAAGATGGCCTACGCCAAGTGCCTCCCTCCGCTACGCCAGTACGTGGAGAAGCTGTGCGGGGCGGCGGCGCACGACCCGCAGGCGGTCAGTCGCTAGCCATCCGCTCCACCCGCACCCGGGTGATGCGGCGGCGGTCCATCGCCAGGATGGTGAAGCGGCGTCCCTCGTGCTCCACCGCGTTACCGGGTTCGGGAATGTGGCCGAGCCGGAAGAGCAGGAAACCGGCCAGCGTTTCAAAGCCCGCATTGGCGGGCAGCTCGATGCCGTACTGCGTCTCCAGGTCGCGGATGTTGGCGCCGCCGTCCAGTTCCAGCAACGGCGCCTCCATTTGCGGCCGCGGCCGCTTCAGGTCGTGCTCGTCTTCGATCTCTCCCAGGAGCTGCTCCAGCACGTCCTCCAGGGTGGCCAGGCCGACGATGGTGCCGAATTCGTTCACTACCAGCGCCATGTGCTGGTGGCTGAGGCGGAACTCGTCGATCATCTGGTCGAGCGGCTTCGACTCGGGCACCACCAGCGGTTTGCGCAACAGCGCACGCAAACGGAAGGGCGCCCCGGCGCGCGCCGGCAGCAGGTCCTTGTAGTGCAGGACGCCGACGATCTGCTCGGGCTGCTCCTCGTAAACGGGCAGGCGCGAGAACTGGTGGTCCCTGAAGGTGCGCCACACCTGCTCCAGCGAGGCATCCACCGGGATCGACACGATGTCGTTCCGCGGCACCATGATCTCGCGCACGGCGATGTTGCCCATCCCGACACCGCGGTGGACCACCTCCTCCTCAAAGCGGGAGAGCTGGCCCGAGGCGCGCACCGAGCTGGCGATCAGCTTCAGCTCTTCCACGGAATGCCCGCCGCGCTCGCCTCGGGATCCCAGCAGCCGCGTGACGCCCGCCGCCGAGCGTTCCAGGATGTACACGAACGGCCGGAAGGTCCGGTGGATGACGAGCAGCGGTGGGGCCACCAGCACGGCCATGCGGTCGGCCTTCTCGATGGCCAAGTTCTTCGGCACCACCTCGCCGATCACCACCATGGCGAACGCCAGGATGAGGAACGCGAGCACGAAGCTGGCGGCGTGGAGGGCCGGGACGAGGGCCGGCTGCACCAGTGGCTCGACGAACCGGACCAGGAAGCGGTAGACGGTATCCTCGCCGGCCCAGCCCGCTCCCAGGCTGGCCAGCGTGACGCCGACCTGCACGGTCGATAGCAGCCGCTCGGGATGGGCCAGCAGGCTCAGCGCCGCCTGCGCGCCGAGTTGGCCCTGTTCGGCCAGCTCGCGCAGCCGCGACTGGCGGACCGCGATCAGGGCCGCCTCCGCCGAAGCGAAGAAGGCGTTCAGCGCGACGATGAAAACCAGCAGCAGGAGCCGGTAGCCGAAGTACGCTTCACCCATAGGCAAGCCTCCCGGAGCGCTCCCCAGCGGCTCCGATACAATTGTGGGGTGGTCCTCAAGAGGGTCCTCAGATATTTCAACATAGCCGTGGGGGCGCTGCTGGCCGCGGCCCTGCTCGGGACATACTGGTTCGCCTGGCGCCCGCTGCCGAAGACTTCCGGCACGATCGAGGCCCCGATCGCGCAGCGGGCTGTGGTCCTGCGCGACGCGCTCGGCGTGCCGCACATCACCGCGGGCAGCATCGAGGACGCGCTCTTCACGCAAGGTTTCGTGACCGCCCAGGACCGCCTCTGGCAGATGGACATACTCAGACGCGCGGCGGCCGGGCAACTCGCCGAGGTGCTCGGCGCGGACGCGCTGGAGGCGGACCGGCAGGCGCGCCGCTTCCGGCTGCACCGCATCGCCGAGGCGCAGCAGGCCGCTCTGCCGGCGGCCGACCGGACGGCGCTGGCCGCCTACACCCGCGGCGTCAACTTCTTCCTCGAAGCGCACCGCGGCCGCCTGCCGGTGGAGTTCGCCATCCTCCGTTACGACCCGCGCCCCTGGAGCGGCGTGGACTCGCTGCTGGTGGGCCTGTATATGTTTCGCCTGCTCAGCAGCACGTGGGAATACGAGATTCAGAAGAGCGCCCTGCTGGCCGGCGGCGATGCGGCCAAGGTGGACTTCCTTTTCCCAGTGCGCGCCGGCGCCGAGCCGCCGCCCGGCTCCAATGCCTGGGCGCTGGCCGGCAGCCGCACCGCAACGGGCAAACCGCTGCTGGCGAGTGATCCTCACCTGGAGTACTCGCTGCCGGGCATCTGGTACGCCGTCCATCTCCAGGCGCCGGGACTTAACGTGGCCGGCGTGTCGCTGCCGGGCGTTCCCTGCGTCATCATCGGCCACAACGAGCGCATTGCCTGGGGCATGACCAACCTCATGTTCGACGTTCAGGACCTCTACCGCGAGAAGCTCGACCTCCAGACCGGCCGCTACCTGTATCGCGGCCAGATGGAGCAGGCCAGGTTGGAGCGCGAGCACATCCGCGTGCGGGGCGCCGCGCCCGTCGAATTGGGGCAGTGGGTGACACGCCACGGCCCCGTTTCCCCTTACGCGCTGCGCTGGACCGCAGCCGACACGTCGGGTTATGGCTTCCCGTTCCTCGATCTGAACCGCGCGCGCGATTGGCAGGCGTTCCGCGCCGCCCTCAGCCGCTTTGCCGGCCCGCCGCAGAACTTCGTCTACGCCGACCGCGACGGCAACATCGGGTACCAGGCGGCCGGCCGCCTGCCGATCCGAAAAAGCTACCGCGGGGACGTCCCGGTGGACGGCAGCTCGGGCAACTATGAATGGGAAGGATATATTCCCTTTGAGGAGTTACCGGGGAGTTACAACCCCGCCGCGGGGCTCGTAGTTACTGCAAATCAAAACCCCTTCCCCACGGACTATCTTTATCGGGTCAGCGGGAGTTTTGCGCCGCCCTACCGGTCCCGGCAGATCCATACCCTGCTCTCGGCTCGAAAGGGCTGGCGGGCGGAAGAGATGCTGGCCATTCAAAAGGACGTTTACTCGGCTTTCTTGCACTTCCTGGCCCGGGAGGCGGCGGCCGCCCACCGGGCGCCGGGAGACGCCGTGGCCGTGCTGCGCGAGTGGAACGGACAGATGGACAAGGACCAGGCCGCCCCGCTGGTGGCCACGCTGCTGTACCAGCATCTGCGGAAGGCGATCGTCGAGAAGGCTTCGCCCGGGAAGGGACTGGCCTACAATTTCGAAATAGCGCCCGCGGTGGTCGAGAAGCTGCTGCGCGAGCGGCCCAAGGACTGGTTCGCCGACTATGACCAACTGCTGGTCACTGCCTTCGCCGATGCCGTCGAAGAGGGCAAACGCATCCAGGGGCCCGACGTCAGGAAGTGGAGTTACGGAAGATATAACCAGTTAGTCATTCCGCATCCGGTGCTCAGCCGGCTGCCGTTGATCGGCAAGTACTTCAAGATTGGTCCTGTACCGCAGAGCGGCTCCGGGACGAGCGTCAAACAAGTAACACCCCGCTGGGCGCCTTCCATGCGAATGGTGGTGGACTTCTCGAACTTCGATCAGTCCTGGCTGAACGTCTCGACCGGCCAGTCCGGGCAACCACTGTCGTCGCACTTCAAGGACCAGTGGGAAGCGCACTACGAGGGCCGCAGTTTCCCAATGCAATTCGAGAAGGTGCAAGCGGAGAGCACGCTGACGCTGATGCCCGGGCAGTAGCGGCCGGCTTAAGCCGGCCCCACCAGCTCAAACCGGCCGTCGCGATGCAGATAGTAGCGCCGCCCGCGCCAGGTGATCGTGTTGCCGAAGAAGCCCGCCAGCCAGATGGCGAAGCTCGCCAGGTCCTGAAGCGGGACCAGGTACCAGCGCCGGGCGGTGAGCGGATCGCGGAGTACCCAGCCGGCCACGGCCCACGCCGCCACCGCACGAGCCACCGCCATCGCCAAGGCCAGCGGCCAGCAGGCTGGGATACCCACCAGCACGATCAGCGCCAGCGGCAGCGGGTTCAGGAAAACCTGGCCGAGGTATCCGTAGGGCCGCGAGCGGCGCGTGCTGCGTGCCCACCGCAGCCGGTGACGCAAGTTCTCCGCCAACTGCTGGCTGCCAATGCGGTGCTCGACCACGCAGGAGGAAAGGATCACGCCCCAGCCGGCCTCGGCGGCCAGCTTGCCCATCACGAAATCCTCGGCCAGATACTCCTTGAAGCGCTCCAACCCGCCCAGCGCCTCCAGCGTTGCCCGGCGCGCCACGATCGTCGGGCCGAGGGCGAACTTCACGCCCTCGACCATCCGTGCCACCAGCACGCCGGCCAGGAACTCGGTGTTTATGTAGATCGCTTCCAGCACCGACCAGAAGCTCCGGCCGGGAACGGCGCGGTAAGGACAGGTGGCCAGCCCGAGCCGCTCATCCTGGAATTCCGCGGCCACTTGCCGCAGCATCTGCGGCTCCACGCGCATGTCGCTGTCGGACATCACCAGCAGGTCGTAGCGGGCCGCCGCCAGCATGCGGTCGAGGCTGAAGACCTTGGCGTTGGCGTAGGGCGGCTCGCCGGTGACAATCAGGCGCGCGGGCACGCGCGGGTACTCGCGGCGCAGCTTCTCGAAGACCACAACGGCCGGATCGCCGGCCTCGCGCACGGCGCAGAGGATCTCGAATTCGGGATAGTCCTGGAGGAAGAAGCTGCGCAGGTTCTCTTCCAGCCCCTCATCGACGCCGGCCAGCGGCTTCAGGATGCTGATGGGCGTGGCCCGCTCCAGCCGCGGCGGGAACTGGCGCCGGTAGCTTCGGGCCGCGAGCAGCGTCAGCACCGAGCAGACCAGCGCTCCCGCGGCCAGGGTGATGACCAGCACGGCCATGGCCGCCTACTCGGCTGGGGCCTTGGTCTCGATGAGCCTCTGAATCGCCGCCAGGAACTGATCGAGCGGCTGCGCACCCTGGTCGCCGTGCTTGCGGTTGCGGACCGCGACCGCGCCGCTCTGCGCCTCGCGCTCGCCCACCACCAGCATGTAGGGCACCTTCTGAAGCTGCGCTTCGCGGATCTTGAAGTTGACCTTCTCGTTGCGGTCGTCCACAGTGACGCGGAGGCGCGCCTCCTTGAGCCGCGCCGCTACTTCTCGGGCATAGGAAAGCTGGCGGTCGGTGATCGGCAGCACCGTCACCTGAACCGGCGCCAGCCACACCGGGAACGCCCCGGCGTAGTGCTCGATCAGGATGCCGAAAAAGCGCTCCACCGAACCGAACAGCGCGCGGTGGACCATCAGCGGCTGGTGCGCCTTGCCGTCCTCGGCGATGTACTGGAGTTCAAACCGCCGCGGCAGCGTAAAGTCGAACTGCACCGTCGTGAGCTGCCAGAGCCGGCCGATCGCATCGACGAGCTTCACGTCGATCTTCGGGCCGTAGAAGGCCGCCTCGTCGGGCATCAGCTTGACTTTCATGTTCACCCGGTCTGAAGCGCGGTGCAATGCCCGCTCGGCGAGCTGCCACTGCTCCGGCGCCCCGTCGTACTTGCTGCTGCCGCCGCCGTCCCAGGTCGACAGCTCGGCCTCGTAGCGGTCGAAACCGAAAGCCTTGAGCACATCGAGCGCGAAATCCAGGCAGCCGGCGATCTCGTCCTCGATCTGCTCGGGGGTGCAGAAGATGTGGGCGTCGTCCTGGGTGAAGCCGCGCACGCGCATCAGCCCGTGCATCACGCCGGAGCGCTCGTAGCGGTAGACCGTGCCCAGCTCGCCGAGCCGGATGGGCAGGTCGCGGTAGCTGCGCAGCCGGTCCCTGTAGATAAGTATGTGGAAGGGACAGTTCATCGGCTTGAGCTGGTATTCGGCGTCGTCCAGCGCGATGCGGCTGAACATGTTCTCGGCGTAGAAGCTGTAGTGGCCGGAGGTCTTCCACAAATCGGCCCGGGCCACGTGCGGCGTGTAGACCAGCGAATAGCCGCGCGCCACGTACTGCTCGCGCATCCAGTCTTCCATGATGCGGCGCACCGTGCCGCCCTTGGGATGGAAGAAGATCAGCCCCGGCCCGGCCAGCTCCTGCACGCTGAACAGGTCCAGCTCCTGGCCCAGCTTGCGGTGGTCGCGCTTCTTGGCCTCTTCCAGTTGCTTCAGGTGCGCGTCCAGATCCTTCTGGGTGAAGAAGGCCGTGCCATAGATGCGCTGCAACTGCTGGTTGCGCTCGTCGCCCTTCCAGTAAGCGCCGGCCACCGAGAGCAGCTTGAAGGCCTTGACCTTCGATGTCGAGGGCACATGCGGGCCGCGGCAGAAGTCTACGAAGCGCGGCCCCAGCGTGTACTCGGAGAACACCGCGCCGGCCTTCTCTTCGATGAGCTGGCACTTCATCTGCTCGCCCATGGCAGCGTACTTTTCGAGGCCCTCGGCCTTGGGCGTCAGCTTGCGCTCGTAGGGCAGGTCGCGGCGCTGCAACTCCCACATCTTGGCCTCGATCTTCTCGAGGTCCCCGGGCGTGAACGGCGCCTCGCGGTGGAAGTCGTAAAAGAAGCCGTTTTCCGTCGGCGGCCCGATGCCCAGCTTGGTCTCCGGATAGAGTTCCAGCACGGCCGCGGCCAGCAGGTGGGCGGCCGAGTGGCGGTAGACGTCCAGCGCTTCCGGGTCCTTGGCCGTCAGTATCTGTAAGGCGCCATCCGACTCCAGGGGCTGGGTCAGGTCTATCAACTCGCCATCGGCACGAGCGGCGAGGGCCTCCTCGGCCAGCCGGCGGCTGAGCGATCGGGCCACCTCGATAGGCCGCGTGCCCCTGGGAACCTGCAAGCTGCTCCCGTCGGGCAGCGTGACGAAAATCTGCTCCATAAGGCGATGATTTCTCAGCGTAGCACAGCGCGGCACTGGCGCAGCCAGGCCGCTCGCTGACGCTCGCGGACATTTGGTAGTGCAGCCGGAGGGAACAGCAGCGCCGGTACCACGAACGACGACGCCGCCGCATATAACCGCTTGCGTCCGCGTTGGCGTGGCCGTAATCTGTTTGCGCCCGGCCTTCAAGCAGGAGGAAGATTCATGACCAACTCACCGAACTCGTTCGACCGGCTGATCAGCCTGGCGCTGGCGCTGACGGGCTTGACGAACTGGGGTGGACTGCCGGCTGCGTCGCCGGACCGCGGAACGGAGGTGAACCGCGGCAGCGTCGCGACGTCAACCGTCGCAGCCGGGCGACAGCCTGCTCCGGCCGCGGCCAGGGCTGGCGCCGCGACCCGGTTCCGGCTACCCCTGGCTTTCGAGGTGAACCGGGGGCAAACGGAGCCGCAGGTGCGATTCCTGGCGCGCGGACGCGGGTACACGCTCTTTCTGACGGCAACCGAAGCAGTCCTGGCCTTGCGCGATGGGCGCCGCCTGCGTCTCGAACTGGTAGGGACCCATCCTGGCGCGCGGCTGGAGGGGGTGCAGGAGTTGCCGGGCAAGGTCAACTACTTCATCGGCGGCGATCCCTCGAAATGGCTGGCGAACATTTCGACCTACGCCCAGGTCACGCTCAAGGACGCCTACCCCGGAATTGACGTTGTTTACCGTACCGGCCCGGAAGGGTTGGAGTATGACCTGGTTGTGGCGCCGGGCGCCGACCCCGGACTGATCCGGACTGCGGTCAGCGGGGCGGACCGTCTGGAGACCGACGCCGCCGGCGACCTGCTCATGGTCACTGCCCCTCACCCGGTCCGGCTGCGCAAGCCCCTCGTATACCAGCAGATCGGCGGACAGCGGGTACTCGTCGAAGGCGGCTTCAAGCTGCTGGACCAGTCCGCATTTACCTTCGAGTTGGGCCGCTACGACCGTGATCGCACGCTGGTCATCGACCCGAGCGTGGTCTATTCCACTTACTTGGGCGGCAACAGAGCGGAGGATGCCGCCGGCATCGCGGTGGACGCCGCGGGAAATGCGTACGTTACAGGCTCGATCTGGTTGGCAGACCAGGGCAGAAGCATGGATGTTTTCGTGGCGAAGTTAAACCCCGTCGGCACCACTTTGGCCTATCTCACCTATCTTGGGGGCAATGGGTACGACAAGGCGGTTGCGATCCGGGTGGACAGCGGGGGAAGCGCCTATGTGGCCGGGTGGACGGAGCAGGGGGGAATTCCGCCCTTGGATCAGTTCCCCACTACGCCCGGGGCATTTCAACGGGAAGGTCGGGGCGCCAGTGATGCCTTTGTTGTCAAACTCCACCCGGCCGGTTCGGCGCTCGCCTACTCGACTTTGCTCGGAGGAACGGACCAGAGCGAGTTTGTGACGGGCCTGGGGGTGAACGCTTCCGGCAGCGCCTACGTCAGCGGGATTACAGATGCGAACGACTTTCCCACCACGGCGGGCGCCTATCAACAAGCACGGCGTGGTCAAAGGGACGTCTTCGTCGCCAGGCTCAACGCGACAGGCACATTGCTGGATCATTCCACCTATCTCGGCGGAAGCGACATGGACAATTGGTCGGAAGGCGACGGCGACCTGACCTTGGACGCGGCCGGTAATGTCTACGTCACCGGCAGCACTGTCTCCGGCGATTTTCCCACCAGCCCCGGGGCCTATCAGAGGACCTACTCGGGCGACGTGGATGCTTTCTTGGCCAAACTGAGTCCGTCACTGAGCACGCTGGCCTACTCCACCTACCTGGGTGGCGCCGGCGGGGATGCGGGCGCCGGGATTGCAGTGGACTCCGCAGGGAATGCGTACGTCACGGGCAGCGCCAATTTCGGGTTTCCCACCACCTCTGGGGCCTTCGCCTCCTGCGTGGGGGGTGACAACGCCTTTGTCGTAAAAATGAATCCGGCCGGAACCGCTCCCGCCTATGCCACCTGCCTGGCCGGAGCAACCTGGGGCACGTCCATCGCTGTCGATGCCTCCGGCCGCGCCCATGTGACCGGGTACACGACCCTGTACACCCCATTGCCGTTGCCTGCCACGCCCGATGCTTTTCAAGGCAGCCCCGGCGGCGGCTTCGACGGCTTCCTGGTGAAACTGAATCCTGCCGGCTCAACGCTCGTGTATTCGACCTACCTGGGGGGAGGGCAGCGGGACGAAGCGACGGCGGTTGCCCTGGCCCCATCCGGCGATGCGTTTGTGACCGGTACTACGTGGTCCACGAACTTTCCGGTCACCCCCGGGGTCATCCAGGGCGCCTTCGGGGGTGACCGCGACGTCTTTGCCGCCAGAATTCCGCTCGGCGGCCCCCCGTCGAACCGCCCGCCGGTAGCCGTCGCGGGAGCAAGTCAGACCGTCGAGTGCGCCAGCCCGGGCGGCACGCCGGTGACGCTGAACGGGTCCGCCTCTTACGATCCGGACGGCGACCCATTGACCTTCGAGTGGAAGAATTCCGCCAACACCGTGATCGGCAACACCGCGGTGATCAACCTCACCCTGGCTAAGGGCGCCTACACGTTCACCCTCACGGTCAGCGACGGCAAGGGAGGAACGGCCAGCGCCGCCGTTGGGATTGTCGTCCGGGACACGGTTGCGCCTCAACTGAGCTTCACCCTGTCACCGAACGTGCTGCGGCCGCCCAACCACCGCCTGGTCGCAGTCACGGCCGACGTCCGGGTGAGCGATTCCTGCGATCCGGCGCCTCGCGTGGTGTTGGTCTCGATCACCAGCAACGAGCCGGACAACGGCCCGGACGATGGCGACACCTATAACGACATCCAGGGCGCCAATCCCGGCAGCGATGACCGTTCCTTCTCGCTTCGGGCGGAGCGCTCGGGCACTGGGACGGGGCGGATCTATACGGTCAGCTACCGCGCCCTGGATGCGTCCGGCAACACCCGCGACGCTACTGGACAGGTGACGGTTCCTCTGAAGTAGGCGGCGGCAGACCGGCCTCACCAGCTCTTCTTGAGGATCCGGACCTTGGCCAGCGCCTCGATCTCCTGATCGGTCAGTGGATGGTCCAGCACGCCCTCCCCCTGGAGGGTGCGATGCAGGGACCGGAAAGTGTCGGTGGGTTGAGCCTTCAGGACCTTGAGATTCCGGTCCAGCGTGTAGATCACGAACAGCCCGTCACCCACCCCCCGCTCGTATACCTCCAAGCGCATCAGCCCGCCATGCACCCGGATGAACCTTCCCATGTTGTAGATCTCGAACTTACGGTTGAGGCACGTCCTGCCGAACAGCACCACTGCCTTTTCTTTGGCGAGCGGGAGCCCCTGGAGCTGGTAAGGGCTTCCTTTGCCCTGATCGGAAGCCCCGTTGAAGTCGCGCGGGTCGAGCACGACGAGGGTTGCCGCGTTGTGGCCGTTGTTGACCCCGGTGAGCAGAACCTCCTTGACGCCGTCACCATCCACGTCCATGAAGTTCATGTAATCCAGGTGCCCGGAGTGCCAGTACTCGCTCTGGGTGGCGCCCCGGCCGTCCAGCAGGGTGAAGTGGTTGGGGTGGTGGACAGCGTGGCGGCTGGTGACGGCGATCTGGCGCCCGCGGCCGGCGCCCAGATCGACGACATCGAAACCGGAGATGATGTAATGAGGCGCATATGTCTGCTGCCGGTCCGTCACGGCCTTCGGCCTGAACCTCCACTTCTCCCTGCCGTCCTCGCCAAAGCACACGAGGCTGGCGCCCATCGATTCGACTTTGCCGGGGTAGTAGGCAAACAACGTCTCGGTTCCCGAATCGCCGTCGATGTCCCCAAACCAGATCCTCTGCTGCCCCTCGTCACCGACGTAAGCCATCGAGCTGAAGGGTTGCTCGAAGCTGCTCCTCCAGACCTCCCTGCCGCGAGTGTCCATCACTGTAAGCGTGCTGTATTCCGCTTTGAACAGGGCCGGGGGGCCTCGCCGGTGATGAACCCAGTAATCACCTGCGATGATGCTGAGCGCTCCGGCGGCGATCAGGGACGCGGCCATCGCATAACAGCGGAGGAACCTCAGGCTGTTCCAGCAGCGCGGGTTTGCGGCAGCTACCTTCTTCCAGTTGTCCAGCTCCGCCGGCAAGGCCCAGACCCGAGCTTTTTCCCCTGTCGAGCGGTGGACGGGAAGCCCCTTCTGAGTCTCCCACTTCTGGGCGGTCCGGACGTTTACCCCGAGATAGTCGGCGATGTCCTTCCAGGAGGTCAACTCCGCGAGCTGCGGCCGGGCGTTCATGAGGGGTCGGGTAGTCCAGGAATATGATACAGCGCCTGTGCGGTTCGGTGCGGGCGGCGGCTTGCGCGGACCGCCAGGAATCGTCGCGCCGCGCGAAGAACGAAGACTCAGCGGGGCTACAGCGTGACATGCGAGACCTGCTGACGGAACTCGGCATCGCCGCATGAACATTGACAAACCACTTTAAGTTCATGCCCGATAGTGGGACAGCCCGCCTGCTATAGTATGGAGAGACTTCTGCGATGAGCCCCAGCGCCAGCAGCGGAGACGGCATCGACGACGCGGCCCTGGTGAGCCGCGCCCAGGGCGGCGACGCGTCTGCCTTCGGCGAGCTGGTCAACCGCCACCAGCGGAAGATCTTCCGGCTGGCGCGGAACATAACGCAGAACGCCGAGGATGCCGAAGACGTTCTCCAGGAGACCTTTCTCAAGGCCTACGAGCACCTGCACGAGTTTCAGGGCCACGCGAAGTTCTACACCTGGCTGGTGCGCATCGCCGTCAACCAGGCGCTGATGAGGCTGCGCAAGCGGAAGACCGACCGCTCGGTGTCTCTCGATGAGAGCTTCGACACCGGCGAGGAAACCGTCACCCGCGAGATTGCCGTCTGGGCCGGGGATCCGGAGCAGCTCTGCTCGCAAGAGGAGTTGCGAGGCATTCTGGTGTCGGCCATCGAAGACCTGCCGCCTATTTTCCGGACGGTCTTCGCGCTGCGCGACATCGACGAACTTTCCACCGAGGAAACGGCCACGCTGCTCAACCTCTCCATCCCGGCCGTCAAGAGCCGGCTGCTGCGGGCCCGGCTGCACTTGCGGGAGAAACTGACTCGGCACTTCAAAAGAAAGGGGGAAGATGTCTTCGCTTACATGTAAGGATTTCCTCAGCGAGCTGAACGACTACCTCGACGAGGCCTCGCGGGAGGAGTTGCGCAACGAGATCGAAGCGCATCTGGCCGCCTGCCCCAACTGCTGGGTCATCTGCGACACGACGAAGAAGACGGTTCAGATCTACAAGGGTACCGAGTTCTATCCCCTTCCCGAGGACGTGCAGGCCCGCCTGAAGGCGGCGCTGGAGAAGACGATCGCCGGCGGGAAGCGCTAGCGCCCCGCCGGACACAGGCCCCGATAGAAGGAACACCGCCGGCAGTGGCCGCCTTCGCGCAGCGGGAAGTGCACCTGGGCTTGCGCGAGCGCGAGAGCCCGTACCGACGCCTTGGCGGCCTCGATGAGGGAGGCTTCGAGCGCCACCGGGGTGACCACGTTGGGGCGCAGCCAACAGAGCAGCGCACGGTCGGGAAGCCGCCCGCACTGGGCCTCCAGCGCCAGCGCGTAGAGCCGCAACTGGAGCGCATAGGTCTGGCCGCGCGCGGCCGCTTCCTCTCCGGTCACGTCGTCGGTCTTGTAATCCACCAGGACGAGCTGGCCGTCCGCCTCGAACCACAGATCGATGCGCCCGTTGAGCGCCATGCCCTCGACCGCCAGCAGGAAGTCGAATTCCCGTTCCGCCCGCCTGGCCGTGGCCGCCTGGCGGCCCAGATCGCTCGCCCAGAACCGCTCGGCCAGCTCCGCGGCCTCGGCCGGAGCGTCCTCCACCCGCTCGCCGGCCAGCAGCGCGTGCACCTGCCGTCCAAGCTCGCTCGCGTCCATCTCTGAGGCGGCGTCCTCGTCCTCCGGCAGCTCGCCGGAAGGCCGCGCGGCCGGCGCTTCAAAGCCCAGGTAGCGAGAGAGGTAGTAAGAGCGCGGGCAGTTCTCGAACAGCGCCACCGAAGTCACGGCGGCGGTCGAATCGTGCTGGTCGCTGAGGGCCGGCCGGGCCAGGCGCAACGGCTCCTTGGCGGCCCATCGCGCGGCCGTCTCCGGCGCTTCCGGCGCGCTGTTCGTTCGCAAGACCCGCACGGGAACGGCGCCGTTGCCGCACGTCTCTACCGCCGGCCTGTTGTCCACCGGTTCCAGGTTCAAGCCCAGTCCCGCCACCAGCTTTTCCGCCCATTCGCGCGGCTTGCCGGCGGCGGCAAACGAAAACACCAGGTGCTCCTCGGCCCTGGTGATGCCCACATAGAGGAGCCGCTCCTCCTCGTCGCGCTCCTTGCGCCTGAGTAGCTCGGCGGAAGCGGCATAGGGCAGGTCCTTGATGGCGTCGCCGCCGGCCGGGTCGCGCCAGCGGGCCACCAGTCCGGCTTGGGGCGAAAAGGCCAGCGGCGGAATCTTGCGCGAGACGCCCTTGTGCAGCGCGGTCAGAAACACGATGGGGAACTCCAGTCCCTTGGCGCTGTGCACGGTCAGCACGCGGACCGCATCGACGGAGTCGTCCGGCGGCGCCGCCGGCTGGTCAGGGTCGAACGCCCGCAGCAGCTCCAGTTCCCGCACCAGCTCGGCCAGTGGGCGGGGGCGGTAAGCGAACCAGCCGCGGACCTGGGCGAGCAGCTTCCGCACGTTGGCGCCGGCGCGCGCGTCCAGGCCGCTCTCGTAATCCGAGCGGTCGATGGCGCGCACCAGCAGCCGGTCCGGGGAGACGCCGTCGGAGGCGGCCCGCATCCGCTCCAGCTCATCGCGGAAGGCGATCAGCCGCTCCAGGTCGCCGGCGTCGAAGGCCGACGTGTCGATGTGTCCCAGGCAGGCGATGGCGTCGGCCAGGTTCCCCAGTTGCTTGAGCCGCATCAGCGTCTCGTCGCCCACGCCCGCGAGCGGCGAGCGCAGCACGGCGGCCATGCTGATCTCGTCGCGGGGATTCACCAGCACCCGCAGCCAGTGCACGAGATCGTTCACCTCGGGCGCCTCGTAGAACCGCTTCCCCCGCACGATCACGCAAGGGACGCCGAACTGGCGGAAGGCCTGCTCGAAGGGCTCCAGCGCGTTGATGTTGCGCATCAGCACGGCCATGTCCCGGAAGCGGGCCGGCCGGATTCCTTCCTCGCGGTGCTGGATGAGCAGCGTCCCCTCCAGCTCGCGGATCCGCCGCGCCACCCACTGCGCCTCCAGCCGCGCCGCCTCCTCGCTGGTCGCGCCCGACGCCGCGATCACTTCCACGCACGGCTCGCTCTTCTGGAAGAAGGAGCGGAAGGCCTCCAGCCTGTGCGGCTCGACGCCCTCGGCGCCGGCGAAGATGGCCTCGGCCGCGCGCAGGATCGGTTCGCGGCTGCGGTGATTCCGCCACAGCCGGTCGATCGTCTTACCCTCGCTTTCCAGCCGCGCGCGGTAGCTTCGGAACGCTTCCGGGCTGGCGTGGCGAAAACCGAAGATCGACTGGTTGATGTCGCCCACGGCGAAGAACCGGTCCGGCCGCCGCACCAGGTCCACCAGCATCCACTGGAGCGGGTTGGTGTCCTGAAGCTCGTCCATCAGCACTTCCTCGAAGCTCTCGCGCACCAGCGTCCGCACCGGCTCGTGATCGCGCAGCAGCCCGATGGCCCGCTCCTCCAGATCGGCGAAATCCAGCGCGTTCAGCGCCTGCTTGCGCTCCCGGTAGAGCTGATCCAACAGCACCAGCGCTTCCCACAGCAGCGCGCGCTGCGGGGCGAAGTATTCGGTGGCCAGCGCCTGCCGGGCCGGCTCCAGCAGGCGCTGCTTGATCTCCCGGACCGCGTCACAGGCCGGGTCGCGCTTGCGAAACTGGTTCAGGTTGCAGTCGAAGCCGGCCAGCGCCTGGAAGTGCGCGGGCGAGGCCGGGGACTTCGGCAGCGCGAGCAAGCGCCGGCCCCACGCCTGCACGGCCTCCAGCGCCTGCTGCGGCCCCGGCGTCCAGCCGCGCGGCGCGGCGGCGACAACCTGCTCCACCGCCCGCCGGAGTTCCTCCACCGCCGCGACACAGTCCGGCAGCGCCGGGGTGCCCGACCCGGGCCCGCCCGGCCCGGGCCCGCCCGTGGCGGGTATGCCCAGCACGGCCACGCGCAGCGCCTGGTAGGCGCCGATCAGGCACTGGGCTGGATCGTCGAACTCGACCGCCTCGATCAGCGCCCGCATCTCGGCCGGCCTGTTTTCGAGCAGCCGGTCCAGCGCGGCGCCGGCCGCCTGCCGCAGCGCGTGGTGGCTGGTGAATTCGTCCAGCACCTCGAACTGCGGATCGACGCCCGCCTCGATGGCGTGCTCGCGCAGCAGGCGGGCGCAAAAGCCGTGCAAGGTGGAAACGGGCGCCCGCTCGATCTGCTCCTGAATCCGCGACTCGCGCGCGAAGTCGCTCGCCAGGCGCTGCCTCAACTCGGTGGCCGCCTTCTCGGTGAAGGTGACCGCGAGGAGTTGCAGCGGCGAGAGGCCCTGTTGGACGCGCCAGCGGAATCGCTCGATCAGCACCCGCGTCTTGCCGGACCCCGGCCCGGCCACCACGCAGACGTCCTGGCCGGCGCGGCAGGCGGCGTCGCGCTGCTCTGGCGTGAGGTTCACTCGCCCCCCCCCGCGGCCAGAGCCGCTTTGACCGCGGCGACGCGGCAAAGATCGTGGAACGCGCAGTAGTCGCAGGCGTCGCCCGCCCGCGGCTCGATTCGTCCCGCGCGGATGTCGCGGGCCGCCTGGAGGGCGGCGGCCAGCGTCCCATCGAGTTGCTCGCGCAAGACCTCGGGCGTGCAGGAGGTCCCCACGCGCTCCAGGCCCGGCAGCGGAACATGCCAGCCGCGCAGGGTCACCTCGCCGCGCAGGCCGCAGTAGAACATCCCGGCCGGCGTCAGGTCGCGCAGGCGTTCCAGCGCCAGCAGATAGAGGCCCGCCTGCACCACCCGGCCTTCCTCCTGGGCCTGGATGCGCTCGCGGATGCGGCTTGCGCCGCTGTACTTGTAATCGAACACGATCGCCTGTTGCGCGGGGCCGGTGTCGAAGCGGTCGATCTGGCCGCGGATCTCCAGCTCCTGGTGGAGCGCGGCCTGCACCCGCACCTCGGTCTCGACCGGCCAGCCCGGCCGCAGCAGCGGGTCTTCCAGGAACCGCCGCAGATCGCGCCGCATGGACAGCCGCGCCAGCTCGACGGCGCATCCCTGCGGCACTCGCGCCCGCGCGCAGGCCTCGGCAAAGACGCGGTCGAAGAGCGGCTCGAGCGGCTGAAGCTGGCGGTGCCACTCCGCCAGCACCTTGTGAACGATCGTCCCGCGGAGGAGAGCGTCCAGCCGCTCTTCCGGACGCGGGGGCGGCTCCTCCAGCCGCAGCGTGTGATCGGCGAAGAACTGAAACGGGCACTGCAAGAACTGCTCGATCGCGGTGGGCTTGAGCACCGCGTGCTCGATCCGCAGCCGCTCCAGCAGGTCGGGGCTGCCGATGCGCGCTCCGCGCGAGCGCGGCGCGGCGGCGCCGGGGGCCGCGGGGCGCACCGGCTGGGCCTTTTCCGCCGCCAGCGAGAACTTCCCCAGGAAGAACGAGGCCAGGTTCGGCTCTCCCTTGGCGTTCGATTCCGGGTAGCTCAGGATCAGCTCCTCGGTGGCTCGCGTGGTGGCCAGCTCGAACAGGAACTCCTCTTCGAGCTGGAGATCGGCGGTGGCGCGCAGCGGGATGCCGCGCCGCTGGAGCAGGCTGCGCGCGGCGTCGGGGAAGACGGGGTCCTGGGCGTGATAGAGCGGGAACTGCCGTTCCAGCAAGCCGCAGAGGAACACCACCGGCAGCTCCCACTGCCGCGCCTCGTAGACATCGAGCACGTGGACGACGTTGCGCCGTTGATCCCGGACCCGGAGCCGCATCTCCCGCAACACGACGGCGGCGGCCTTCCAAAACCCGGCGAAGCGGCCCCGCCGGCCGGCCGGCAGCGCCGCCGCGGTCTCCTCCATCGCCCGTTCGAAGCCGTCCAGCGCCGCCGCTTCGCTTCGCCACTGTGCCGCCGTCTCGTGACTAACGCCATCGGTGAGGAGCGGCGTTGGCGCCAGCGCCCGCAGACCCTTGGCGCGCGCCGCCCACTCCGGCGGCTCGGCCTCGCCGGCCCGCCAGGCGTCCAGGCGCTCCAAGCGATCCAGCACAATGCGTACGCCGGCGCCGGCCGCCATCGCCTTCAGTGGCGCCAGGCCGCGGCCTGGCAGCCGCTCGCGGACCGCAAAATCGAACCGGTCGCCCGCGTCGCCCGCGCCCGGCCCGGAGGCCGGCATCCTGACGGCCGCCAGCGTCTGCTCGTGGTCCCAGCCTCCAAGCATCGCCTCGACGACCGCCGCCAGCGAGCGCACCGCCGGATGCGCGGCCAGCGGCGCGGCGAAATAGAAGCGCGCCGGAATGCCGAAACGCTCGAAGGTAGTCCGCAGCACCGGCACGTACGGCTCTTCGCCGCGGACAATGACGCCGATCTCGCGGAAGGCGCGGCCCGCCTCCACCTGGAGCAGAATGCGGCGGGTGATCTCTTCGGCCTCCTGCTCCAGGCCGGGCGCGGTGAACAGCGTGGTCTTCGCCGCCGGGCGCGGCTGCCCGGGCGACCGCTCCTCCTCAAGCCCCATGGCCAGCAGCGCGACCCGCGCGGCCCCGGCGCCGCGCCACTCGGGCAGGCTCACGGCCACGCCGGCATACTGTCGCAGCTCGTTGATGAGTTCCAGCTCCGGATCGGTGAAGGTGAAGAACCCCTCGAAGAACAGGCGCTGGACACCGCCGATCCCGCGCTGCCGGATGCACTCGGCGGCGCATCTCAAGCGCCCGCCCCGCAGCGACCAGTCGCGCTCGGCGAGTTCCTCTTCCACCCGCGCGTAAACACGCCGGAAGGCGGCGCCGTACGGGAACTGATCGAGCGCTTCGCCTAACTCCAGCGAGTCGAAGCCGGCCGCGGAGAACTCATCGATCAGCCGCGCGAGCGAGGCCAGGAACCCGGGCAGGCGAGCTACCTTGCCGAACTCCGGCGGGGTCCCCTGCTCCAGCACCTCGGCTAGCAGGACCTGCAACTGCCCGGCGGAAACCTGGGCGAGACCTGCAACCAACGGTTCGATAAACTGCGACAGCGTTTGAATGAGGCAGGGCCGCACCAGCAGGCCCTCGCGCGCAAGCTGGTGCCTGAGGTGCCCGGCCATGGTGGCCGTCGGCACGAGCAAACGGATGTCGGTGGCGCCGTCCCGCACCGCCGCCAGCGCCAATTTCGGTGACAGGCTACACAACCTCGAAACTCTGATATAATCCGCTGGCAATGTTCCGTCCCAACCGTTCCGAAACGTCGTCTCGCCGCCAGTTCTTGCAGGCCGGCGGCGCACTGGCGCTGAGCGCGGCCGTGCCGGCGCCGCTGCCCCGCGTCAAGCTCGGCAGCGCCGAGGTCACCCGGCTTGTCATCGGCTCAAACCCGTTCTACGGATACTCGCATTTTAACCGTATCCTCGACACGCTGATGCGGGAGTGGATGACCCAGGACCGCCGCATCGAGATCCTGCGCCGCGCCGAGCAGGCCGGCATCAACACCTGGCAGGTCCACTACAACGACCCCACCATCGAGGACCTCAAGCGCTACCGCGCCGAGGGCGGCAAGATGAACTGGCTGCTGCTGGCCGACTTCGAGCTGATGAAGAACTGGAAGCTCATCCCCGAGGTGGCCAAACTGAACCCGATCGGCATCGCCTACCACGGCGGCCGCACCGACGACCGCTTCCGCGCCGGCCAGATGCCGATCGTCCACGATTTCTGCAAGGCGGTGCAGGACGCCGGCGTGCCCGCCGGCATCTCCATGCACAACCCGGCGGTGATGGAGTACGTCGAGGAGCACGGCTGGAAGGTCGATTACTACATGACCTGCCTCTACCGCGTCAGCCGCACGCCGGAGGAGGCGCGCAAGGACTTCGGCGAGGCGCCGGTGGGCGAGATCTACATGGAGAAGGATCCCGAGCGCATGTGC
This sequence comes from Acidobacteriota bacterium, assembly GCA_038060875.1. Lineage (GTDB taxonomy): Bacteria > Acidobacteriota > Terriglobia > Bryobacterales > Bryobacteraceae > JBBTDS01. The sequence continues at coordinate 18,444 of JBBTDS010000597.1, read as the reverse complement.
GCCATGATCCGCAAGACCCGCAAGACCTGCTTCGCCTTCAAGATCCTCGGCGCCGGGCGCAACATCAACCAGGTGGAGCGCGCCTTCCGCTTCGCGCTGGCCAACATCAAGCCCCAGGACGCCGTCATCGTCGGCATGTACCCCCGCTTCAAGGACGAGATCGCCGAGAACGTCGAGCTGGTACGGCGGATCACGAGCGAAGCGGCTACGGGATGACTGTCTTGAGCTGATCGGGCGACGAGCCGGCGGCTCAGCAGCGTGAAGTCGGCGTCCCACTCGCGCGGCCGAGAGTGCGGCTTGCAGGACGTCAACAATCACCAGCGGGTGAAGGACAGGCCTTCGCCGCCTAACCCGAAGTTCCAGGTGATGAAAATTGTCGCTTATACTTGGCTGTGCCATCCAGAACTGGACGAGTTCATGTGGCCACTACAACGCGCCACGACAAAAACAAAGTCTACCAGTCCCACTTCCCCGCCTCTCAGTCCTTCCTCATCGATCGCAGCCTCCCCCATGGTCGCGGCCAGGCCATGGACTGGTTGCTGGCACGGCAATCACACATCGAGAAGAAACTTGCCGCACGCCACCTGCGCGACGGCAAGCAAGGGCTGCCCATCATCGTCTACGGCCTGCTGACCGATGCCGAAGGCCGTACGGCAAAACGGAACTGCGGATTAGTGAAAGCGTAGCCTGTCACCGAATTACGCGGCGGCCTTCGATACGCCAGTTGCCGGAGAGGACGATGCGGATGGCCTCGGTGTAGAGGCGGTGCTCCTCCTTGAGGATGCGGGCCGAAAGGGTCTCGAGGGTGTCGTCCTCCAGCACCGGGACGGCGGTCTGGACGATGATCGGCCCGTGGTCGAGGTACTCATCCACGAAATGGACGGTGCAGCCGCTGACCTTGACGCCGTGCTCCAGCGCCTGGTGCTGCCCGTCCAGCCCAGGGAAAGAGGGCAGCAGCGCCGGATGAATGTTGAGGATGGCGTACGGGAACTCGCGGACGAAGTAGGCGCTTAGCAGGCGCATGAAGCCGGCCAGGCAGACCAGGTCCACCTGGTTCTTCCTGAGTTCCGCCACCACCATGCGGTCGTAGACTTCGCGGTCCAGACCCTTGGACGGGATCGAGACGGCGTTGAGGCCGCGCTGGCGGGCGATCTCCAGGCCGCGCGCCTCGGGGCGGTTGGAGATCACCACGGCGATCTCGGCGTCGAGGCGGCCGGCGGAGATGTTATCGGCGATGGCCTCGAAGTTGGAGCCGCGGCCGGAAAGCAGGATTCCCAAGCGTTTCATAGGTAGAGCACTCGCGCGCGCGCGCCGCGCGGAAGCGGAACCACGCGGCCGATCAGGTAGTGGTTTTCGCCGAGCCGGTCCAGCAGGCGCGCGGCTTCGGCGCGGCGCCGGCGGGAAACGGCCAGAATCATGCCGATGCCCAGGTTGAAGGTGCGCCGGTAGTCGTCCTCGGGGATCTTGCCGATGCGGCGCAATAGTTCAAAGACGGGCAACGGCTTCCAGGCGGCGGTGTCGATCTCGGCGGCTAGGCCGGGCGGCAGGACGCGCGGCGTGTTATCGGTGACGCCGCCGCCCGTGATGTGGGCGGCGCCGCGGACGAGCCCCCGCTGAAGCAACGCCTGGATGGGCCGCAAATAACTGCGGTGCACCTTGAGCATCTCATCGCCGACGGTGCAGCCGAGCTCGGGCGAGAAGGTCTTGACGCTGTAGCCGGCCACCTCGAACAGCAGCTTGCGGGCCAGCGAGTAGCCGTTGGTGTGGAGGCCGGTGGACGGCAGGCCAATCAACAGGTCGCCAGCGCGGATTCGCTTGCCGGTCAGCATGCGGCTGCGCTCGACGGCCCCGACGATGAAGCCGGCCAGGTCGTACTCGCCCGGCGCGTAGAAGCCCGGCATCTCGGCCGTCTCGCCGCCGATCAGCGCGCAGCCGTTTGCGCGACAGCCGCGGGCCAGACCGGAGACTACCTCGCACGCGGTACCGGCATCGAGCTTGCCGGTGGCGAAGTAGTCGAGGAAGAACAGCGGCGTGGCGCCGAGCACGGCGGTGTCGTTGACGCAGTGATTGACGAGGTCCTCGCCGACGGTGTCATGGCGGCCGGTAAGGAAGGCCACCTTGAGCTTGGTGCCGACGCCGTCGGCCGAGCTGACCAGCACGGGTTTGCGGAAGCCGGTGAGCCGCCAGGCGGCGCCGAAGCTGCCGATGCCGGCCAGCACGTCGCGGGTGAAGGTCTGGCGGACCAGGCGCTTGATGTGGGCGACGGCGCGGTCGGCTTCGTCGATATCGACGCCGGCGTCGCGGTAGCGGACCATCGACCTATCAGTATAGCGACCGCTCAGCCTGCGAAGAGAAACAGCGCGAACAGGCCCCAGCCGGCGGCCAGCGCGAGCCAGCCCCAGCCGCGCACTCCGGGCGTCTTCCACCACATGTAAAGCCCCGAAGCGATCCAGACCAGCAGCCCGATGCAGTTGAGATCAACGAGCACGGCCCAGGCGTCGTCGAGTAAGCTGTCGCGCTCGTAGCCGCCGCGGGCATGAACCGATTGCAGGAACTGGGGCCAGCGGAAGCGCCGGTCCTCGGTGTGGAGCCGTTTCTGATCGATGAAGTAGGTGACCCGCACCGGTTTGAGGAAATTGGGGAAGTAGAGGTTGATCTGTTTCTGGTTAGGTTGGTAGACGCCGAAGGAACCATTCAGGCCGGCATCGCGGACGATTTGCGCGCCGATTGCTTTCAAGTCGGCGCCGCCAGGCACGGCAAGCTCGTAGGGGCGGTCGAAGCGCGTCACCCACAAGGGCTCGGAGTCAGAGGACGGTTCGAACCACCTGGGATGAGCGAACGGCGCCGAGCTGATGGCGTATACGAAGAACCAGAGCAGCAGCAGCGCGCCCAGGTACAGGTGCAAGCGGCGGTTGAAACGGTTGAAGGTCATGGGCGGGGTCCTCTCAGATGGTGAGCAGGAAGAATCCGAACAGCGCCAGGCCGGTGGCGATCGACAGCGCGCCGAGGCGCCGCGTAATTCGGAGCTCCCACCACATCCAAAGCCCCGAGGCGAGCCAGAGGACCATGGCGGCGATGACCAGATCGACCGACAGGCCCCAGGCGTCGTCGATCAGGTAGGGTTGCTGGAAGCCGCGGCGGCGGTGGAGGCGCTCCAGCAAGGCGGGCGCGCGGAAAAGCTGCCGTTCCACGATGAGCTTGCCGTCGGCGGGCGTATAGGTGATACGGCGGGGCGCTACGGGGTCGAGCCGGTTGATGGTCAGCCGGCCTCCGGGACCCGGCTTGCCGACGCCGTGGGCGCCGTCCATCCCCAGGTCGCTCAAGACTTGCTGGGCCATTTGCCGCGGCCCGGCATCGGGAGGGAACGCGGCCGTGTATGTCTGCTCCCGCTCGACGGCGAACTGCGGGGGCTTGCGGAAAACAGGCCCGTGGTTCATGAGCATGGTGCTGAGGGCGTACATCAGCATCCACGGCATGAAAAACAGCGCCAGGTACATGTGGGTCTGGCGAATGATTCGGGAAAGCATGCGGGGTTCTTGGTTATCCCTTCACCTGGTAGCGGCGGACGGCGTCCTCATCGAGCTCGAAGCCGAGGCCGGGGCGGTTGGGGACGATGGCATAACTGTCGCGAATCTCGATCGGCTGCGTGAGCAGATCATCGACGCGCTGGTAGCTGAGGATGTCGCTGGGCAGGGTGCAGTTGGCGGCGGCGGCGCAGGAGTGCAGGTAGGCGGCATCGCAGATGCCGAGGTCATGGCCGGAGCCGTGCCAGACGGGCATGCCGGCGGCGGCGGCCAGGTAGCAGTTGGCGACGAAGCCGGCCATGCCGGGCGCGGGACCGGTGTTGAACACCGAACAGGCCTCGGCTTTGATGGCCTGAATCATGGCGCGGGGGTCGGCCAGGTGCAGCGTGACGTGGGCCTTGACCTGCCGGCGCAATTCGCGGTAACCGGCCAGGTCGTTCTTGTCGAAGGGGTCCTCCATCACCAGCACGTTGCCGATGGCATCCAGCGCCTTGGCCACCGGCAGAAAGGTGGCGTAGTTCTTGAAGCGGGTGTTGGGATCGAAGATCACCTTCAAGGCCGGTGAGACGTCGTGGATGGCCTGGACCGCTTCGACCACCGGGTCGCCCAAGGCGCACTTCATCTTGACGGAGGTGAACTTGCCGGCGACGGCGCGCTGGGCGACGCGGCGCATGTCGGCGGCGTTCTTGCGCCCGCACCAGTAGCCGACCAGCACCTTGGGTTGAGCCAGCCCGCCCAGCAGGCGCCAGACGGGCCAGCCGACGGCCTTGCCGACGATGTCGTAGAGGGCCATCTCGATGGCGGTATAGCCGGCGCGGGCGGGCAGCTCGAGGCGGGTGAGGTTGAGCTCCAGGATGTTCTTGCCGCGAAGGAACTCGGTGTTTTGAGCGAGCCGCGCGCCATCCTCGCCGCGAGCGGTTTCGCCGATGCCGACGATGCCGGAGTCGGTGTGAACCTTGAGGATGAACTTGGGCACCATGGTGAAGTCGGCCTCGACGATCTCGGGGCTGTGGACGATGTCGGGCTGCATGGGCACGGCCACGCGGAACAGCTCGACCTTGGTGATGCGGAGGCGCTCGGCGGCGCCAGCGACGCGCGGGGGGAGGGTGACGAGGCCGGCAGCGGCCAGCAGGCGGCGGCGGGAAAGTCCTTGGCTTTGCATGGTTTACTCCATGAGGGGAAACTCTACGCCGGTTCGGGGGGTCTTGTCAAACGGGGCCGGTGGCGGCTGCCCAGGGGAAGTGAGAAAATTAAAGTAGCCCATGGGGGCCCGCCATGTCAACGCCGCGTGAGATCCAGACGACCGTCCTCGCCAATGGCGTGCGGATCGTGACCGAGGCCATGCCCCACGTGCGTTCCGTCTCGGTGGGGATCTGGATCGGCACCGGCTCCCGCTGCGAGGGCCCCGAGGAGAACGGACTCTGCCACTTCATCGAGCACCTGTTCTTCAAGGGGACCGAGACGCGCACGGCCGAGGACATCGCCCGCTCGGTGGATTCCATCGGCGGCAACCTGGACGCCTTCACCGGCAAGGAACTGGTCAGCTTCAACTGCAAGGTCCTGGACGAGCACCTGCCCAAGGCGTTCGATGTGCTCTCGGACCTGGTGATCCACCCGTTGCTGCGGTCCGAGGATGTGGAGAAGGAAAAGCGGGTGATCCTGGAAGAGCTCAAGGCGGAAGCGGACAACCCGGAGTACCTGGTCCACGAGATTTTCTCGAACAACTTCTGGAAGGACCATGCGCTGGGCAAGCCGATTCTGGGCACCAAGGAGTCGGTCAAGCGGTTCAGCCGGGAGGCGGCCGAGGCCTACTACCGCCGGAGCTACGTGCCGGCCAACATGCTGATCACCGCGGCGGGGAACCTCGACCACGGGCGGATGGTGGCGCTGGTACGGGAGCGGTTTGAGGGGTTGCACGGGAACGGGACACGGGCAAACGACCCGACGCCGGCCACCCACGCGCGGCTGGCGCTGCGGCACAAGAAGTCGCTCGAGCAGGTGCACGTGTGCCTGGGGGTGCCGTCCTATCCGCTGCCCCACGAGCAGCGGTTCGTTTCCTACGTACTGAACACGCTGCTGGGCGGTGGGATGAGCTCGCGGCTGTTCCAGAACATCCGCGAGCGGCAGAGCCTGGCCTATGCGATCTTCTCCGAGCTGAACCCGTACCGGGACACCGGCTGCCTGGCGGTGTACGCGGGGACCTCGGCCGAGACGGCGCGCAAGGTAGTGACTTCGATCCTGGGCGAGTTCCGCCAGTTAAAGCAGGACCCGGTCAGCGAAGAAGAGCTGCGCCGGGGGAAGGATTACCTGAAGGGATCGCTGATGCTGAGCCTGGAGTCCACCTCCCACCGCATGGCGAACCTGGCCAGCCAGGAGCTGTATTTCGGGCGCTTCTTCAGCCTGGACGAGCTGGTGGAGAGCATCGAGAGGGTGAGCGCCGGGGAGGTGCAACGGCTGGCGCAGGAGTTCTTCGACACCCGGCACATTGCGCTCACGGTGCTGGGCAACCTGGACGGAGTAAAGATCAGGCGGGAAGAGCTGGTGTGCTGAGAGCCTGTGGCTCGCAGCGTCGCGCCAACGCTCGCGCCAGCTTGACACAACGGGCCAGCGGGTTCCTCGCTGCGCGCTCAATAAAGCCGGCATAATCCTCCCCTTCGCGCCGTGTCAGCGCTTCCAGCGCCCGAAGCACTTCTTCGCCATATTCGCCCCGGACTGCCGCCAGGCGTTCCGAGAAGGAGGAGCAAGCCGCACTTTGACTCCGCTGGCGTGTGTGGTCCGGGCTATTCGCCTGGCAGCGAAGCTGCGGAAGCCGCCGTCCCAAGGCCAGCCAGATACCGCCTGGCCATTCCGGCCGCCACTTCGAGGTCGCGGTACAGACCGGGGTTATTGGCGGCCGCCCGCAGCTCGGGAACCAGGTGATGAATTCTTTCCCAGACGGCCAACAGCTCCAGGTCTGTTTGAAAGAAGAGCGTGGCATGGAGCACGCCGGATGTGAGGAAGGATGCCACCATCTGCCAGAACGACACCGCGCGATGAAAATCCGCATATGTCTCCCAGCTCGGCGGACAGACCTCGCGGAACTCGTCCATGTCCCTGGCCTGGAAAAGCGTGAGCAACCATTCCCTGGCCTTTTGCAGCTTATCTTGGTTTCTCAGATCATAGATCCGCAGTATCAGGTGAGCGTCTTCCCGGCTGGGCTGTGTATTCACGATTCCTCCCACTCGGACTGTTATCTCCGCTTCGCCTCGGCGCGCTGGCGCGCGCAATGCCAGCGTATCACACTGCGTCCCCGGATGCGGCGGGCCATCACCTCGTCGCCATGACGTCTTTCAGCAAAGGGAAGCGAATGGAAACTGTGGTCCCTTTCCCGGGTTGGCTGTCAATCGAGATAGAAGCCCGGTGGTCGTTCAAGATCCGGTAGGTGATGTAGAGGCCGAGGCCGGTGCCCTCACCGGGCGGCTTGGTAGTGAAAAAGGGTTCGAAGATCTTGTCCAGGTTCTCCGGCGGGATACCCTGCCCGCCGTCGGAAACAAAGACCTGCACCTCCTTGTCCGGGCCGCCACTGATTGTGCTCACGATGTAGACTTGTCCCCCGGGTGAGGAAGCGTCAATAGCGTTCGTGAGCAGGTTCACGAACACTTCCTCGAGCCGGTTGGCGTTGCCGTAGATCCGGGGTAAACGGCGAAGCAGGTTGAGGTTCAGGGTCAGTTGGCGATCCTTCAGGCGGTGCTCAATCAGCGGGAAACTCTGCTGGATCACTTCATTGATGTCCAGCGGCGAGAATTCCAAAGAGCCGGACCTGGAGTAAGTGAGCATCTTCTGCACCACGTCGGCCACGCGGCGCGCGTGGTTCTGCAAAGTTGCCAGGTCCTGCTTCAGGGCGGCGGAGTAGCCCTTTTCTTCCGCTTCCAACAGCATGCGCTCCACCCTGGTGAGAACCACCGCCGCCGGGTTGTTGATCTCGTGCGCGATCCCGGCGGTGAGCCGGCCAATCAGAGCCATCTTCTGGGCCTGTTCCAATATGCGGGTGGTGTCTTTCAGCTCCGCCAGCAGCCCTTCCACTCTTTGCCTGGCCTGCCTTTCCCGATCGGCCAGCAGACCGGTGGACCAGGCGGTGACAAACAGCAAGCCCACTCGTACCAGGGAAGGAAACCACGGCTCGGGGGGAGAGATGTCCAGACAGGCCAGAACCAACAGCAGGGCCGCGGCGCCGGCAATCAGCATTCCGACCCGGCGTCCAAAGTAGAAGCTGTGCAGGGCCACCAGCAGGTAGAATCCGAGAACGAAGACGCTGCTCTCGCCGCCCGCCCATCGGACCAGCCCGGAGAGGAAGAACAGATCAACCAGGGCGGTCACCAGGTAAATGCGGGCGACGGGCCAGCGGGTCCGCAGAATCAGATAGTAGATTGAGACGGTGTAGATCAGGGAGGCCGCCAACAGCCCGGCGACCTGGCGCCGGAGCGGCAGATCCGGCGAGAGCAGCAGCCAGACGCCGCCCACCGCAATGGCGGCCACGCGCAGACCCGCGAAGAATCTGTCGGTGGCCGAAAGGCGGGGATGCTCCGGATCGGTCCCAGCCGGAAGCCTAGCCACGGGAATCCCGTAGTGTATCATAGGGGTCACAGGCGATGGCAGTCACACAGAGGGGAGAAACAAGCTGCAGCGTCTGCGTTCTGCTGATCGACGACGAAGCCGACTTCGTCCACGATTGCGCCGCGATTCTCGGGCGCCTTGGCTATTGCTGCCTGACGGCCAGCTCGGGGAGGCTCGGCCTGGAGGTCTTCCGGCAGTCCCGCCCTCCAATCGTGCTGACCGACTTGAAGATGGCCGAGACGGACGGCCTGGCCCTGCTGCGCTCGATCAAGAGCCTGTGCCCGGAAACGGTGGTCATTCTGATCACCGCGTACGCGACCATCGACACGGCCATCGAGGCCACCCGCGCGGGAGCGTTCGACTACCTGCGCAAGCCCTTTAGCAGCGGAGAGCTCCGAACGATCCTCCAGCGCGCCTGCGAGCACCGGGCGCGGCTGTCACAGCCGGACGCGATGCTCGCGGACAGAGCGGCCTCCATGGACTTCAGCGCCATCACCGGCGCCAGCGAACCGGTGAGGGAAATGCTGCGCGGCGCCACGTGCGCCGCCCAGGGGGATGCCACCGTCCTTCTGGTGGGCGAAACGGGCACGGGCAAAGAGATGCTGGCGAAGGCCATCCACGCCAACAGCCTGCGGGCTCGCGGACCCTTCATCCCCGTGGACTGCGCCGCTCTTCCCGAGCCACTGCTGGAAAGCGAGCTGTTCGGTCACGAGCGCGGCGCCTTCACCGGGGCGGTCGCGCTGAAACGAGGGCTGTTGGAACTGGCCAACGGCGGCACGCTGTTCCTGGACGAAATAGGGGAATTGAGTCTCTCCACTCAAGTGAAGCTGCTGCGCAGCCTGGAAGAAAGGCAGATCCGGCGTGTGGGTGGCCAGGATCTTGTCGGCCTCGACATCAGGATCATGGCGGCAACGCACCAAAAGCTGGCCGAGATGGTGGCGGCGCGGAAATTCCGCGAGGACCTCTACTATCGTCTGAACGTGCTCACCATCGCGCTGCCGCCGTTGCGGGAACGGGCCGGCGACATCCCCCTGCTGGCGAACCACTTTCTCCAGGCGTTTGCCCAGCGGACGAAGAAGAAGGTCCTCGGCGTTTCCGCGGCCGCGGTGATGGTGCTGGAGCACTATGCCTGGCCGGGAAACGTCCGCGAACTCCGCAACGTAGTCGAGCGCGCTGTCTCCATTACTGCCGAGGAGTACCTCTCTCCTCTGGACCTTCCGGAGGAATTGCTGCGCCAGTCCCACGAGATGCGCCCTGCTTTTCGCCAGGAAAAGCGGCGAAGCGTCGAGACCTTCGAACGCCAGGGCATCGCGGAACTGTTGACCCGCACGCGCGGGAACGTCACGGAGGCGGCCAGGATCGCCGGGATGGATCGGGCTGCCTTCCACCGCCTCATGCGCAAGTACGGGATCGACTCGCGAGGCTACCGCCCTCAGGCGATCCCGGACCGCAGTTGAAGTCCAGAGGGGTGTGACAAGTCAGCCACACCTGTTGCGCCCCGCAGCGGCCCCGGTTCCCGGGCCGACCACCCTAACCCGCGGCAAATAAGTTGGTTGCAGGTGCGGCCCGGTCCCGCGGCGGGTCGCCGTGCGGCTGGCATCGCAGGTGCTTTACCGCCTGCCAGTGTGATGTGTGTGCCAGTGCAGCGGCGCGTGAGGGGGTGGTATTGGATCGGGCTGGTGTGCAGCCTCTACCCGGCGGGCCTGAACCTCGAGGCGGCGCAGGGCCGGCCGGTGCCGGGTGCGGCGGCCGCGGCCATCGCACCGGAGACCTGCCGGCGATGCCATCGAGACTACTACCAAACCTGGGCTGCTTCCACCCACGCCAGGCTGGACGGCCGTTACTCCGAGTCGCCGGCCAAGCAGGGATGCGAGGCCTGCCACGGGTCGGGCCTGGACCACGTGCAGTCCGGCAATCGGGCCCTCATCTTCCGCTTCAACGGCAGCCCTGCCGAGTCGATTGAAAACGCGTGCCTGAAGTGCCACGAACGAGGCAACCGGCTCTATTGGCGCGGTAGCCCCCACGAATCCAGGAACATCACCTGCACGAATTGCCACACCCTGCACAAGAAGGCGGATATCCCGCAGCCCGGGGTGCGCTTCCAGGAGAGGCCCCTGGAGACGCGGCTGTTGAGAAAGCAGACGAGCATGGAGGTCTGTTTTCAGTGCCACCTGTTGCAGAAGGCCCAATTGCAGCGCTCTTCTCACATGCCGCTGCGAGAAGGCAAGCTGACCTGCGTTGATTGCCACAACCCGCACGGAACGGCCACGCCGAAGCTGCTGGCGGAGAATTCGGTGAACGAGAATTGCTACCGCTGCCACGCGGAAAAGCGCGGGCCGTTCCTTTGGGAACATCCTCCGGTAGCCGAAGACTGCCTGAACTGCCATGAGGCTCATGGATCGGTGCACCCGGCCATGCTGAAGACGAGACCGCCCCGCCTGTGCCAGCGCTGCCACATGCGAGCCGGCCACTCGACCCAACCACAGCCGGCCGCCAACCGCTTGATTTACAACCTGGGGTGCGCCAACTGCCACTCCCAGATTCATGGGTCCAATCACCCTTCGGGGGTGCGGTTACACCGGTAGCGTGGCTATGAAGAAACGGCTCCACAGCAGGACGATGAAAACGCTCCCCGGCGTAGCCATGGCTGTCAGCCTGTCGAGCGGCTTGCTGCCGGCTCAGTCCGTCGGCCCTGAAGCGCTGTCCCTCCGCGCCTATCCTGGGTGGACCTTTCTGGAAAGCGGCGTGAGGAGGACCTCCGGAGATTCTTCCGTGGCCAAGTTCTCGGAGTACCGGAACGTTCCGAGCGGTGTTTTCGTCAGGAATTTCATTCTTGACTCAGCGCTCCCGATGAGCGGTTCCTATTTCCGCTTGCAGTCACGGGAGAACTCCGAAAAGGATCTGCACGCGCTGGCCGGCGCCGGGGTTTACGGCCGATACAAGATTACCGCCAACTGGAACCGCATTTACCACGAGGTGGTCACGGCGGGCAGAAATTCCTATGTCCGCTCCGGCCCGGGCCAATTCAGCCTGCCCTCGGGATTTCAAGCCCTCCAGAGTGCGCCCCGCCAGAACCTGGCGGTAGAACGTAACTCCGTGGGGCTGGGCCTTACGGTGACACCGAGTGAAGCGTGGGATCTGCGCCTCCAGTACTCTCCGGAAAGACGCACCGGGTATCGGCCCAGCGGGAACACTTTTGGGTTCACAGTCGTGGAGCTCCCGGAACCCGTGGAGTACCGGACCCGGGACGTGAAGGCGAGCGCCGAGGTGGCTAAGCCTAAATGGGCGGTGCAGGCATCGTCCGAGATCTCGCTTTTTCGCAACGAGGTGAAGGCCCTGGAATGGACCGGCCTCCTTCAGCCCGGCCAGCGGGCAGCCGCCGGCGCTTCGGGGCGGCGGGCGCTGGATCCAGACAACACGGCTCAGAATCTCACGCTCTCCGGCGCCCTCCAGTTGGCCCGCTCCGCCAGGATAGTGGCAACGGTGTCTCCGGGATGGATGCGCCAGAACGAGGCCTTCGTTCCATTCACCATTGATCCGGCCATCCAAGGCCGGCCCGACTATCCCGCCCTGCCGGCACGCAGCCTGAACGGCAGCAAACAGACCTTGATGATGAACTACCTGCTTACCGGCAAGGCCGGCAAGCAGTTTGGCTACAACGCCCGCTACCGTTCCTACCGCCTGGACAACGAGACTCCCAGCCTGCGATTTTCCGGCTACGTGCCCTACGATTCCACCCCTTCTGTCTTCACCGAGGCCGCTCCCCGCAGCCGCCGCAATCTCCCTTATGCCTACAGGAAGCAAAACGTGAACCTGGAGTGGGTGTGGGAGCCCGGCAAGACCTCGGCGGCGCGATGGTTCTATGAATGGGAGGCCTGGGACCGAACCTACCGCGACGTTAAACGCTCCAACGAACACACAGCCGGGGCCAGTTGGGACTGGATGAACCGTGGCGGATGGGGATTGCAGGCCCTGATGCAGCACTCGCGGCGCCGGCCGGAACGGTACGATCCGGACTACTTCCTCGCCTCGTTCCCGGCCGGAACGGGCATTTTCGCCTTGCCGCAGCTCCCCGGGCTGAGAAGAGTGGACCAGGCCGCGCGGACCCGGAATTACGGCACCGTCTCCTTGCAGGCGCCAGCCACTGAATCCATTTCGGTTTCGGCCGCCTACACCGTCGATCGGGCTTTTTTCGAGGAGTCCCGCTACGGGGATCTTTACGATCTGAACGACTCGGCTTCCTTTGATCTGTCCTATCTAGTGACGCCTTCCATCTCGCTGTTCGCCGATTATACCCACGAGAAGTTTCGCTATGCTCTGCGGTCCCGGCAGCGGCTCGACGCCTCGCCCATCGGGCCGGCCAGCGATTCTCCCGGCAATGACTGGGAAAGCAACATCCGTGACTCGGTTCACACCTGGGGCGTGGGGCTGAATGCAGGGATGTTCCGTAACAGGCTGGCGGTGGACGCTAATTACGGCTTCTCGCAGGGCGACAATGTCACCGCCACCATGGCGCTGGGGAACCCGGCGGCGGAGGGTTTCCTGGCGACCTCCGCAGAGAACTACCCGAAACTCGGCAATCGATTCCAGCGCCTGGCGGTGTCTTTGAAGTTTGCGTTGTCTGACCGTGTTTTCTACCGCATTGAATACGCCCATGAGAGGTACAAGGAAAGCGACCTGGCGCTGGAGCAGGCGGTTCCCTTCCTGGGCTTGACGGACGCGGGAGCGCAAAGGGCTGCTTTCCTGGGGACGGTCCTTCCCCGCTACCGGGTCCATATCTGGTCAATATCGCTGGGCTATTTGTTCTAGCGAGAAAGCCAGGAGAGTAACGGATATGAGGCAATTGCTGAAACACAGAAACGAGGCGCCGGACCGGACCCCTCCTGGGGGGCGCTCCGGCCGTGTGCTGCTGCTGGTGGCGGCCTGGGGCGTTCGTCTCCTCGCCCAGCCGCCGATTGCGGTGGAAATCAAGGAGCCGGAAGGCGTCCAGGAGGCCGCGGAGTGCGTCAAGTGCCACCTGAAGGTCAATCCCAACCAGGTGGCGGCCTTTCAGTCCAGCACCATGGGGAGGCGCGGCGTCCAGAACCAGACCGTCTACGATGAGGTCAAGAAGCTGCGGGCGCCGAAGGAAAAGGCCGAAGAGCGCAAGGGACTGCTAGTCCGCAACGGACAAATCACCTGCGTGCTATGCCACGGCGACAACCACACGACCATCACCGAAACTCGGGGCCGCGTGGCGAACGCGGTTTGCGCAGGGTGCCACGAGAGCGTGGACAAGGAATACGAGAAAGGGGGAGGACATAGCGTGGGGCCTCCCCAAGACTATTGGACGCGCGCGCTGGCGGCGCCGGAATTCCTGCGCCTTCCTGTCCCCGTACGGCAGGTGAGCCGCGATCTGATCTTCTCACAACAAGGAGCCACCGACCCCCCCTATTTTGACCCCGATCCGGAGTTTGAAAAGACCGGCCTCATCCACCGCAACGGCTGCGATTCCTGCCACACCCGCCACCGGTTTGATGTGGCCGAAGCCCGCAGGCCCGAGAGCTGCCAGACCTGTCATGGCCGGGCCGCCAATTCGCTCTCCGAGGCCTACCTGCAATCCAAGCACGGCTCCATTTACCGATCCGAGGGCAGCAACTGGGACTGGAGATCGCCGATGCCGGCGGCGCTCCCCTCCGGAGCGTATGCGGCGCCCACCTGCGCCACCTGTCACATGCTGCGGGCGGAGAGATATGGAGATGTCACGCTCACCCACAAGATGAGCGACAAAAGCGTCTGGGGCCGCGGCCTGCAAGCGGCTCTGGCGCAGGGAGATCAGGCGGCCGAATCCGGCTACAAAGCCTTCTTCCAGCAACTCCGGCAGCAGTCCGACGCGAAGAGGAAGGCCATGATCCTGGTCTGCCGGAACTGCCATTCGGAAAAGTTCGCCGGCGACTACCTGAACGCCTGCGATGAAGTCAAGCTTTCTTCCGACCTGCTGGTTCTTCAATCGCGAGCCATTCTGGACGGTCTGGCCCGGGATGGGTTGCTGCCGTCGCCAGCGTCAGCGCTGATCGGGCGTTATCAGGCCGCGGGCGGCGACGGATCACCCGCTTCGACGGCGGAAAAACCGCTCGCTCCTTTGCTGGCCATCGAGCGCGCCTTCCTGGAAATGGCGCTTCGGGAGAATGTGCGGACGTCGCTGGCCGCGTTTCATCAGTCGCCCGGCGACGTGCTCTGGGGCTTTGCGCGCCTGGAGAAGAGCCTGGATGAGATCAAGGAGCTGGAAAGACAGATGCGCGGGACGGGCGTCCGAAGAGCTCGGGAGTGAACGCCGGAGGCGTGACATTTCTGTCACAGCCCCTCGCCGCGCCGCCGTACGGGCTTGGCCAAGACAGGCCGGTTTGTTAGGAATCGGGCCGGTATTGGCTGGGGAGAAGGTGTAAGAGGTTTTGGCATCAAACCTGCGGTGGTCCAGCCGGGGCGGTGAGGACCGCCAAGGGTGAGTGGTGCACGCTTGGGAAGGAGGAATCATGAAAGCCATAGGGCGTAGACATTGGTACAGGTTGGTCCTGGTCGGAGCGCTGGTCGTCGGGTTCATGCTGCCGACCACCGCTGCGCGGGAAGAAGAGAGGCAGCGCTACGCGCCGGCCCAGAAGGAGTTCTACCTGGACGCCAGGCAACTGGCGTATATCCGGCCCGGTCTGACGATCCAGATTCAAAAGGTGGAAATCACCGGCGACACCGTCCGGGCGACCTTCCGGCTGAAGGACGACAAGGGAGAACCGCTGGATCGGGAGGGAATCGCCACCCCCGGCGCGGTGAGCACCAGTTTTGTCCTCGCGCGCATCAGGTCGGGAGACAGGCAGTACACCGCCTACGCGACCAACACGGTAACCAGCGCGATCACCCGCATAACGGCTGTACAGCCGCGCGCGGATTCGGGCGGGGCGTACGAGAAGCTGGCGGAAGGCGATTACCGATACACATTTGGCACCAGGCTCCCGGCCGATTATGACAAAACAGCCACCCACAGCGTCGGCGTATACTCCCGGCGGGTTCTTACCGAATTCGGCCTGAGCACCTACGTTGACAACGACGTTTACACCTTCGTGCCGGACGGTTCGAAGGTGACCGTGGTGCGGGACGTCGTTCGCACCGCTACCTGCAACAAGCGGTGCCACGATCCTCTCAGTTTTCACGGCGGCGTGCGCCGCGAGCTGGATCTGTGCGTGTTGTGCCACCAGCCACAGAACTCGGACCCCGACACCGGAAACAGTGTGAACTTCCCCGTGCTGATCCACAAGATCCACATGGGCGCCAACCTGCCCAGCGTCAAGGCGGGTAAAAAGTACCAGATCATCGGGGCTGGGTCACGTGTGTTCGATTACTCGGACAACCATTTTCCGGCCGACGTCCGCAATTGCCAGGTCTGC
The DNA here is from genome assembly GCA_038060875.1 of Acidobacteriota bacterium. Lineage (GTDB taxonomy): Bacteria > Acidobacteriota > Terriglobia > Bryobacterales > Bryobacteraceae > JBBTDS01. The sequence continues at coordinate 2,912 of JBBTDS010000597.1, read as the reverse complement.
CATGATCCGAGCTCCGGCGCGGCGCAGTCCGACGCCTGGCTGAGGGTTGGCAGCACTGCTTGCCTCGCGTGCCACGACAACATCAACTTCGCGACCGGCGAAAACCACGGGCTTGGCGGAATTCAGGTCTCGGATTCGCAGTGCGCCGTTTGCCATGCCCCGGAAACGGGCAGAGAGTTCGACGTCTCCATCCGGGGCGCCCACCTGGTCCCGGAGAGATCAAAGCAATTGGAGGGTGTCAATGTGGAGATTCTCTCCGTGGACGGGAAGTCGCCCGGCAGCAGGCCGGCCGTGACTTTCAAGGTGACCGACAACAAAGGCAATCTGATCGAGCCGTCCACGATGTCCCGCCTGCGGCTGGGACTGGGCGGTCCCGCCGGCGATTCCGTCTTTCACACCAGGGAGGACGCCAGGCAGGCAGTGGCCGGCCAGAGCGGTTACACCTATCGATTTACCGCCGCCATCCCCGCCGACGCCAAGGGGACCTTCGTGGTGGCGCCGGAGGGTTTCCGAGACGTCAAGCTCACGAAAGTGGATGGAACGGGCATAACGGCACGGGAAGGCTTTCTTAACCGGCTGTACCACTTTGGCGTTACGGACGGGTCGCCGGTGAAGCGGCGTACGATCGTCTCTCAGGCCCGGTGCAATGCCTGCCATGAGAACCTGGTTGTACACACCCAGTCCCGCAACAACGTCGAGTACTGTTCGGTTTGCCATCGGCCCGGTTTCACCGATGAATCGGAGCGGCCAGCCGACAAGCGGCCCGCCGAGGCCATGGACTTCAAGTACATGGTTCACAGGATCCACTCCGGACGGAATCTCGAGAACGAATTCACGATTTACGACGCCGGCGAGGCGGAGAACTTCAACGGTGTGCGGTTTCCCGGCGATCGGCGGAACTGCTCCAAGTGTCACGAAGGGACCAGTTACCAGTTGCCTCTATCCAAGGGCCTGATGGCCAGCGTCACCCCGCGGGGCTTTTTCAGTCCCACCCCGCCGGCGACGACCGCCTGCCTGGGCTGCCATGACAGCCTGTCCACTGCCGCTCACGCGTTCGTGAACATCGCGCCGTTCGGGGAGTCCTGCGCCACCTGCCATGCCGAGGACTCGGAGTTTTCCGTAACCAGGGTCCATGCCAGATAGGTGCGTGTGGAGATACCAAAACCGGGCGCTGCGTCCCCGAACTCGCGAGGACGGAACGCCCGGTAGCGGGGCGTGACAGTTCTGTCACTTTCTCGCTCCTGGGGCGCCGGGTAGCTTGACGAAGATGGAGGAAAACTATGACTAAGGAGACTCTATGTGCTATTCAATGACGACAAAAACTCGAAGCTTCGCGTTGCTAGTGTTAAAGGTATACCCGAAAAGCTGGGCCACTGCCCTCTTTTCTCTCGTAGTAGCGATGGCCGGATTGACTCCGGCGGCGCAAGCCGTGGTGCCGATCCCCGGCGTAACTCCGCCGTTGACTCCCGTCGCGATCAACGTCGGACCAGTCGATCAATACGATCCTCATGTCAGCGGCGATTGGGCCGCGTACACCTCCGACAATTCGATTCGCTACTACCGCTTCTCCACCGCCGTCGATGCGCAGATTCCGACGGGGAATTCCGCGCGCGATCTTCTCTCGGACATCAGCGGCAGCAAGATCGTCTTCTCGCGCGTCGTCGCGTCCGTGAAGACCGCGGTGATGGTGTTCGACACTTTGACTCCGAGCGCTGCTCCGGTCGAGATCGACCCCGCGCTCGGCAGCAACCGCATAGGATCTGCGATTGGCGGCAACACGGTCGCGTACATCGACTTTGGGCTCCACGGCAACGGCGAGGTGGTGGTTCACGATCTCACCACCTCCCTTTCGGTGAGGCTCACCAACGACAGCGTCTTCGATCAAAATCCCTCGGTCTCTCCCGACGGCGCCGTCGTCACCTGGGAGCATTGCGCCACTTCGACGAGCAATTGCGACATCTGGCAGGCGGTGAAGAGCGGAGCGGTCTGGATCGTGGGGGTGGCGGCGGGCTCGGTGCACCCCGAGGCCAACCCCGACACGAACGGAACGCTTGTCGTCTATGATTCGGTTCGCCTCCCAGACCACGGGGATGTCTTCTGGCGGCCGGTGGGCGGGGGCGCCGAGGTGCAGCTCGTGCTGTCAAGCATCGAGGCGAACCCGAGCATCGCGGGGAACTTCATCGCCTTCGAGAGTCGGCCCACCCTGTTTGCAACCTCCGACATCTTCGTTTACGACATCACGGCCAATCGGCTCTACCAGATCACGGACACTCCCCTGGTGACCGAGCAGCTCAACGACATTACTGTATTGTCTGACGGCAAGATTCGGATGGTGTGGGGGAGCGATGAGGATGGCTTTGACGCGCGCAACGTACGGGCCGCTACGTTTTTGTTGCCTGGAGCGCTCTACAGCGTGTGCTTGCTCTACGATCCCACCAAAGCCGCGAAGAGTGGCAGCGCCGTGCCCATCAAATTGCAGCTCTGCGACAGCAGCGGCAACAATTTGTCGTCTCCAAGCATCACTGTGCACGCGGTCAGCATCACCCAAACCTCCACTTCGAGTTCCGGACCAGTGGAAGATTCCGGCAACGCTAACCCGGACAACGACTTCCGCTTCGACTCCACACTTGGCACCACGGGCGGATACATCTTCAACTTGAGCACGAAAGGGCTGCCGACAGGAACCTACAACCTCAATTTCACCGTGGCTGGCGATTCGGCGGTCTATGCTGTGCCCTTCCAAGTGAAGTGATCCGCCGGAGGCTACGTCTGAAAAAGAGGAGGAAGCGCGCGACCACAGCCAGCCAGGCAAGGAGAATCGCCAATGAAGAATCTGATGATCAGAAACGGACCAAACTTTCTACTGACTGCTTTGTGCGTTCTGGCATGTTGCAGAGCGGCCCAAGGACAAA
>JBBTDS010000596.1:0-14894 GCA_038060875.1 Acidobacteriota bacterium | reverse complement strand
CATGAGACAAGAATCTTCGCGCCGTGCAAAGAAGCGAAGATTTAGTAGTACAGTCCGTCCAGTATAATCTAGTGTGCTGTCCCGCGATCACGCTTACACGACCGCTTGCTGACGCGCGCGGCTCCGCAGACGCTTTCCGAGCCGCGACCGTGAGGGAGCGGTCCGTACAGGCATTAGGGGGACAGCACCTAGTCTTCGCCATGGCTCCCGCCACCATCGACTGGTTCCCGCTGTGGCTGAGCCTGCGGGTGGCCGGCATCGCCACCCTGCTCTCGCTCCCGCTCGGGCTGTGGCTGGCCTACCTGCTGGTCAACCGCCGTTTTCGCGGTCACGACGTGCTGGACGGCGCCCTGAGCCTGCCGCTGGTGCTGCCGCCGACGGTGCTGGGCTACTACCTGTTGGTGCTGCTGGGCAGGGAGAGCGCGCTGGGGCGTCTCTATGAGTGGCTGTTCGGCCAGCCACTGGTGTTCACCTGGCAGGCGGCGGTGGTGGCGGCGATGTTTCATACCGTCCCGCTGCTTGTGTTCGCGGCGCGGGCGGCGCTGGAGAGCGTGGACCGCCGCTACCAGCGGGCCGCCCGCAGTCTGGGCGCTTCCGAGTGGCGCGTGTTCTGGCGCATCACCCTGCCGCTGGCGCGGCGCTCCATCTACGCCGCCGCCGTGCTGGCCTTCGCTCGCGCCCTGGGCGACTTCGGCATCACCATCATGATCGCCGGCAACATTCCCGGCCGCACCCAGACGGTGGCGGTGGCCATCTACGACGCGGTCGAGGCGGGCAACGGCGCGCTGGCCCGCGTGCTGGTGCTGGTGGTCTCGGCCGCCGCCATCGCCGCTCTGTCGCTGGCCAACCGGCTGGTCTCCAGGCGGGCGGCGCCATGATCCAGGCGCGGATCCGCAAGCGCTTTCCTCCTGGGCCGGAGTCCGCGCCTTTCTCCCTCGAGATCGAATTTCAGGCCTCGGCCGCCGTCGCTGTGCTGTTCGGCCCCAGCGGTTCGGGCAGGACGCTGACACTGGACGCGATCGCCGGCTTCCTCAGGCCCGACGAAGGCCGCATCATGCTCGACGATCAGATCCTGTTCGACGCCGCCTCCGGCGTCCACCTTCCTCCCCAGGCGCGCCGCTGCGGCTACCTCTTCCAGCACTGCGCGCTGTTCCCGCACATGACCCTGCGGCAGAACCTGGCCTTCGCCGCCGAGCACCGGCCGCGGCTGGAGCGCCACCGCAAGGTCAGCGAGATGCTCGAGCGCTTCCACCTCGCCGGGGTGGCCGGCCGCAGGCCGCACGAGGTCTCCGGCGGCGAGAAACAGCGCTGCTCGATCGCCCGCGCGCTGATCGGCGCGCCCCGCCTGCTGCTGCTGGACGAGCCGTCCCGCGGGCTGGAGGCGCCACTGCGCTCGGAGCTTTACGCGCTGCTGCGGCTGGTGCGCGCCGAGTTCCAGACCCCCATGCTGGTGGTCACGCACGATCTGGAAGAGTGCTGCGGGCTGGGCGACGTGATGCTGGTGCTGCGCGAGGGGCGGCTGGTGCAAACGGGCGCGCCCAAGGCCATCATCGACCGGCCCGGCAGCGTCGAGGTCGCCAGGCTGTTGGGCATCTACAACCTCTTCGAGGCGGAGATCGTTGACCTGGACCCGCAGCGGAACCTCAGCCGCCTGCGGATGGGTGAGTTCGATTTGACCGGGCCGTACTTCCCCGGGCGCCTCCGCGGCGACCGCATCTGGCTGTACGTGAGGCCGGATGAGTTGACCGCCGGGCCGCGCGACGGCAAGCCCGGCCCGAACCGGATCCCGGCGCAGTTGCTCCGCGCGGTCGAGATGCCCCGCGCCTGCAAGCTGGAGTTCGCCGGCGACCTCGCCGTGGAGATCTCCCGCACAGAGTTCGAAAAGCAGAAGCATAATAAAGAATGGGTAGTGGGCTTTCCGCCGCAGGCGCTGCGGGCATTGTGAGCGGGCCCCGCAGGGAGGGGTGCGTGAAGACCTTGGACGAATACGTCAAGCTGGCCGAGCAGGCGCACGGCCACATCTGCGCCGGCCAGATCCTCGGACTGCGGATGGCGCTGTACGGCTCGCGGCTGCTGGGCGTGGACGATCCCACCGGTAAGGACCGCAAGCGGCTGGTCACCTTCGTCGAGATCGACCGCTGCGCCACCGACGCCGTGGCCGTGGTCACCGGCTGCCGCCTGGGCAAGCGGACGCTGAAGGTCCGCGACTTCGGCAAGGTGGCGGCCACTTTCTGCGACCTCCAGGAGAACCGGGCCGTGCGCGTGGTGGCCACGGAATCCTCCAAGCAGCGGGCCCGCGAGCTGTACCCGGATATTCCAGACAGGGAGATCCAGCAGATGCGGGCCTACCGCGAGCTGCCCGATGAGGAGATGTTCGAGGTGCAGTGGGTGCGCGTGCGGCTGGCGCCGGAGGACCTGCCCGGCTACAAGGCGCCGCGCGCCGTGTGCGCCGGCTGCGGCGAAGGGATCAACTTCAAACGCGAGGTGATGCGCGACGGCCGCGCGCTCTGCCGGGCCTGCGCGGGCGAAGCGTACTACGAGCCGCTGTGAGGCGCTACTACATCACCGACCGCCAGCCGCTGGGCGGCGTCGAGCCGCTGCTGGAAGCGATCGGCCGCAACCTGTCGGCCGGCGTCGCCGGCATCGCCGGCATCAGCCTGTTCCAGACCCGGTAGGACTTGTGGGTGACCGTAGTCGACCGTTCAGCCCAGGGGAATCGGGAAGACAAACTGCTGGGGAGCGCGAGATCGCGTGGACTTCCGCGTCATAAGCCCGACGGCTTCGGCGATAATGGGGTCATGACGAAGACGCTCCAAGCGGTTTACGAAAACGGCGTCCTCCGTCCGCTGGAGCCGCTGCCGTTCAAGGAGCACCAGAAAGTCAGCGTGACGGTCTCCGACGCGGCAGATCCGCTGGCTTCGATGATTGACTACGCGTTCATCGAGAACGCTCGCAGAGAAATCCAAGACGTGGATCACATCCCGACCCTTGAGGAGGTCCGGAATATTCTGTCAAAGATCCCCGGCTCGCTGGCTGCCGATATTATCGCCGAGCGTGAGGACCGGTTCTGAGTGGCCCGGTACTTTTTCGATTCGAGCGCTCTCGCCAAGTTGTACCAGCCAGAAGCTGGCTCCGCCCGTGTTGAAGCGCTCTTCCACGAGCCGCAACGGCGCATAATCATTTCGCGCCTGACCGCTGTCGAAATACACTCGGTGTTTGCCGGAAGGGTCAGAATGGGGACATTGAGTCCAGCCGATGCTGCTGCCCTGAGGAATTACTTTCTGAATGATGTGGCCGCGGCCGTGCTAACCGTGGTTGCGATAGCGGAGCATCATTACGCTGAGGCCGAGCGACTCCTCAAGCAGCATGGCAATACCTGCAGGCTCCGCACTCTGGATGCCGTGCAACTGGCCGTGGCATTGGATATACATCGGCGCGATTCCCTGGATGCAGTGGTGGCGGCAGATAACGCGCTCTGCCAAGTCGGTGCGGCAGAGGGTTTGCCGATTACAAATCCTGAGAAGGCGTGAAAAAATCGCCCGTTCAGCCAGCAAGGCAGACGGAACCGTCTGCCCCACCTTGCTGCCGAAGGACTTGCCCACTCGTGGGGCAGGCGCTTTCGCCTGCCGGGCGATTTTTTCACAGCCCATTGAGTGTGCCGGGGCACCCTCTGGGTCGGACCTTCAGCTCGCCGTTTGACTGCGCGATATGAGGCGCTACTACATCACCGACCGCCAGCCGCTGGGCGGCGTCGAGCCGCTGCTGGAAGCGATCGGCCGCAACCTGGCGGCCGGCGTCGAGATGATCCAGATCCGGGAGAAGGATCTCCCGGCGCGCGAGCTGTTGGCGCTGGTCCGCCGCGCGCTGGCGCTGCCCAACCCGCGCGGCGCCAAGATCCTCGTCAACACGCGCGCCGACATCGCGCTGGCCTGCGGCGCGCACGGCGTGCACCTGCCCGCGGATTCGATCGCGCCGCAGCGGCTTCGGACCATCGTGCCGCCCGGATTCCTGATCGGCGTTTCGTGCCACCGCGTCGAGGAAGTGCGCGCCGCCGAGCGCGAGGGCGCCGATTTCGCCGTCTTCGGTCCGGTCTTTTTCACGCCGTCCAAGGCCGCCTACGGCCCTCCGTTGGGCCTCGACTGTCTGCGCGAAGCGGCGCACGCCGTGCGCCTGCCGGTCTTCGCCGTGGGTGGAGTCACCGAGCAGAACGCGACCGAGTGCCTGGCCGCCGGCGCCGCCGGCATCGCCGGCATCAGCCTGTTCCAGACGCGGTAGGATAAGTCTCCCGACTTGTCCCCGGCTGGACAACAACCCAGGCCATCATGGCGAAGACGCTCGAAGCCGTTAAGGTCAAGAGGGACGTGGCGGCGATGGGACCGGCTCCAAGCCTGGAGGAGGTCAGAGAGGCGCTGTCGAAGATCCCTGGCAGAGTTTCTGATGACATCCGGGCGGAGCGCGAGAGCCGGTAAAGGCAGCCTACTTTCTGGATTCGAGCGCTCTGGCGAAGCTTTATCGCGCAGAGGTCGGGTCCGCCGTCGTCGAGGAACTGGTGCTGAGTGCTACCGCGACCATTCTTATCTCCCGCCTTTCGGTGGTTGAGGTGCAGTCTGCGTTCGCAGACAAGGTCCGGGCTGGTGTGATTTCGGCAGGCGACGCGGCAGGTCTTCGACACCGCTTTTTCGAAGACATCGCGAACGAGGTCTTCAGAGTCGTCGCGCTGAGCCTGCACCCGCGCCGGCGCGTCAACGCCGATCGCTCCCGTGAGTCAGGACACCGGCGGCTTGGGCCACGTCAAGCCTTCGCACCCAGGCGATCCTCATTCGGGTGGGAAACCACCAGGCGAGCGTGGCAAGACAGATAATGGTGAGGATGGCAATCGGACGCATGGCCGGAGATTGCAGCACGCTACCGGGCCGGGGCCGGGGGAGTCCCGCGGCCTTGACCGTGGTTCCAAGACAGGTGCCCGGCGGCAGCGGCCAGGCGTATGAGGCTGTCCCGGAAGGGGGAATAATGAGGCCAATCGGCGTATGTATCGTAATGTCCGCTCTGGCGGTGGGCTTGTGCGCGCAGGCGCCGCCGCCGGGCTTCGTATCGCTGTTCAGCGGGAAGGACCTGACAGGCTGGAAGATCCCGGAAGGGGACAACGGACACTGGAAGGTCGTCAACGGGGTGATCGACTACGACGCGGCCAGCCAAGCGCCCAAGGACAAGAACCTGTGGACGCAGAAGTCCTTCCGCGATTTCGTGCTCCGGGTGGACTGGCGCATCAAGGCCACACCGTACCGCAACAAGAACGCGCGCATCGTGATGCCGGACGGATCGGACAAACTGGACGAAAACGGCAAGCCGATCCTGATCGACCTTCCCGATTCCGATTCGGGAATCCTGTTGCGCGGGACCGGCAAGGCCCAGGTGAACATCTGGTGCTGGCCGGTCGGCTCGGGTGAGTTCTACGGCTACCGCACCGACCGTAAGATGCCGCCGGAGGTCAGGGCAGCCGCCACACCCAAGACGAACGCGGACAAGAACATCGGCGAGTGGAACACGTTCGAGATCACCATGAGGGGAGAACGCGTGACGGTGGTGCTCAACGGCAAGACGGTGATAGAGAACGCGCCGTTGCCCGGAGTGCCGGTGGAAGGGCCGGTCGGGCTTCAGCACCACGGCCGGGTCGAAGACGGCAAGTATCTGGGCCCGCCCAGCCTGCTCCAGTTCCGCAACATTTCCATCAAGGAACTCTGACTGCGCCTGTTGTGGTTGCTACCATGGCGCCGAGGAGGTGGCCAGTGGTAGCTCAAGCTGAGGAACTGAGCAGCCGGCTCCGCGATTTTCTGAGGAGGCAGCCGCTCGTCGGGTTGAAAAGTGCCCGCCGACGCACGCGATTTATCGAGAAGCTCCGCGAATCCGAGAAGAAACTTCGGGTGCTCCGGCGCAGAAGATTCCACGGCGCCACCGATCCTCTGCACACCACGTTCCACCCGCTCCGCTGCATAGTCGAGAACTTCAAACACAAGAATCCGGACGAAGCGGTATGGCTTGCGTTCCTGTCTGTCCAGTTCGGTTGGGATGGAACCTCGGGGACCGGAGAGACGATCCGGCGGTTCTACAGCAGGTTTGGTCATGGGCTATGGGATTGGAAGGCTGTCGCCCAGGCGTCGACGAGCGTACGCGACTGGATGCGCGAGAATTCTCGCCGACTGCACGAGCTCAGGTTCGGAAACCACCGGAAGTACGAGACCAACAGGCCTGACAGCAAGTTCGGGACACCAGCGGTCATCGAGAGCTTCGTCCGCTGGGTAGCAAAGCACGGCAACACAAGTCCGTACGAAGCCTTCCAGTCGTTCGTCGAGCACGCCGAAAGTCGGGAAGCGGCTTTCGACGATCTCTTCTGGGCACTGAAGATCCGCAGGTTCGGCCGGACGGCGAAGTTCGACCTGCTCTGTCTGCTGGGTAACCTTGGGATCCTTCCAGTCGCACCGCCTCATCCGTACTTGAGAGGGGCCACCGGGCCGAGAGCCGGCGCGCTCCTGCTCGTGACAGGGAAGAAGGTGGGTAATCTGACGACCGAAATCATTGACATCGTCCGCGAGCTCCAATCAGCTCTCGGGTCCCGGCCGAATGCATGGAAGATGCCTTGTGCAACTGGCAGAAGAAGGCGGGCTTCCTGTCGCGGACATGCTGAGCTGCGGCCCAGATCTGCGTTTTTCGCGAAAACTGTCGTGGCCGGTCAGCTCGGGCCAGTCTCACGGTCGCCGCACGATGGCAAGGCACCGCCGGAGGTTGGGGCAGCCGTCAGAACCTCGTGCGGGCAGGTTAGTCTCGGAGCTTCTTCAGGATGTGCCTGGCGAGGTTCTCGTTGATTTCTTGGTGTCTCGGCACGGGCTGGGACATGCGGGTTCGGGGGTTGTGATACCAGTCGTGCTTGCCGCCGTGTCGTACCAACACGCATCCGCTGTCCTCCAGGCGACGGATCAGGTCCCGGCGTTTCATGAGACCGGCAGTTCGGCCGCCCTGCGCACTCCGGGGATCTGGCCGCTGGTCAGGTCACGGAACAGGTCCCTCAGGTTTTCCTGGAGATCCTCGAGGCTTTCTCCCTGGGTCATGTAGTCGGGGAATTCTTCGAAATACCCGAGCCAGTGGTCCCCGTCCTGCCAGTAGACGTACCGTGCGGTACTCATGCTTCCAGTGTAACCTCCCATGCTGCCGCAGCGAGTCCTGGGAGTCCGGCCTACCGCCGGGCCCGCGCGGCCGCGGTGCGCGCTGGCTTGGGACGGCCGTCGCGCGTTTCGGAGCTGTGAGGCCGATGCGCGTTGGCGGCGCGGGAGCCTCCGGGGAAGGAACGGACGGGGCAGGGGCGTCCGGCCACCTGCCCCTTACGCGAGCTTGCCAGACGAAAAAGGTTCCAAGCGACCCACGCCCCAGCTCGCTCACCACCGGCATGCACGGCCTGAGCGCGGCGCTGGCTGGGCCCGGCCGGCAATTCCTTTGCTCCCCGTCGCAGCTTTTGGCTGCCACGGATCAACGCTCCGGAAACCGGCGCCGACCTCTGCCAGCGAAGCCAGCCCCTCGAAGCGCACTTTCCCGCCCGTCGGATGCTCTCCGTCGCCGGAATGCCCCCTCCGGGCGTTCCCATCCGCCTCTTCGGCGCCTTACCGCTCCTCGCTTCGGACCCGTTCGGCTGTCCGGCTCCCCTCCCCGCCCGCGGGTTTCCCCGCCCCAGGGAGGATCACTGCCTCCAGCCCGTAGCCCGCGCGCCGGCGCGGCAATCCCGGTCCTTCCCCGCGCCTCACTCCCCGTCGGGATCTTCCGATCCCTCCGGATCACCGTTCAGCTCGGTTCCAGCCGGGAAGCTCGCCTCCACGAAAACCTCCCCGGGTGTCGCTCCCCGGTGGCGGTGGCCTGACGACTGCCGCCTCCGGATCCCCGCTCGGCCTAGCTCGGCTTTCGCGCGGCTCGCTGGTTCCGTGAACCTCTTGGAACCTCAACCATGCTCCCCCGGAATAATGGCGGTGTCAAATGGAATCTGCGTTGAGGACCCTGTTTTCCGCAGACTATTTCACCCGTGTTTTTAGGTGGTTACGAGGGGGCGCCGCTGGATTTCCTGTGGATAAACCAGGAAGCTGGCAGAATGTCAGGACTGGCCGGCTGAAGCCGGGTCGGCCTCCCCGATTCCCATCCGCTCCAGCTTGCGGTACAAGGTCTTGCGCTCGATGCCCAGTATGCGGGACGCCCGGCTCTTGTTCCCGCCGGTCGCCTCCAGCACGCGGCGGATCTGCTCCTCTTCGGCCTCGGCCAGGGTCTCGCCGGCGTGCTCGCGCGGCGCGGTGGCGGCGATGGCCTCGCGCACGGCCTGCTGGTCAATGCGGTTGTCGGGCGCCAGGATGGACAGCCGCTCCATCATATGCTGGAGCTGGCGAACGTTGCCGGGCCAGATGTAGTCCTCCAGGACCCGCAGGCCATCGGGCAGCAGCCGGACGTCACGCCCGTAGCGCTGGCAATACTTCCGCAGGAAGTAATGCACCAGCAGCGGCACGTCTCCGCGGCGCTGCCGCAGCGGCGGCAGCACGATGCGCACCACGTTGATGCGGAACCACAGGTCCTCGCGGAACTTGCCCTCCTCGATCTGCTTTTGCAGATCGCGGTTGGTGGCGGTAATCACGCGCACATCGACGGCGCGGGGCCGTGGCGCGCCCACGGGGCGGATCTCGCGGTCTTGGAGGAAGCGCAGGAGCTTCAACTGAAAACCGGGCTCGATGTCGCCGATCTCGTCCAGGAAGACGCTGCCGTGGTTGGCGGCTTCAAATACGCCCATGCGGTCGCGGTCGGCGCCGGTGTAAGCGCCGCGCAGGGCGCCGAACAGCTCGCTTTCAAGCAAGGTGGGCGCGATCGAGGCGCAGTCCACGGGCACAAACGGCTGGCTGGCGCGCGGGCTGTGGGCATGGATCATGCGCGCCACCAGTTCCTTGCCGGTGCCGGTCTCGCCCTCCAGCAAAATGGTGGCGTCGGTCGGCGCCACCCGCGAGACCACCTTGTAGATCTCCACCATGCCGGCGGAGCTGCCGATCATCTCGGATTCCGGCAAATCCTCGACCTCGGCTTCCCGGTCCTCTTCAGCGGCCGCACGGGACCGTTCGGCGCGCTTCACCGTCTCCAGGATCGTGTCCAGCTCAAACGGCTTGGCAATATAGTCGAAGGCGCCGCCGCGGGTGGCGGCCATCACCGTCTCCATGGTGCCGCGGGCCGTCATCAGGATCACTGCGCAGGTGTGGTCGCGGCTGCGGGCGGCCTCCAGCACGTCCAGCCCGGTGCGCTCGTCCAGGTAGATGTCGGAGATCACGATCGGGTAGGCGTTCTGGTCCAGGCGCTCCAGCGCCTCGCGGGTGGAGCCGACCGCGTCCACCGCGTAGCCCTCCAGCTCGAGAAAGGTCACCAGGGTGGTGCGCACCGCGTTATCGTCTTCGACTACCAGTAGCCGCTGCAAGGATTACCTCTTCTCCACCGCACAGGCCTCGGCCTGCCCCGGCAATACTACTGTAAAACAGGAGCCCTGGCCGGGTTGGCTGGTCACCTCGATCGTCCCGCCGTGATGGGCGACAATCTGCTGCACGATCGACAGCCCGATGCCGGTGCCGGTTTCGCCCGAAGCTTCGGCCCGGCGCGTGCGGTAGAACTTGCGGAAGATCTTCCGCTGCTCCCGCCGGTCCATGCCCATGCCCTGGTCGCGGACCGAGATCAGCACGCGCCCGTGCTCGCGCCTCCCCGAGACGGTGACCTCGGTTCCAGCCGGCGAATACTTGATGGCGTTGGTCAGCAGGTTGTAGATGACGTACTCCATCAGCTCGCGGTCGCCCGCCAGCGCGCCGCCGGCGATCGGCTCCAGCCGCAGGCGGATCTGCTTGCGCTCGGCCAGCGGGCGCGCCCGGCCGGCGCAGGCCGCCACCAGCTCATCGGCCTGAAACAGATCGCGCTTCAATTCCACCTGGCCGGCCGAGAGCCGCTCCACGCTGAGGAACGTCTCGATCATTCGCGCCAGGCGCCGGGATTCGGCGTTGATCAGCTCGGCGATCTGGCGGCGCTTGTCCTCGCTCAGGCTGTAACGGGTCATCAGCTCGCTGGATCCCTGGATGGCCGTCAGCGGAGTGCGCATCTCATGGGTGACGAAGTGCATCGCCTGCTGGTAGCGCGTCTTGTCCGCCTCGGCTGTGCGCCACTGGCGGCGCACGGCCAGAAACTGCCAGGCGCCGGCGCCCACGGCCGCGAGCCAGGCCGCCGAGACCGGCGCGAAGTACGGGAAGACGACGTTGCGTGTGAACAGCACGTGAGGAACGGTGTGCGCGATCAGCAGCAGCGCCCCGGCCAGCCCGTAGGCCTGCCAGCCGGAGCGGAACCAGAACGCCAGGCCGGCCGCGGCCACCAGCAGCAGGCAGAAGCCGGCCACCGCCGCCTCCGACGCGCCGGTCAGGAACTGGCGCCCGGCCAGCGTCTCAAAAGCGTTGGCGTGAATCTCGATGCCTTGCATGGTCAGGCCATAGGAGTACGGAGTCATCAAGCGGTCGCGGGCCGCTGACTGTGCGGTGACGCCCACGAAGACCGTCTTGTCGCGGAAACGTTCCGCGAGCGCGGGATTGGCGGCCAGGGCGCCGATCGAGATCCGCGGCACCGAAGAAACGCCCTCCTTAGACGGCGGCAGGTAGCGGACCCGCAACGGGCGGGCCGCGTCGCGTCCGGTCGGGATGGTGACGCCGTCGATCTCCAGGTCCAGCGGCGACTCCAGGATCTGGCCCGCGCCCAGGCTGAGGCGGAACGCCTCCAGCGCCAGTGCCCACCGCCGCTCGCGTCCGGTCGCCTTCAGGAGCGGGACTTGCCGGGTGACGTTGTCCAGCGGATCGGGATCGGCGTGGACGTGGCCTAGGGCGGCCGCCCGGCGCCGGAAGCGCTCGATCGGGTCCTCCCAGCGCCGGCCCCCTTCGACCAGCTCGCACGGCAGGACCAGGTTGTGGGTCCGCTCGAAGGCCGCTTCCAGCCGCGCGTCGGTGGCCGCGTCGCTGGCTTCCGGCAGCGTCACGTCGATGACCACCGCCTTCGGCCCGGCGCCGGCGATGCGCTCCAGCCCTTCGGCCACGATCTCACGCAGGCGGCGGACGCCGCCCATGCGCGCCAGCGTCGGCTCGTCCACCGTGAGCAGGATCGATTGCGGCTGGCGGCGGGCCGGCTGATGCCGGCGGAACATCCAGTCGTAGGCGTAGTTGTCGATCTGCGCGCCGAGCCAGCCGGCCAGCATGGCGACGACGAAGGCCGCGCCCAGCACCGCCAGGTAGCCGATGGTGTGCTTGCGCGCCATGCGCCTCACTCCGCCAGCGCCTTCTCGATCTCGCCCGGCTCCCGCGGCAGCGCCGCGCTCAGCACCAGGGCGCCTTTCTCCGTCACCAGCACCATCTCCTCAATGCGGATGCCGATGCCCTCCTCCTTGATGTAAACGCCCGGCTCGATGGCGATGACGTCTCCCGCTTCCAGCGGCAGCGACAGCGTTTCCCTGTACACGTCATGCACATCCAGGCCCACGCGATGGGCCACTGCGTGGGGTAAATACTGGCCGAGCGAATTGCCCTGCCGGTCCCTGCCGTGGGAGTCGATGTAATCGCGGGCCACCTTGTAGAGGCCGATGATCTGGCCCCTGCCCCCCAGCATCACGCCGGGCCTGACGGCCGCAACGGTGGCCTTCAGCGCGCCCAGCACCACTTCGTAGATCTCGCGCTGGCGTTGGCTGAAGCGGCCGCTGACCGGGATGGTCCGGGTGATGTCGGCCGCGTAGCCGGCGCAGCTTGCGCCCACGTCCATCAGCAGCAATTCGCCGGCGTCGAGGCGGCGCGCGTTCCTCTCGTAATGCAGCACGATGGCATTCGGCCCGGAAGCGACGATCGGCGGGTAGGCGGCGTGCTCGCAGCCGCGCTCGAGAAACGTGCCCACCATGGTGGCCGCAATCTGGAATTCGTGCAGTCCGGGCGCGGCGCGCTTCCAGGCGGCGCGGTGGGCCTCCACGGTGACGTCCACGCTTTTGCGGATCAGCTCGATCTCCCGCGGCGACTTCTTCAGCCGCAGCCGGCCAAGCGCTTCGCGCGCGTCGGCGATCTCCCGCAACGGGGCCAGCGACTTGAGCGTTTCCGCCCCGCGCTGGTCGGCCAGCGTGTATAGCTTCGGGGAGTGTTCCAGGGCCCGCCGCAGCTCGGATTCGAAGCTCGTGCGCGGCAGCACCAGCTCGAAGCCGGTCACGACGCGGGCGTCTTCGTCCTCGGCCGAGAGCCGGCGCCCGCTGTAGGTCTCCGTTCGCGCATCGCGGGCCGGCAGGAAGAGGGTTTCGGCGCGCGGGGCGCCCTTGCGTTCGGGCGCCAGCAGAAGCACGGCCCCGGGCTCGCCCCAGCCGGTGAGGTAGTAGAAGTTCGGCTCCTGCGCGAAGCCGGCGTGGCCGGCGCCCTCGGCGGGATCGTCGCGGCCGAACAAAACCACCACGCCGCCGGGCAGGGCCTGACTGAGCGCGGCGCGGCGCGCGCGATGCTCCTCCAGCGCGCCGGCGCTCCAGAGGAGCGCACCCGCCAGCAGGCTGGCAAACAGCGGCAGCATCAATACGAGTATATGCTGGCGGCTAAGGGCGGGGCGGGCCAGTCAGGGTTGCCGTCGAGCTGCTAGCGAATGCGCAGCGAAACCTGATTGGAGTACGGCGAGGTTGCGACCGCGTTAAATGACTGCACGCGGTAATACCACGTGCCACGCGGCCGGGTCTCCGAGTACGAAGTCGTGGCCACTTCGGTCACAAACTGCCACGAGCTATTCTTCTGCTTGCGCTCAACGCGCCAGCGGGTGGCCTTGCCGCCCGACGAGTCGGTCCAGCTCAAATTGACGGTGGCGCCCGAGACAGACCCGCTGAGCACCGGCGCCGGCAGCGGGTTGACAGTGATGATCTGCGTCGCCTGGCCCGTGGCGCCGGAGTTGTCGGTCACGCGCAGCAGCGCCGTGTACGTTCCGGCGGCGTTAAATGTGTGGGCGGCGGTGGCTCCCGACGCGGTTGCGCCATCGCCGAACTCCCACGCGTAGGCTGTTATCGAGCCGTCGGGATCGTAAGAGCTGGTCCCGCTGAAGCTCACCGTCAGCGGCACAATGCCCGACGCAGGGGCTGCCGAGAGAACCGCGACGGGCGGCTGGTTTCCGCCCCCCGAGCCGAACTCGTAAGCGCCGATGTCGAAAACACCGTCGGCCGGCCGCGGTTCAATGGCCACGTGCTTGACATACTGAGACGTCACGTCGTGCGCGGGCAAGACCGCGGCGTTGAGATTGCCCCCCGCGTTCACACATTGTGATCCGCTCGTGAGATGGTAGTCCTGCCCGCCCTCGTTCACCCATCCGGGCGAAGGGCCAGTGACCATCGTGCCGTCGTTGTTGACCGTTCCGCTGAATGTGCCGAAGCTGTTCACCCAGCCCGGCTTGATCCAGTTATGAGTCAGGTTGAAAACGCCGGACGCATCGGCCAGCGACATGGTCGTTCCGGCGGCGGAAGTGTAAAAGATGTTGTTCCGCGCATCGGCGGTCTCGTCGTTGGTGGACAGCCGGAACAGCGTCGTGCGATCGGTGCGGTTCGAGACGAGCGTGTTGTTGTAGAAGTACAGCGTCCCTTTGCGGTAGTTGGCCGTCTGGGCGCTGTCCCCGCCGTAGTGCACCATCTGGCGGTTGCCGGCCCCGTCCGGCTCAATCAAAATGTTCCCGTAGACGCGCGCGGTCGAATAGCCGGGATCAGTTCGGATGGTCACGGCGTCTTCGCCGTCCACCAGGTCGAGCTGCCGGTTTCCGCCCTCGATCCAGTTGTAACGAATCACCGTGCCGGCGGAGCGGTCTTTCAGGTTGTTGCCGCCGGCGCCCCCAATCAGCGGGCCCAGGTGGTTGCCCTCAAACGTGATGCTGATCGCGGCGGTGTAGATGTTGTGCTCGTAGATGCTGGCGGAATTGCCGCCGCCGTAAATGTAGTTTCGCTGCACCAGAATGTTCCGCGACACCGCCGCGTCCGAGGAGGCGACGAAGAAACCGTTGCCGGCGTCGTGCAGAACGTTGTCGCGGATGATGCAGTTCTCGCACTTTTCCACGTAGATGGTCGATGCATTTGCGGAATATGCGACGGTAGCGCCGCCGTCGTCGGTGAATGTGTAGGATGAGCGCGCCCCGCGGATCTCCAGCTTTTCAATAATGATGTGCTTCGGCATGGTGTCGGCCGGGGTGTTGGCGCCGCCGATCTTGATGACGCCGCGCGCTTCGCTCCAATAATTCAGCCCCGGCGCAGTCACCGCGTTGACGCCCTCGATGATCGGCAACTCCCCGCCCGGCCCGGGAACACCAGTCACCGTGATCGGCTGCGCGGCTGTCCCCTGGCGGCAGATCACCCACTTCTCCCGGTATGGCGTGGCCCGGTAATGAATGCGCACCGTGTCACCCGGTTGCAGCGTCGCCCACGGTGCTGCGCCGATGGACGCCAGCGGCTGCCCAGGCCCGACGTCATAAACCGCCGCCGGCGACGCCACCGCAAGCAAAAGACTCCAACAGAAAATTCTCGTTTGCATAGGCTCCTCTATCATAATCTCCACCCGCACCGTCACGGTATTCGAGTACGCCGAAACGGCCGTGCCACACGGCGGCTGAAAGCGTTGTACACTGCTCTTAAAGGCCCTAGAAGCCAGTCTGGAGGTAAACCATGCGAACCGAATGGGTAGCGAAGCGCGGTAACGACCGCATCCGGACGCAGATGCACTACGCGCGCCAGGGCATCCTTACCGAGGAGATGGCCTACGTGGCGGGCCGGGAGAATCTGCCGCCGGAACTGGTTCGCTCCGAGGTGGCGCGGGGACGGATGATCA
>JBBTDS010000595.1:0-6066 GCA_038060875.1 Acidobacteriota bacterium | reverse complement strand
CCCGGGGCGGGAGTTGAACCCGCACGGACCTTTCGGTCCAGAGGATTTTAAGTCCTCTGCGTCTGCCAGTTTCGCCACCCGGGCGCGGTCAGGATCGCAGGCTTATTGTACCGCCGTGCCGCTAATTGGGACGGGGCCGACGCCACTCGTCCATCCGGAGATAGAGGTCGTGGGGCGGGCGCAATGCCGCTCCTGGTCTGCTGCGGAGCACTTCCCAGCGGACGGTGCCGTCCGGGCGGAGCCAGACCACGATGAAGTCCAGCTCTGGATGATAGTGCTCGATCTGGGTGCGAAGCGAGGTGGCCGGCCGCTGGCCCGCGATGCGGGCGACTTCGGCGTCGGCCTGCGGCGTGTAATCGAAGGCGATCGTGACGAGATCGTCGCAGGTGGTGGTCCTGGGACCGATCAACGCGCCCCTGCCCTGCTCCAGGTACTGCTGGTAGGAGAGCAGCGCCAAGCCGTCCCAGTCCGAGAGGACGAAAGCGATTTCGGCTTCCGCCAGCTCGGGCCCGGATAGCGCGCGGGCGCCCGCCAAATCCATCAGATACTTGTTGGCCAGTTTTTCGATTTGGCTGCTGGCGAAGAGTTCCATAAGCACGGCTCCTCTGGGAATCGGTCCCAAGCAGATCCAACGGTCACGCCGAACACGCCGGCTCCCAACGCAAGTCGCTGAGGGCGCTATTCTAGCTTTTTTTTACTTGACAAGTCCACCGCCACGGGCTAAAGTACAGCTAGTACGTAAGGCTGGGACCAACGCCACTGGGCAGTCGTCAATTCCTCGCAGCAGGCTCAGCGCTCCAGCTCCGTGGAGGATTGACGATAAAACGAGGCGTGCGAATGCTTGCAACGGCTCCCTCGCGGAGCTGTGTTCAAGCGTGAAACAAGGAGGAGGAACTATGGCCAAGATGGAAGAATCTCGCAGTATGTCGATCGAACCGGAACAGCGGTTTGCCTTGCTTGAGACGACCTGGGACAACGTCACTGATCCCGGCGCCTACGTTGAGCGAGGCTCGGGGGATCTCTATCGTGTTCCGAAAGAGGCCCTCGTCCCCGGCGGCTCTCCGATCATTCACAAAGAGAGTCGCGGCGCTTCCCGGCTCGTGCAAGTGAGCCGGAATCCCTTTGTGACGACGTTGGAAGCGCGCCTGCGTTGCGCGCAACACAACATCGAACCCAACTTCTAAGCTCCGGCGTGCCGAGGTCCCAGCCTTACGTTCGCCCCAAGCTCGCCGTGAGGGCGGCTGCTGCCGTACGCGGCTTACGTTGTGAACGCCCGGCGCACTGGGAGATAATGGAACAACTCCCATGCGAAGCCGTTTCCCCGCGCCGTGGCTGGTTCTGGCCGCTCTGTTCACGCCCGCTCTGGCGCAGGAACCCGCGCCCGCCCGTCCCAAGACCGGAAAAGTGGAGATCCTCAAAGCCTCCGAGCTGCGCCCGGGCATGAAGGGCACCGCCTGGACCGTCTTCGCCGGCACGACGCCTGAGGCGGTGCCGGTCGAGATCATCGGCCTCTGGCGGAATGCCTGGGGACCCAAACAGGACATCATCCTGGCCCGGCTGGGCGGCCAGGCCGCGCGCACCAACGTCGCCGGCGGCATGAGCGGCAGCCCGGTCTACATCGACGGCAAGCTCGCCGGCGCCATCTCGCTGCGGCTGAGCGTCTTCTCGCCCGATGCGATCTGCGGCATCACCCCCATCGAGCTTATGCTCGAGGTCGGCGACTTCGACAACTCGGTGCCGGCCGGCGCGCGCACGCCCGATCGGGCCCAGGCGGCGGGATCCATCCCCGTGCCGGGCGAACTGCTGGCGCAAGTGGTCGCGGCCGGCGCTGGCCGCCTGCCCGAGAGCCCCATCCTGGTACCGATCGAGACGCCGCTGACCTTCGCCGGCTTCGACCCCAGCGCGCTGCGCGAATTCGGCCCGCTGTTTCAGCAGCTCGGCCTGGTGGCCGTGCAGGGCGGCGCCAGCGGCAACGTCACCGGACCCAAACCGGCGCCCGGCTGGCAACAGGCCTTGCAGCCCGGCGACGCGGTGGCCGGCGTACTGGTCGCCGGCGACATGTCCATCAGCGGCCTCGGCACGGTCACCTACAATGACGGCCGCCGCGTGCTCGCCTTCGGCCATCCCTTCTTCAACCTCGGCCCGGTTGATATGCCGATGAGCCAGGCCGAGGTGCTGTTCACCCACGCCTCCAGCTTCCAGCCCAACAAGTTCGCCAACGCCACCGAGATCGCCGGCGCGTTGCGCCAGGACCGCCATAGCGGCATCCTGGGCACGCTCGGCGCGACCGCGGAAACGGTCCCCGTCAGCGTCACCGTGCGCAGCTTCGCCGAGGACAACACCGTCCGCAAGCAGCGCACCTTCCGCTTCCACGTCTTCGTGCAGCAGAAGTGGACGCCGTACCTGATGATGATCACGCTATTCAATTCCATCGCCGGCCTTAACGACTTCATGGAGGAATCCACCTTCCGGCTCAGCGGCCAGGTTGAGCTGGAGGGCCAGCCGAACCTCCAGCTTTCGACGATGCAGGCGCCCGGCGAGCTCGCGGCGCCCGCCCCGATGCTGCTGGCCGGCTGGTGGGGCGACAAGTTCAACCGGCTGTTCCTCAACGCGGTCAAGACGCCGCGGCTCAAGCGCGTCGATGCCGCCATCGACCTGCTGCCCGAGCGCCGCGTGGCCACCATCGAAAACGCCTGGATCCCGGTGAGCGAAGTCGAGCCGGGCCAGGAGGTGCCGGTGCGGGTCTTCCTGCGGCCTTACCGCGGCCAGCGCCTCGATCGCGAGTTCAAGATCCGCATCCCCGCCGGCCTCGCCCGCGGCGAGCACCGCATCCTGCTCAGCGACGCCGACACGCTGAACCGCATGCAAAGCGCGGCCGGCTTTATGAACCGCTTCATCGACCTGCCCCAGGCCGTCTCGCTCATAAACCAGGAGCGCTCGAACAACAAGCTCTACGTCTCCCTGGTCCAGGGCCGGCCGACCGTCTACTACGACGACAAGACGCTGCCCAGCCTGCCGGCCTCGGTGTTGAACGTCATGCAGACCGGGCGCGCGGCCACCCGGCCCTTCGCCACCTCATCGGAAAGCGTGCTGGAGCAGACGGCCGTCCCCTTCGACTTCATCGTCAACGGAAGTTACGCCCTGAAAGTCACGGTCAAATAACACCACTTACATGAAGTTAGTTTCTCGCGCCTTATTCCCGGCAGCCGCCCTTGCCTCTCTGTCCTTCGCCGTCGAAACCCAGGTCTGGTTTCAGAAGGACTTCGCCGATTACGAGCACGCCCGGCTCAAGAAGCTGTCGCTCTCCAGCGATGGCCGGCTCACGCTGGCGCCGGTGTTCCGCGAGGTCTTCGACTCCTCCTCGCCGTATCTTTGGACGCTGGCCGAGGACTCGAAGGACAACCTTTACGCCGGCGGCGGCGGGCCCGGCGGGTCCGGCGCCAGGGTCTATGTGATTCCACCCGGCGGCAAGGGCAGCGTCTTCGCCGAACTGGAAGGCCTGGAGGTCCACGCGCTCGCCATCGACCAGCGCGACCAGGTTTACGCCGGCGTCTCGCCCGATGGCCGCGTCTACAGGATTTCGGCCGCCGGCAAGGCCGAAGTGTTCTACGATCCCCGCACCAAGTACGTCTGGGGGATGGCCTTCGACAGCAAGGGGAATCTCTTCGTGGCCACCGGGGACCGCGGCGAGATACACCGTGTAGCGCCCGACGGAAAGGGCGGCGTCTTTTACAAAACCGCCGAGACCCACGCGCGCGCGCTGGCCATCGACGCCCGGGACAATCTTGTGCTGGGCACCGAGCCGGGCGGGCTGATCGTCCGCGTTTCGCCGAAGGGCGAAGGGTTTGTTCTCTACCAGGCGGCCCGCCGCGAGATCACTGCGGTGGCGGTGGCTGCCAGCGGCTCGATTTACGCCGCCGGCGTGGGCGCCAAGCAGCCCGCCGCGCCGCCTCCGCCGGCGTCACCCGCCCCGGTCGCGCCCGTGCCGCAGCCCAGCCCGTTGCCGGGCGCGCCCGCGCCGCAAGCGCGGCCGGCGCCGGTCGCGCCCGCGCCGCTGCCGACCACGCTCGCCCCCCTCTCGGGAGGGTCGGAGGTTTACCGCATCGACCCGGACGGCTTTCCGCGCAAGGTCTGGAGCCACGCCCAGGACATCGTCTACGCCATCGGATTCGATCAGAAGCAGCGGCCCCTCATCGGCGCCGGCAACAAAGGATCCATCTTCCGCCTCGACTCCGAGCGTGTCCACACCGTGCTCCTCAACGCGCCGCCGACCCAGGTGACCTGCCTGTACGCCGGCCGCGCCGCGCTGTACGCCGCCACCGGCAATATAGGCCAGGTCTACCAGATCGGTCCCGGCCTGGAGAAGGAGGGGACCGTCGAGAGCGACGTGCTCGACGCCGCAATGTTCTCCTACTGGGGACGCCTCTCGTTCCGCGGCTCGGCCAACGCCGGCCAGATCCTGCTCGACACCCGTAGCGGCAATCTCGACCGGCCCCAGGAAGACTGGAGCACGTGGTCCACACCTATCACCGCCGAGCGGGGGCAGCCGGTCAGTTCGCCCGCGGCCAGGTTCCTTCAGTGGCGGGCCACGCTGCGGGCCGGCGCAGGCGACCGCTCGCCGGAACTTCGTTCCGTGGAGATAGCGTACTTGCGAAAGAACGTCGCGCCGGTGATCGAGCAGATCGAGGTTACTCCCGCCAATTACCGCTTCTCCCCGCCCGCGCTGATCCTGACGCCGTCGCAGACATTGACCCTGCCGCCGCTCGGCCGCCCGCAGCGCGCTGCCACGCCGGCGCTGACCACCGACTCGGGTTCCGTGACCATGCAGTCCGCCAAGGGCCACATCGGCGCGCGGTGGGCGGCTAAGGATGACAACGGAGATACGCTGACTTACACCGTCCAGATCCGCGGCGAGAAAGAAACGGAATGGAAGCTGCTCAAGGACAAGGTGCGTGACAAACAGCTCAGTTGGGACTCGACGGCCTTTCCCGACGGCGAGTACCGCGTCCGCGCCAGCGCCTCCGATGCGCCCGATAACCCGCTCGAACAGGCTCTCACGGACGAGTTAGTCAGCGAGCCGTTTCTGATCGACAACACGCCGCCTCAACTTACCGGCTTAGTGGCCTCGGCCGCCGGCGGAAAACTCAACGTGCGCTGGAAAGCGGCCGACGCGCTGAGCGCCATCGCGCTGGCCGAGTGCTCCATCAACGGCGGCGAGTGGCTGGTGATCGAGCCGGTCGGCAAGCTCTCCGACTCCCGCGAGGAGGAGTACAACGCCGCGCTCGCCAAACCCACCGGCAGCGAGCACACCATCGCCGTCCGCGTCACCGACGACTACGACAACCAGGCCCTGGCCAAGGTGGTGGTGAGGGAATAGCCGCTTGCTGACGCGCGCGGCTCAGTACGCCGGGTGCCTGTTTGCGGGCGCTTGCTGAGCCGCGACCGGGTGCCCTCTGGGCGGGGAGCGGGCGGCGGTGGCGTCAGCCATTGCGCGATGCGAACGCCGCGCACTCCTGTCCCGCGTGGCAGTCTTGACTGCTCATCTCCTCAAGTGGCAGGTGCAGCGCGACCGGCGCTCGCGCAGTTGGGAAGCGACCATCCGGCTACAGCGCCGCGAGGTTGCGGCACTGCTTAGGGAGATGCCGAGCTTGCGCCGGTTCCTCGATGAGGGCTTCGACGAGATGTACCGGAACGCGGTGGATGTCGCCGTGGCCGAGACCGCCCTCACGGAAGAAGACTTCCCTCGCGCCTGCCCGTTCACGCTCGACGAGCTTGTGGACGAGCAGTTCCTGCCGTGAGTGGGGTGCCATCTGCGGCCAACCCGGTCCGCTTCTCGCCGCCGTCAGGCTGGCCATGCCGGCGCAGCCGGGAAGTGCGCCGCTGTCCAGCAGCTTGACCGGGCGCGCGAATAGCGCATGATACAATTGTCATAATACGTAACAATGATCGTCTTCGACTCCTCCACCCTCATACTTCTGGCAAAGGCGGAGATCCTGGAGGCGTTCGTTCGCGGGTAATTGATTTACGGCTTGCCCGGCGTCAGGGGGATGGCTGGTCTGGGTAGGG
>JBBTDS010000594.1:0-1056 GCA_038060875.1 Acidobacteriota bacterium | reverse complement strand
GGTGAAAGGCTGTTATCGACAGAAATAGACCGTCGGCGCGTGGCGGTCGGACTAGTACAAATTGCTTGACTCGCAGGTTGAGTGGCGGTCTAATTGAGGGTGTGCTGGTCGCCAGCGCCAGGATTTCTGCGAGGCCGGGCGTAATGAACAACTCCACCGCCTATCGTCAGTCTCCATTGGGGCTGTTCCCTGGCCAGCCGGCGCCGAGGGTCTACGGCCGCGTGGTGGAAGTCCTGCGAACCCGGCATTACAGCCGCAGCACCGAACAGCCCTGCATCCACTGGATTCGCCGCTTCATTCTGTTTCACGCCCGCGCGCATCCGTGCGAACTGGCGGCCGCGCAAGGGTTGGGCCGGGCGCCGTTGCCGGACACCCTGGTCCGAAAGTACCCGAATGCCGACCGCGAGTGGGCCTGGCAGTGGGTGTTTCCTGCTTGTTCCCAGTACCTGGACCGCAAGACGGGCCTCCAGCATCGTCACCACCAGCACGAATCGATGATTCAGAAGGCGGTCGGGCCGGCTGCCCGTCGCGCCGACATCCCCAAGCGGGTGACCACGCACACCTTTCGCCATTACTTCGCCACGCACCTGCTGGAAGATGGTTACGATATCCGGACCGTCCAGGAGCTCTTGGGGCACCAGGATGTCCGGACCACGATGATCTACACCCACGTGCTGAACCGCGGCGGCCGAGGCGTTCGCAGTCCCCTCGATCGCCTCCGCAAGCCGGCCTCGAAGGAGAGTTCAGGGATTAGGCCGACCGCTGGGTCGGCCTAAAACTCTGGGAGGTGAGCAGCCAAATGGAACGTAAGTGGTTGCAGGGAAAGCAGTTGCCGGCGCCGCCAGGCCGCTGCTGGTTTCATCTTAGGCCGACCGGCGGCGGTTTTATGCGGGTCGGCCTAAACACATAGTTAGGCGCTACTGACGCGGGAGACGGGCAACAGGCAGCGGTGCAACGGCATGAAAGCCAACGCCGATGACATGGGAAGCCTCATGAGCGTCGAAAGAGATCGGCTTCTCTCCCTCATCGAGTTCTCTCAGCAGTCCGCTCGGTTAC
>JBBTDS010000593.1:0-2538 GCA_038060875.1 Acidobacteriota bacterium | reverse complement strand
TGAGACAAGAATCTTCGCGCCGTGCAAAGAAGCGGGGATTTAGTAGTACAGCCCGCAAGGGCCGGCGCGATGGGCCGAACTTTCTGGGGTACACGTTTCGCTACGATCGCGATCCGAAAGGACGCGAGGGGCTGATCCCTCTCTCGGATCATGTGCATGCCTGAGGCGAGAGTTTTCAGGAGAGCCGGACGCGGGAAATCCGCACCTCCGGTTCGACGAGGGGAGAGGGGCCGCAGTTCTAAACTGTCGCCTCCTCTACTACTCTACCGGCTCGGCCTGGGGTCCATGCAGTCCACCGCTTTTGTGTCGCGCACCCGCATTGTTCTCCGCAAGAACTCCGTACGAGCCGAAATTGCGTTCCGGTCTCCAGGGGCAGATGGACGGGGCTGGGTCGCGCACTGCCTCGGCCAGGTGCTTGGCGGAGACGGAGGCGTCCAGGGCGGCGATGGTGCGGGCGACTTTCAAGATGCGGTCGTGGGCGCGGGCCGAGAGGCCCAGGCGGCGCACGGCCATCTCCAGCGTGCGCTCGCCCGACTCGTCCAACTGGCAGAACCGCCGCAGCAGCCGGGTAGGGAGCTGGGAGTTGTACCAGCCACGGGCCTGCCGGGTCCGGCGCGCCTGCTCGACGCGGGCGCGGATCTCGGCCGAGGTGGAAGCGGCGCTCTGCGGCCCGCGCAGCTCCTTGTAGTGCACCGCCGGCACCTCGATGTGCAGGTCGATGCGGTCCAGGAGCGGCCCCGAGACTTTGCTCAGGTAGCGCTGGATGATCGCCGGCGGACAGCGGCACTCGCGCGTCGTGTCGCCGTAGAAGCCGCAGGGGCACCCGTGCATGTAGCAACTGCACCTTGGAGCAGAGATATCGGGATCCAGTTAGAAGGGCGGCCTAGACCGCGCGCTCCTGCCGCTGGCAACGCAAGCCCCTCTGAATCAGTCAGTCAGTCAGCCCATCCCATTGAGTCCGCCGGGAGGGCTTACCGCGCCACACGGGTGGACCCCCGCCCTTCACGCGTTTGCCAAGCGATGGTTGTGGTCTCTTGCGCCAGGCGGCAGATGAGTGCCAGGATCGCAAAGGATGAATTCGGCCACTTAACCGGCCAATTCTGAGGCAGATCGAGTTTTTGGACACTACGCGATTCGCCTCTGCGGCGAGAGAGGTTTCCACCGTCGGATAGCGAAACAACGGTTACGCCCAGGCAAAATGGGATTTGCGATAGACACAGAGGCAGACTTCCCATGTCGCCGGGCGAAGTGACGGTTGCGCATCGCCAGCACCGGGTTTTCGATAAGCACACAGGTGTGCCACAATGGCAGGTCTATGAGACTACTCTGCTTCTTACTTGCGGCGTCGCTGCTCTTGGCGGCCGACGAGAAGCCAATTCAGACCCTGCTAGTTGGGGCCAAGGCCCCGGAGTTCAACCTGCCCGGAGTGGCTGGGCGCAACTACTCGCTGAAGGATTTCGCCGGGGCGAAGATTCTGGTGGTGGTCTTCACCTGCAACCACTGCCCCACCGCGCAGTACTACGAGGAGCGGCTGAAGCGGCTGGTGCGGGAGTACAAAGACAAAGGCGTTGCGGTGGTGGCCATCTCGCCCAACGACCCGAACTCGGTGCGCCTGGACGAGCTGGGCTACACGGACCTGAGCGACTCCTTCGAGGAGATGAAGATCCGGGCCCGCTACAAGCAGTTCAACTTCCCGTACCTGTTTGAAGGCGACCGCACCGGGGTGGCGCGCGCCTACGGGCCGACCGCTACGCCGCACGCCTTCATCTTCGACGCCCAGCGCACCCTGCGCTACGCGGGGCGCATCGACGACAGCGAGCGGGAGCAGTACGTCAAAGTCCAGGACGCGCGCAACGCGCTGGACGCCCTGCTGTCCAGCCGCCCCGTGCCCGTTCCGCAGACCCGCGCCTTCGGCTGCTCGATCAAATGGGCGGGCAAGGCCGACACGGTGAAGCAGTTCATGGAGAAGCTGGCGGCCGAGCCCGCCACGGTCGAGCCGGCGGACGCCGCGGCGCTCAAGGCCCTGCGCAAGAACGATTCCGGCAGGCTCCGGCTGGTGAACTTCTGGGCCACCTGGTGCGGTCCCTGCGTGACGGAATTTCCGGAGCTGGTCACGATCAACCGCATGTACCGCCGCCGCGCTTTCGAGTTGGTGACCGTGGCCGCCAACTTCCCCGACGAGAAGAAGGAGGTCCTCGATTTCCTCCAGAAGCAGCAGGCCTCCAACAAGAACCTGCTGTTTGCGGACACCGACAAGTACAAGCTGATGGAAGCCTTCGACCCGCAGTGGAACGCGGCGCTGCCCTACACGATGCTGATCGCCCCGGGCGGGGACGTGCTGTACAAGGTGCAGGGTAACATCGACCCTCTGGAAGTCAAGCGCATCATTGTGAGTACCTTGAAAGAAGACCGGTTCAAATAGCCTCCTGGGTTTTAGTGCTAGCCAAAGATACTTGAAATTTCCGGATCAACTCAGTTTCGCGATGCGGGCGGCGAGATGATCGGCCGGGTCCAGCAACCAGGCGTCACCGGTCTCGG
>JBBTDS010000592.1:0-3282 GCA_038060875.1 Acidobacteriota bacterium | reverse complement strand
ATCACAAGGGCGACACGCCCCACCGCGCTCACCCACAAATCCTGCTATAGAGCCCTCTTTCTGTACCGGCGGTGAGGCTGGTATTCTGGAAGCGCCCTCCGGGCGGGAACGTCAGATGACTTACAAACCCCGGCCCATCGACACGTCCGAAGTGGCGCTTCCAGAGGAGCTGCTGGCGCTGACCGAGCGGCTCGCCGAGAGTGCTCATGACCACTGGGCGCAGCGCCGGCTCGCCGAAGGCTGGACCTACGGCCCGCGGCGGGACGATGCGGCGAAACACCACCCGGACCTGGTTCCCTACCGGGAACTGCCGGAATCGGAAAAGGAGTACGACCGGCGGGCGGCCCTGGAGACCCTGAAGGCCATCCTCGCTCTCGGTTACCGGATCGAAAAAGCCTGACGGAAGCCGGCTCGTTCGCTTGATTCGCCCCTGCCAGTGAGATACGCTGGCGGCGAACGGAGTAGATCATGGCATATTGAGTCCTGCGGGTGGCCGGGGACCCGTCCGGAGGAAAGCCCAGTCGCCTCGAGCTGGAGTGGGGGGCCGGCGATACCCTGACTAAGTTGAAGGGAGACGACGAGCGCGTAGTGCTGGTGGTCCGCAACGTTGACGTGGACCGGGTGTGCCAGCTTCAAGCGGAGGTCTTCTACCGGGGGAAGAAGGAAGAGGAGGTCGCCCTGACGCGGCTGCTGTTGGGGCATGATCGGGTCCCGGTAGTCTCGGGCAGCTACAAGGCTCCCGGCAGGTTGATGCAGGGCATTCAAGCCTTCCTCAGCAGGGCCGCGAGCCAGAACGATCGCAACGTCTATATCGTGGGAGCGGACGACGATGTTTTCGAGGCGCTTTGGGATGATGCGGAAGTGGAGCCCGCGCCAACTCCCTCACCGGCGGCCAGGCCGATGGCGCTCGACGAGCTGCTGAACGAAACACCGCCGCCGGCCCAACTGCAAGAGACGCTTGCCCTGCTGGAACAGAGATTTACCGGAACGACCAAGGAGCACAGGCTTGTGCGGCAGATGGTCCTGCGAGCGGCTGACCTGGATGTAACCGTGCTGCTGGTGGGCGACACCGGCACCGGCAAGAGCCTGGTGGCCCGCCTGATCCACGAGAACAGCGTCCGGCGGGGCCAGCCTTTCGTCGAGATCAACTGCGCCGCCATATCCCCCGAGCTGTTCGAGTCCGAACTGTTCGGGCACATGAAGGGCGCCTTTACCGGGGCCGTCAGCGATAAGCCAGGCCTGTGGGAGATCGCCAGCAGAGGGACCCTGTTCTTAGACGAGGTGGGCGACCTGCGGCTCGATCATCAGGGCAAGATCCTCCATGCCTTGCACGCGAGGATAATCAGAAGGGTAGGCGGCACCAAGGATATTCCGGTGAACGCGCGCGTGATTGCCGCCACCAACCGCCACCTGCTCTCCATGATCCGGAGCGGGCAGTTCCGCAGCGACCTCTATTTTCGTTTGCGCCAGTTGCCTATCCCCACACCGGCGGTCGGCGCCGATCCCGGGAATTTTTCGCACATCCTTCAAAGAGCCTGGCAGAGAGTGACCGGCGATCCGGGCCGGCAACTCCCCGAGGGGCTGGTGGCCGAGCTCCGCTCGCGCCGGTGGCCAGGAAACATAAGAGAGATCAAGTCGGTGCTGGTTAACCTCCAGGCGCTTTTCGGGATGGACAACCTGCGCGTCGAGCACCTGCGGGAGTTGCTCCGGTTCTACGAGCAGGCACTGGCGCCGGGCTCCGACGCCGGGCAGGACCTCACACGGCACCGGTTCGAGTGCCTGGGGCATCTGCGGCGCGCTGAAGAGGTCGTGCATGCCTGCAAGGTCGCTCTGCGGCCCATCGACGAGGAGAGCAGGATGGATGCGGCCTCGCGGGAGTCGTTGCGTATGTCGCTCGGTTGCCTCAGGGACGACCTGGACAACCTTTGCCGGCAGCCGGCGTTGTTCCACGGCAAAGCGGCTTACGATGCGGCCGACCAGCTTGTCCAGAAGCTCGGCTACTTCCTCCGGTTGGTTGGGAAAGACGACCGGGAGACGCAGCGCCACTGGCGAATGGAACTGACGCCGGAAATCGAGCGGACCCTCGCGGTCGTTTTCCAGGAGGTTCAGAACGTGATGGATCGCATGCCGTAGCCGCCCGGCGGGCCTGCGCCACGCCGGCCACAATGCGGATCGATCGCGGGGAGGCAGTAGCCATGAGTTGGGTGTTGTGGATCGTCCTTTTCATACTTTTCATAGCACTTGTGGTCGTTCCATTGGGGCTGCTGTGGTTGCTCCGCTACTATCCCGAGACCCTTAAGCAGGCCCGCGAGGCCGCCGACCGCATCGAGGAGGAAGTCACCGCCCGGAGGCGGCGGCCAGGGTTTGCCGCGCGGCGCTGTGGAAGCTCGAGGAGGCGAGCCGGCTCGATCCGTCGAACCAGCACATCAAGCAGCAGTTGGACCGCCTGCGCCGGCTCGAGGCTCAGGTTCGGGAAGCAGCGGAGATGGAGAGGAAGTTCGGCCGGGAAGCGCTCAAGTACCGCGCCCTGGCCGCCGAGGCGTTCCGCGCTGATCGCTACGACGTCGCGGAACAGCACCTCCGGCAAGCCCTCGACCATTGCCGGCCGCCCGGCCGCCGCGAGATCCAGAAGGAGTTAGCCATAGTGGTGACGGCCGCGGCGATGCTGAGCGCCCCGCCAGGCGGTGCAACATCCGCCGCCGACCGGAAAGGCCTTCACCTTCCTCCGCCCCCAAGCTCAAGAGAACTGTTCCGCTGTAGCGCCTTCTACCCCGAGAAGGTTCGGGCCGCGGACGTCGGCAAGATCGTTGCTTGCGTGCACCTGGAATCCGTGGCCGGCAAGGTCGTCCGCGAAGCTGCTCAACGGCTGGATCTGCCGTCTGGCATCGCCATGAAAGCGGCGAGCGAGATACCGCTGGAGCGCGTTTCCAGGGAAATGGTGATTGACGTCACCCCGGATGTGCCGGGCCTGGTATTCGACACCCTCCGAGCCTCGCTGGTGCTCTGGCAGGACGCGCAGTCGGTTGAGTTTCGCTTCAAAGCCGGGGCCGGCGCTATCGGGACGGCCTGCCGCGGTTGGGTGCACTTCTGGCTGGAGGGCGTGATCCTGGCCGACGTGCCGGTGACGATCTTCGTGGCCACTGAGGAGGCGCCGGAGATATTCCGGGAGGCGCTGGCCACGGCCAACGCCCGGCCGTACCGCTTGGTGTTCCCCTCTTATTCCCATCAGGACGTCGAGATCGTGGAGCGGCTGGAGACTTACGCTGCTTCGTTCGGTGACGA
>JBBTDS010000591.1:0-6327 GCA_038060875.1 Acidobacteriota bacterium | reverse complement strand
AGATCCTGGCAAAGGTCAACCGTTGTAAAGCTATTTTGAACTCACTACACTAGCGTGCTGATTGGCCCTGGAGAGCCGCTACGGCTTACAGCCAGTCCGGCTAGCGCCGTCTACGATCTGCCGTTCGGCAAGGGGAAGCCTGCCGGGGGCGGCGCCTTGGGGTACAACGCGCGGCGCGTGGACGGCGCCTTTGATGTCACGCGGTTCAACACCAATAGCCGCGAGCAGCTCGCCTGGAACATCCGCGCCTTCCCCAGCCGCTTCAACAACCTCCGCCAGGCCGGCACGAACAACTTCGACATCTCGATCCTGAAAGACACCTCGCTCACCGAGCGCGCGCGAGTCCAGTTCCGCGTGGAGTTCTTCAACGCCCTCAACCACCCGCAGTTCGACGACCCGAACACCGGCCCGACCAGCACCAGCTTCGGCCGCATCACGGCGCAGTACAACCTGCCGCGCACGGTGCAGATGGCGCTGACGGTGATCTGGTAGGGGGGAAGGCCTGGTGGACGGCATGGGACTCGAACCCACGACCCCGGCGTTGCGAACGCCGTGCTCTCCCAACTGAGCTAGCCGCCCACGATGAACTGACGATCACTTAAATGATAACACCGCGGCGGGGCCGGCACACCCGCGCCTCCGCTACAATACCCAGTGATGGTTGATCGGGCGATCCTCAAGAAGATGGAGCGGGACTGGGACCGGCGGGCCCGCGAGAATGCCCGCTACTACGTCAGTACCGCCAGTGCCGACTGGACCGACGAGGAGTTCTTCCGCTCCGGCGAGCAGACGGTCCGCGAGGAGATCCTCACCGACGTGATCAACATTTGCCAGGGAAAGGACCCTGGCCAGATGCGTGTGCTGGAAATCGGCTGCGGCGCCGGTCGCGTCACCCGCGCCCTGGCCGGCCTGTTCGGCGAGGTACACGGGGTGGATATCAGCGGCGAAATGGTGGCGCGGGCGCGGCAAGCCCTGGGCGCGATGCCCGGCGTCTTCCTCTACCAGAACAACGGCGCCGACCTTTCGGTGCTGCCGGCCGGCCTCGAGTTCGACTTCGCCTTCTCGACCATCGTCTTCCAGCACATCGCCAGCCGCGAGATCATCGAGAACTACGTCCGCGAAGTGAACCGTGTGCTGCGGCCGGGAGCGCTGTTCAAGTTCCAGGTCCAGGGCGACACCCGCGTCCAGGCTCCCCCAGACGACACCTGGGTCGGAGTGCCTTTCTCCGAACAGCACGCGATTGAGATGGCCCAGCGCTGCGGATTCGAGCCGCGCTACCATCACGGGGCCGGCCAGCAATACTTCTGGCTGTGGTACTTCAAGCAAGGCTCGCCGCCGCCGCCGGAAGGCGGGCAGCGGCAGCGGGTCTAAGTCCGGGCAGCCTGTTCCTGACGCTTGCGGTCGGCCCAGTACTTCTTCATCCGCTCCGAAACGATGAGCCTTTCCTCCAGGCTCATTCCTTTCCGGCCGCGGCGTTTTTGGGCCGGCCGGTGCGGGGTCAGGTCACCGTGCCGGGCCGTCTCCTCCAGCGAGGCTATCAAGGCGTCCAGGCGTCTCTTTTCTTCGTACAGCGCTCGGATCGCTTTATCGAGGTCCATCGCTCAATGTAAGACATTATCATACGTTGGTGCTACGAAGCCAGATGGCTGGCGCCGAGTCAGCGATTTCGGAAGTCTGGCGGGGCAGGGGGCGGCGGGCTCGGCGCTGAGGAATTCGAGAGGACCGCGTCGCCCGCGCCGCCGTTGAAGCCCTGATTCTCGATCTCCCAACGGCTCTTCCCGATTCGATAAAGGCCCAGGCTGTTGAGCTTGCGTTTGGGAAAGTTGGTCAGCCAGTCGGCAGCCCAAGCCCTACTACAGGAGCTTCAAAAGCTTACGGGTCCAGGGATCAGGTGGGGTTCCGAAACTGCTGCGTGGACATCCCGGACTTCAGGCTCCTGTTAGCGGAGTCCGAGCGCCCGCTGGCTTTGGGCCTGGGCCAGCCCGGTCAATGGGTTGCGGCTGGCGCGGTGGTGAAGAATGCAATTTAGGATATTCGGATGCTGTGGTAAGATTAAGTAGCCATATTGAGTTTGGCAACAGTCGGGGGCGCCGGCCGGACCCCGGCGGCAGGGACGTATGCGTAGCGTAGGCGCGAAGTTGATCGTCGGTCTGGCCGCCAGCCTGGCCGGCGTGCTTCTCTGGCTCGGCGCCGCCAACCTCAGCGTACTCCGCCAGAACCTGGAGACCACCACCGTGCTGGCCGCCCAGCGCATGGCCGACGTGATCTTCCGTTCCACCCGCGACAGCATGCTGCACAATGACCGTGTCGAGCAAGTCCATATTATCCAGTCGATCGGCGCTCAGCCCGGCGTGCGCAAAGTGCGCGTTATTGCCAAGACAGGGACGATCCAGGTTTCCTCGGCGCCGGGCGAGATCGGGCAGATGGTGGACAAGCAGGCCGACGCCTGTTACGGCTGCCACTCCTCGGCCACGCCGCTGGAAAAGCCGGCCGCCCAGCACACCTTCCGCATTTACCGCCGGGGCGGAGACCGGGTGATCGGGCTGATGCGGCCGATTCACAACGAGCCGGCCTGCTCCAGCGCCGCCTGCCACGCGCATCCGCCCTCGCAACGGGTGCTGGGGGTGCTTGACGTGGTGCTGTCGCTGGAGCGGGTGGACGAGGCCCTGGCCGCCCACGAGCGCCGCATGCGGGCCCAACTCCTGTTCTCAGCCGCGCTGCTGATCACCCTCGGCAGCCTGCTGGTCTGGCTGCTGGTCAGCCGGCCGGTCCGCGGACTGATTGCCGGCGTGAACCGGCTGGCCTCCGGTAACCTGGCTTACCGCTTCGGCCTCCGGCGCCGCGACGAGATCGGCGCGCTGGCCGGCGCCTTCGACCACATGGCCGGAGAACTGGAAGCGGCCAATCGCACGCTGGAAGAGCGCATCGAGCGCAAGACGCGGGAGTTGGAGGCCGCCCAGGAGAAGCTGATCCACACCGAGAGACTGGCCTCGCTGGGCGAGCTGGCGGCGGCCGTCGCTCACGAGATCAACAACCCGCTGGCCGGCATCTCCACTTACGCCCGGCTGCTGGGAAAGTCGGCGGCCCTCAGCGGGCCGGCGCTGGAGTGGGCGCGGACCATCCAGCGCGAGAGCCGGCGCTGCGGCCAGATCGCCGGTAACCTGCTGGCGTTCGCGCGCAAGCAGAACACCGAAATGGCCCCGGCCGAGGTGAAGACGATCGTCGATCGCACGCTGGCGGTCGTCCGGCACCGGTTTGAAACGCAACCGGTCGAGGTGGTGTGCGAGATCCCGGAGCTGCCTGAACTCCACTGCGACGCCTCGCAGGTCCAGCAGGTGTTGACGGCCATCGTGGTCAATGCGCTGGATGCGCTGAGCGCGCGGGAGCCGGGCGGAAGCGGGCTGCGGATTAGCGCCGGCTTGGCCCCCGGCGGCCGGCTGGACATCGCCATCACCAACAACGGCCCGCCGATCCCCAGCGCGGTACTGCCGCGCATTTTCGAGCCTTTCTTCAGCACCAAGCAGGAAGCTTCCGGTGTGGGTCTCGGGCTGGCGGTCGCCTACGGGATCGTCAAACGGCACGGCGGGGAGATCCAGGTGGAAACAGGTCCCGAGACCACCTTCCACGTCTTGCTGCCGGTGGCGGCAGCGGGAGTTGAACCGAACGAAGAGGAGCACGTCCATGATCCAGGAGAAGTCCTCCATTCTGATCGTTGACGATGAGCCCGTGGTCCGCGACTCGCTGGTCCACTGGTTCACCGAGGAAGGCCACCAGGTCGATGCGGCCGCCAGCGCCGCCGATGCCCTGGCCCGGCTGTCGGCCCACGAGACCGACCTGGTCATCGCCGACATCCGCATGCCCGGCATCGACGGGCTGGAACTGCTGGAGAGGATCCGCGCGGACCAGGACCCGCCGGCGGTGATTATGATGACCGCCTACGCCTCGGTGGACAGCGCGGTGCGCGCCCTCAAGCACGGGGCCTTCGACTACGTCACCAAGCCGTTCGACCCCGACGACCTCTCGGTGGTGGCCCGCAACGCGCTGGAGCAACACCGGTTGAAGCGGGAGAACCGCCTGCTGCGCCAGCAACTGGCCGAATCCTCGGCCGAACTGGTCGGCCAGAGCCAGGCGATCGAGCGCGTGCGCGAGCAGATCGAGACGGTGGCCGGCGTCGATTGCGGCGTGCTCATCGTGGGGGAGAGCGGCACCGGCAAGGAAATGGTCGTGCGCGCCATCCACCGCCTCAGCCCGCGCCGCGACCAGCCGATGGTGGTGGTGCACTGCGGGGCGCTTGGCGAGGCCGTCATTGAGAGCGAGCTGTTCGGCCACGAAAAGGGCGCCTTCCCCGGCGCTCACTACCGGAAGCAAGGGAAACTCGAGGCGGCCATGGGCGGCACGGTGTTGCTGGACGAAATCGCCGAGATCGGCTTGAAAACCCAGGCCGACCTGCTCCAGGTGCTCCAGGATCGGGCCCTGACGCGGGTGGGGGGCTCGCAGCCGGTCAAAGTCGATTGCCGCGTCATCGCCGCCACCAACCGCGACCTGACCGAATTGGTCGCCGCGGGGCGTTTCCGCACTGACCTCTATTACCGGCTGAACGTGCTGACCATCCATCTGCCGCCGTTGCGGGAGCGCCACGGCGACGTCCTGCTGCTGGCCGACCACTTCCTGGACAAGTACAGCAAGCAGATGAACCGCCGCTTCACCGGCTTCGACCGCGCCGCCCTCGACCTGCTGATCGGCCACCCCTGGCCGGGCAATGTGCGGGAACTGGAGAACCTGGTGGAGCGGGCGGTGGTGGTGGGCCACGAGCCGCTGGTGCGGGCACACGACCTGGCGCTGAACCATCCTCCGAACGGCGGCGAAGACCGAACCATCGAGGCCCTGGAGCGCAAGCACATCGTCCGCGTCCTGGAGGATTTCGCCTGGAACCAGACCCAGGCGGCCAAGGCGCTGGGGATCGACCGGGTCACCCTTTACCACAAGATCCGCCGCTACGGCCTCCATGCGCCCGATCGGATCCGGACCGCGCAGGCCTGAGTGGGGTAAGTCTCCCGACTTGCCGGGGCGTTTTTCAGCATCGTCCTGGGCGTGTCCGTCGTCGGGGCTGCCTGGCAGCCGGGGCGAAGTTGCCACTACAATGGAAAGAGGGGCCGGGGTCACTCGCCGGCCTGCGGGGAGGTTCGTCCCAAATGAAGAACTTCGATCAGGCGCCGTTTCTGGTGATCTGGGAAGTGACTCGCGCTTGCGACCTGGCCTGCATCCACTGCCGCGCCTCGGCCGATCCCATCCGGCACCCGCTGGAGCTAACCACCGACGAGGGCGTCCGCCTGCTGGATGAGATCAAGCAATTCGGCGACCCACTGATGATCTTCACCGGCGGCGACCCGTTGAAGCGGCCCGACCTGCTCCCGCTGCTGGAGCACAGCGTGCGGATAGGGTTGCGCACCACCGCCTCACCCAGCCCTACGCCGCTGTTGACCGGCGAGGCTGTCGCCAGTTTCAAGCGGGTGGGCGTCGCGCGGATCTCGATCAGCGTGGACGGCGTGGACGCGGAGAGCCACGACGGCTTCCGCGGCGTTTCCGGTTCGTACGCCCGCGCCATGTTCGCGTTGGAGGAATGCCGGCGGGTGGGGCTCTCCACCCAGGTCAATACGACCGTGAGCCGGCACAACTACCGGCGCCTGGATGAGATGGCCGACCTGGTCGAGCGCGCCGGCGCCGACATGTGGGACGTCTTCTTCCTGGTACCCACCGGCCGCGCCCGCTCCGAGGACGAGTTGACCGCGGCCGAGTTTGAAGACGTCTTCGGCTTCATGTACGAGCGCTCCCAGCGCGCGCCTTTTGTCATCAAGACCACCGAGGCCATGCACTACCGCCGCTACGCGGCCCAGCGCCGCAAGGGGGACGGCAACGGCCAGCGGCGCCCGGACGCCAACCACCCGCTGAACCGCTCGATGGGCATCAACAGCGGCCGGGGATTCGTCTTCATCTCGCGCACCGGCGAGATCTACCCGAGCGGCTTCCTGCCCATCTCCTCGGGCAACGTGCGCCGCCGTTCGTTGGTCGATGCCTACCGCAACGGGCCGCTGTTCCACGTGCTGCGCGACACCTCGCTGTTGCGCGGCAAGTGCGGGCTGTGCCAGTACAAGAACCTTTGCGGCGGCTCCCGCTCCCGCGCCTACGCCCTGAGCGGCGACTACCTGGCGGAGGACCCCCGCTGCGCGCACCAGCCGTAGGTGGGGGCCGGCTGATGCCGGCCGACCGGCTGAAGCCCAATGCCACTTAGTTTTCGCCTTGTCCACCCGTGGGGCAGACCATCGTTTT
>JBBTDS010000590.1:0-5512 GCA_038060875.1 Acidobacteriota bacterium | reverse complement strand
CGCTGGCCGAAGTTCTGGCCGCCAACACCCGCGAAGGCGGTCTCTGGGAGCCGCTGGATTCCCGCCGCATTCGCTGTTACGCCTGCGGTCACTGCTGCCCCATCTTCGACGGCCAGCCCGGCGTCTGCAAGGTGCGCTTCAACCGCGGCGGCAAGCTGTATGTGCCGTGGGGCTACGTCGCCGGCGCACAGTGCGACCCGATCGAGAAGAAACCCTTCTTCCACGCGCTCCCGGGTGGGCTGGCCTTCAGCTTCGGCATGCTGGGCTGCGACCTGCACTGCTCCTACTGCCAGAACTGGGTCACCTCGCAGGCGCTGCGCGACCAGGAGGCGGTGGCGCCGCTGATGCGGGTCACGCCGGAACAGCTCGTCGAGAATGCGGTTGCGCAGGGCGCCAACGCCATCGTCAGCACCTACAACGAGCCGCTCATCACCGCCGAGTGGGCGGTGGCCGTGTTCAAGCTGGCGCGCGCCGCCGGGCTGCTCACCGGCTTCGTCTCCAACGGCAACGCCACGCCCCAGGTGCTGGAGTACCTGCGGCCATGGCTCGACCTGTTCAAGGTCGATCTGAAGAGCTTCCGCGACCCCAGCTACCGCGAGCTGGGCGGGCGGCTCGAACCCATCCTCGCCAGCCTGCGGAGCATCTACGAGATGGGCTTCTGGCTGGAGGTGGTGACGCTGGTTGTGCCCGGCTTCAACGACTCGGAGGAAGAGCTGCGGGAGATGGCGGACTTCCTGGCCGGCATCTCGCCGGACATACCCTGGCACGTCACCGCCTTCCACAAGGACTACAAGCTGACCGGGCCGGCGAACACCTCGCCCGAGGACCTGGTCCGCGCTGCCGCCATCGGGCGGCGCGCCGGCCTGCGCTACGTCTACGCCGGCAACCTGCCCGGCCAGGTGGACTGCATGGAGGACACCTGCTGCGCCGCCTGCGGCGAGCCGCTGGTCCGGCGCCGCGGATATCGCATCCTCGACTACCGGCTGACCCCTGAGGGCCGCTGCCCCGCTTGTTCGGCGGCCATCCCCGGCCGCTGGGCCGCCTCCTCCGGCCGGCAGAAGGCCCACGGGCCGTTCCTGCCTGTCCAGGTATAATTGCGGGGTGTTCACTACCACGCTGACCAGACGGGCAACGCTCGGGGCCGGCCTGCTGTTCCTCGCCGGCTGTAGCCGGGAGCGCCCGTTGCGCGTTGGCTCGAAGAACCCCACCGAGCAGGCCATCCTGGGAGAGGTGCTGGCTCAGCACCTGGAGCGCCGGCTGGGGCAGACAGTGGAACGCCGTCCCGAGCTCGGCGGTACGGTGATGGCCCATCAGGCACTGATGACCGGCCAAGTCGATCTCTATCCCGAGTACACCGGCACGGCCCTCACCAGCGTTCTGAAGCTGCCGCCGGAGTCGCGGGCCGAGGTGGTGCTGGAGCGGGTACGCAGTGAATACCGCAGCCGGTTCCGCCTCCAGTGGCTGGAACCGCTGGGCTTCAGCAGCGATGTGGCCATGGTCGTGCGCGGCGCGGATGCGAGGGAGCACGCTCTGGAAACGTTGAGCGACGCGGCGCGCCTCAGCTCCGGCTGGGTCCTCGGCGTGGACCAGGAATTCCTGACCCGTACGGACGGATTGCCGGCGCTGATGAAAGTCTACGAGATCCGCCTGACCGCCGCGCCCAGGACGCTGACGCCGAACCTTCTCTACCAGGCGCTCCAGAAGAAGCAGGTGAGCATGGCCGCCGTCAACTCCACCGACGGGCTGCTGGTGGCGCGGGACCTGAAGGTTCTGCGCGACGACAAGGGCGCCTTCTCGCCCTGCCAGGCTGCGGTGGTGGTGCGCTCGGAGGCGCTGGAGGCGCACCGCGGCCTGCGCGAGGCGCTCACTGCGCTCTCAGGCAAGCTCTCCCAGGAGACGATGCGGAAGCTGAACTACGAGGTGGACGGCAACCACCGCCGGCCCGCCGACGTGGCACGTGAGTTCCTCAAAAAACCGGGGACAGACGGAACGTTTCCCGGTTCTGGCCCCCGGCGCTGAGAATCTGCCGCCCCCATGGAACCTGTTTTGCCGCTGCTGAGCGCCCTGCGGGAGCGCGGCTCGCCGGCGCCGCCGGGCCGCATCAGCTCGGTCAAGGCGCACATCCTCACCGCGCCGCTTCAGCAGCGCTTCGGATGGTCTTTGCGCTGGACCGCCAGCCGCTCGGCCACGCTGGTCGAGGTGACCACCGACGACGGGCTGACCGGTTGGGGCGAGGGCGCCTTCGGCCGCGAGCTGCTGACGCGCTCCCCGGAGATCGTCCTGGGCCGCTCGCCGTTCGAGGTGGAAGCCATCTATAACGAGCTGCGCGTGCCGGCCGCGGAGCAGCGCAGGCTGGGCGAGCCCACCGCTCCCGGCCTCGACGTGGCCTTGTGGGACCTGGCCGGCAAAGCGCTCGGCGTGCCCGTCTCGCGGCTGCTCGGGCGCCAGTACCGCAACCGCGTCCAGGTCTATTGCACCGCGCTCTACCGCAAGGACTGGCCCGACCTGGCCGAGGGTCTCGCCGAAGAAGCGCGCGGGTGGAAAGCCGCCGGCTTCACCGCCATGAAGATGAAGGTCGGCTTCGATCCCGAGCTCGACCTGCGCATCGTCCGGGCGGTGCGCGAGGCCATCGGCGCCGGAACCGGCCTCGCGGTGGACGCCAACTGCGCCTACGACGCGGGCACGGCGCTCGCGCTCGGGCGCAGGTTGGAGGAGTTCGATCCGCTCTG
This sequence comes from Acidobacteriota bacterium, assembly GCA_038060875.1. GTDB lineage: Bacteria > Acidobacteriota > Terriglobia > Bryobacterales > Bryobacteraceae > JBBTDS01. Next base: position 2,783 of record JBBTDS010000590.1, on the reverse strand, counting down.
GTGGGAAGAGCCGCTGCCGGCCGGCGACCTGGCCGGCTACGCGCGCCTCAAGCAGGCGCTGCGGATTCCGCTGGCCGCCGGCGAGACCGGCTCCCTGGACCGCGTGATCCGCGATTACATCCAGCCACGCGCGGTGGACATCGTGCAGCCCGATGTCGAGGTGGCCGGCCTGACCGGCGCGCGCGTCCTTTCCTACCTGTGCTGGCTGAACCATCTGCGCCTGATCCCGCACAACTGGGGCACGGCGCTCCGCACCGCGGCCACGCTGCACTGGATGAGCGCCTGCCCACCGCTCACCGGCGCTCTGGTCGCCCAGCCCGCCCTGATGGAGCTCGACCAGACCGAGAACCCGCTGCGCGAGCTGCTCACCCGCCCCGCGCTCGCGATGGATCCGGCCGACTGCTCGATCGCGGTCCCCACCGGCCCCGGCCTCGGCGTCGAGGTGATCCGCGAAGCCGTCGAGGAGTTCCGCGCCGGGCTGGTCGAGATCGGGTGAGATGTATGTTCCTGGTTCGGTTCCTCGTCGCTCTGGTTCTTGGGGCTCGCTGGCTCTCTGCCGGCCAGGGGCCGCTCTCCTACGGGCCCGTGCCCGCGGAAGTCCTGGCTGCCTTGTCTGAACCGGTCAGGCCTGCCGTGAATGGGCCGGCGTTGCCGATAGGGGGAAACCTGCCCTTCGTCCACTACGGCGACCTGGGCTGCAACGCATGGGGCTGCCGCGGCTTCTCCACGGAGGGCTTCGTCGCGGAGACCTATGTCAACTCGCAGTGCTTCACCGATGTTCAGCGGGTTGCCTCAAACCCGATCTCCGGACGCCCGGCGCTGGCCATCACGGCCAATTGCGTTGGCCAGCACCCCAACCTTGCTAATGGCGAGGTTTATACGGAGGCCCTGATTAGTCTCCCGGTCGCCTGCCCGAAGGTCGAGGCGAACGCGCTTATGTCCCTGGAAGGGGTCACGGCGAGGCTGCGTCTCTGTTTTCCTCCCGGAAGTGCGGGTCCGGACAGCGCTCGAAACGGGTTCCAGTTCCTGTTCAAATCCCGGATCCGCAATGAGTTCCCTTCGCTTTACAGCGATTGGATGAACATCGACCCGGCCTGGGAAGGAAGATGCGTTGATCTGTCGTTCGGCGTGAGCACTTCGGGCCCTGGGCAACGGTTTGGCTCGTTTGACGCGACCCGCGTCGCCCTGGTCGGCTTCAAGATCGGGACCAATTCCGCCTCCCCGACCGCCAGGATTCAAGGTCAGTTCTACCTGGAACGATTCGTCCTGGAGGCCAATCCCCCAATCATCTACGACTTCGAGGTCCCGCTGCTGGAGAAGAACTTCCGGGCAATTCGGGACCTCGCCTTGGGAATGGGCGCACCGCGGAGCATTGTACGGGTCTTCCTGCTGGTTGATGGCCGGTCGGGCATTGTCTGGGCCGCCGATGGCAGCGTGCAGAGACTGGATGATCGCGTCTTCCGCGATTTCGACGCGCTGGTTAGCTCTGCCGGGCAGGCGCAGGTGCTGCTCGTTCCGGTGCTTCTGGATTTCACCTGGTTCAGCCGGGCACGACAGGAAAGCGGCGTGCAACTCGGTGGCCGCAGCTACGTGATCAGGGGGCCTGCCGTGCGGCAGACTCTTCTCGACCGGGCCATCGAACCTCTCCTGCAACGGTACGGCAACCATTCTTCGATCCTCGCCTGGGAATGCATTAACGAGCCGGAATGGGTTTCCACGGGCATAACCGGCTTTCAGCCGAATCTTCAAGAGCACGACCCTGTCGCCTTGAGCGAAATGCGGGAGTTCGTCCGGCTCTGCGCCGATTCCGTTCGCCGGTTCACTCGGCATGGCGTTACCGTGGGCAGCGCGCGTCGCTCCTGGGTCCAGCTCTGGAAAGATCTGGGCCTCACCCTTCACTCGTTTCACTACTACGATTCCGATCCCGAGCCGTTTCCCTGGCGGGCGAGCCGCGACCTCCAGTTGGACCAGCCTGTCATGGTGACCGAGGTTCCGACTGCGAAGAGCCGAATCAAGACCGGTGACTATCTTCGGGCGGCCCGGCAAGGCGGTTATGACGGCCTTTGCTTCTGGAGCTGCCGTGGCCGCGATGAAGCCACCGATTTTCCCGCGGCCGCGGCTGACTTGCTGGCTCGCGTTCCTCAGATGACCGCCGCCGGGCTGTCGAATGCCGCCAGCTTCCTTGGGGGCCGCCCCCTTGCTCCGGATGCCTGGTTCGCGCTGTTCGGCCGGAATCTCGCGCCGGCGCTTGCTCAGGCATCCGGCACGCCCTTGCCGGCGTCTCTTGACGGCACGACGGTCACCCTCACCGATAGCATGGGAACCCAGCGTCCGGCGCACCTGCTATTTGTCGCTCCCGGGCAGGTCAATTTCCTGGTGCCGGCCGAGTCACGCTCAGGCTCGGCGACGCTGACCGTGAGCCGTCTTGACGGCGGGTCCGCGACAGTTGAGATTCAGATCGTCCCGGTGTCCCCGGGCTTGTTCGCCGCCAACGCCGACGGCAGGGGGGCAGCGGCAGCGCTCGTGACGCGAGTGCGCGGGGAGAGCGTCATCAGTACCGAACTGGCTTTCCGGTGCGATGCGACTGGCGGGAACTGTCAGGCGGCGCCATTCGACTTCGGCCCCGAGGGTGAGGAGGCGATTCTGATTCTGTTCGGCACTGGAATCCGTAACCGCCCCGGCCTCACTGCGGTCTCCGTCAGAGTCGGCGGCCGCGAGTTGACGCCGCTCTTTGCCGGCGCTCAGGGCGCCTTCGAAGGCCTGGATCAGGTTAACGTGCCATT
>JBBTDS010000589.1:0-3161 GCA_038060875.1 Acidobacteriota bacterium | reverse complement strand
GGTTGCTGCGGCGAGCCCATGCGCTTCCAAGCCTCGTAGGAATTGCTGTGGTCGCGGTCCACGCGGTAGTGATGGAGCAGCACGCGCGTTTCCGAGAGCCCGGCCACCTCCAGCGCGACTTCGGCGTCGGGGCCGGCCACGTCGTCGTCGTGGTAGTGCCACACCATGATGGTCACGCTGCGTTCCCCGCGGCTGGCGAGCGCGCCGACGTCGGGCGATCCGCGCACTCCCGCCTTGGTGATCTCATCCAGGGCGACCGCGCCGGTGCTCACGGCCTCCACCCGCTGCCGGCCCATCAGCCCGAACATGCGGAACACGTTCAGCACCGGCTTCTCGATGCCGTTGGTGGCCAGCGAGCGGAAGCCGTCGAACCACGGCTGGTCTTCGAACTCGAAGGCCCAGGTGACGGCGCCGAGGAAGTTCACGCCGTGACGCCCCGCCAGGTCGTGCTTCCTGGCGAAGGACGCCGCCGTGTAGCTGGGGTAGAGCGTCCCGTTGCGGTAAGCGTTCTGAGGATAGACGCGGGCCGAGCAGGCGGCGCATCCCTCGGGGTCGGATTCGCCAATGATGACGGGCTTGCCGCGCAACTGCGGAAACGACGCGACGATTTCGAAGCCGCGGTGGACGTCGGTGAGCTGGGCGGAGATGCCCATGCGGACGTGGCCCTCGACGACTTGCGGCCGGCCCTTGGCGTGGAAGCCGACGAAGTCGAGCGGCGAGCCGGTGGCGCCGGTGGCGTAGTTCTTCCCGTGCACCGCGTGCTCCAGGAAGGCGCGCAGGAACTTCGCCGCCTGCTCGCTGCCCGGACCGGTGGAGTGCGGGCCGCCGATGCGGGCCACGGGCAGCGCCCTCTTGACCGCATCGGCCGTGTAGTCGTAGAGCTTGAAGTACTCCTCCGGCGTGCCCTGCCAGTAGCCGATGTTGGGCTCGTTCCAGACCTCCCACAGCCAGCTCTCGACCTCGGCGCGCCCGTAGCGCTCGACCGAGTGACGCACCCACTGGTAGATCAGCTCAGCCCATTTGCCGTAATCCTTCGGCGGGTACGCCCAGCCGGTCCAGATCGGCGTGCGCGGCTTGTCGAGGCTGAAGCTGTGCTGGTATGGCTGCGGCTTGACGGAGAGCGCCTCGGGCATGAAGCCGATCTCGACCAGCGGCTTCATGCGGCGCTCGATGTAGCTGTCGAAGATGCGGTCAAGGATGGTCCAGTCGAAGCGCGGGCGGCCGGAGGCGTCTTCGGTGTAGGCGTTGGTCGATCCCCACTTCAGAGCCGGCGTGCCGTCGCCGGTGATCAGGAGATTGTGGGCCCGCACGTAGACCGGCACGGGACTCAGCTCGGCGAGTTGCGACAGGAGCTTGCGGCCGTCCTTCATGTAGGTGTAGTTCGGCTCGTCGTAGCCGAAGAAGGCGTACACGGGCCGCAGCTCGCCCCTGGTCTTCCGCGCGTCAACGCGGATGGAAACCTGCGCCGCCAACGCGCAGCCGGCGAGCAGCGCAAGGCTGATAAGCCCGCCCGTCATACGCGCGCCAGCCGCACGATGGCGGTGGCCATGGACAGCGGCGGCAGCTCCAGTTTCACTGTCTGGCCGGCGGCGCTGGCCGGGTGGTCGCGCGGCACAAGCCGGTCGGGGTTGTCGAAGGTGTTGTGAGCGTTGAGGTCCTGGTCGTGGAGGATGCGCGCCTTGACTTCGGCGGCCGAGCCGGACGAGAGCGCGCAGTTCACCCGCAGGCCAACGTCGTGCTTCGGGTTGACCAGGGTGAGGACCAGCTCGTTGCCCTGGCGGGAAGCGGAGACCGACAGGTCGAAAGGCGACGTCATCCGCGGCTCGATGCGCACCGCGGTTTTCGAGCGGTGCGGCTTGGCCAGCTCGAAGGCGTAGTAGGCCGGGGTGCGGATGCAGCGGTCGCCGTCGGTCAACAGCAGCGAGTGGAGCACGTTGACCGTCTGGGCGATGTTGCACATGACGAGCTTCTCCGCCTGGCGATGGAAGACGTTGAGGCCGAGCGCGGCCGCCAGCGCGCTGCGCAGGGTGATCTGCTGCCAGAGCCGCCCGTAGCGCTTCTCTTCCTCGGGCGCCATGCGGTCCCAGACGCCCCACTCGTCCACGAGCAGGCCGATGTTGCGGTCGGGATCGTAGCCATCGAGCAGCGCGCGCTGCTGAAGCACGGCCCGCTCCATCTCGGCAAAGGTGGCGAACTGCTCGCGCATGTTCTCCACGGTGAACTTGGTGGAGTAATTCGGCCCGCGGGAGTAGAAGTGCATGGCGAAGCCGTGCAACTGGAAGCGGCGGCGCTGCTGCATCGTGTCCATGAAACGGCGGGACCAGTTGGTGTCGTTGCTGCTCGGGCCGCAGGCGATCAGGAACAGCCGGGTGTCGCCGAAGGTCCGCAGGTAGGTGGCGAAGCGGCGGTAGTGGGCGGCGTACTCCTCGGGCGTCATCTGGCCGCCGCAGCCCCAGTTCTCGTTGCCCACGCCCCAGTAGCGCACGCGGAACGGCTCGCGGGAGCCGTTGGCGGCGCGCTCGTCGGCCAGCGAACTGCCGGTGGGATAGTTGCAGTACTCGACCCAGTCGCGCATCTCCTGGGGCGTGCCGCTGCCGACGTTGCCGGCCAGGTACGGCTCGGCGCCGATCAGCCGGCACAGCTCGATGAACTCGTGCGTCCCGAAGCTGTTGTCCTCGGTGTAGTTGCCCCAGTGGATGTTGACGGTCTTCGGGCGTTTGGCGAGCGGGCCGACGCCGTCGCGCCAGTGATAGTCGTCGGCGAAGCAGCCGCCCGGCCAGCGCAGCACGGGGATGCCGACCTGGCGCAGATACTCAACCGCCTGCTTGCGGTGGCCATTGATGTTCGGGATGGACGAATCCCTGCCCACCCACAGGCCGCCGTAAGTGCAGGTGCCTAGGTGTTCGGCGAAGTGGCCGTGGAGTTCGGGGCGGATGGCGCCGATCTCAACGGCGGGATGGATGTCCACTCGCTGGTCCTGCCAGGATTGGGCTGACGCCTTTCTGGACCCGAGAATCGAGAAACAAGCGGCGGTGAATGTGCGGCGTGAAATGCGGTCGGCCATATCTCCTCCACCAATGCAGTTTACGTTAATCTTGAGGGGTTCCTTGAGAGTACCGAGATATGAAGGAGGGCGGCTCATGCCGCCAAGCTGGTTCCTT
>JBBTDS010000588.1:11744-21493 GCA_038060875.1 Acidobacteriota bacterium | reverse complement strand
AACCGCCGGCCGACCCCATGCCCGGTCACTTTGTACTGCAAAGTAAGTGACATTAAGCTCAAGCCTGGGCCCTCGCACCTGTCTTCTCCGGGGCACCAGCTCATGATGACCCGCTACGGTCCTCTGGACCTGCTGGGAGCCGTTGGCAAAGGGCACGACTACGCACGACTCCTCGATCATGCGGTCGAGATGCGGGCAGGCGCCGGCGTTCGAATACGCGTGCTTGACCTCGCGACTCTGATCCAGGTAAAGGAAGAGACCGCGGGCGAGAAGGACAGGGCGATCCTGCCGATCCTGCGGCGGACACTGGAGGAAATCGCCGCAGGTAAAACCACGCGCTAGCGGCCGCGCCTGCTACCGGCCTCAACGCGCCGCCCGCTCGGCCGGCAGGAAGTTCTCCATCGCCCAGACATCCTGCTTCATGGTGACGGACGTGAGAGCGAACCGGAGCCCGTCGGGGTGGACGCGCAGGCCAGCCCATCGAGGCCACGCAATGTAGTTGCCGGGAAGGGAGACTTTCTGCGGCTCGCCGCCCTCTACCGGAATGCGCCACAATTCATGGTGTTTTTTATCCTCCCTGATCGACACGGCAGCCACAAGATAGCGCCCGTCCGGAGTCCAGTCCACCCCGAAGAACTTCCCGGTTCCGACTTCGCCAAGCCGGATCCGCTCGCGGAACTCGCCGCCGGCGGCCGGCACGATCCGGATCGCCCTTGGCAGGCCCAGCGCCAGGAATCGCCCATCCCGAGACAGTGACCAGGTCCAGATCCCATCGCTGCCTTCCTCCGCGCGGTAGACTACGCGCTCCTCGCCGGTCGCCAGGTTGCGGGCAGCCACGCCGTGCCAACTCCCCGGCTGCGTGTAGTAGAGCGTCCTCCCGTCCGGTGACAACACGGCATGCCTGCCCCCGGAAGGCCCGCTCCGCACAATCTCGGTTGCTTCGCCGGTCGTTACGTCCACCTGGAAGACGCCCGCCCGTTTGGCTCTGGAAATGCCGGTTACGAGCAGCGAGCGACCGTCGGGGTGCCAGGTGAACCGCTCGAATTGCGCCAGTTGCGGCGCCAGCTCGCGCTCCTCGCCCGAATCCTCCGCCCGGATCATGAGCGCCCGCTGGCCGGAACGGTATGCCAAGTACCTCCCGTCGGCGGTCCACACCGGATGGCTGGTGGCCCCGCGGAGGGCGACCGGCGCGGGCGGGCCCTTAAGCTGGAACCCATCCGGTTCCAGCGTCCCGATCCGCGCGTCCACCAGATTGTCTCTGACACCGTAGAAGTACGACCCCCGCGCGGTAAACCCCATCGGGATAACGACCTCGCCCATATTGGGCTTCACCAATACCGGGGGACCGGACGGTTTCCCATTCGCCACCGGCAGCAGCCAGGCGCCGGTGGTTCCGCTGCGATCGCTGGCAAACAGGATGTAGCGGCCATCGGGCGACCAGCCGAGCACCTGGTCGTGGGCGGGATGCGCCACCAAGGGCGTCTCCGGCGGCTCGCCCGAACCGGGTTCGCCCGAACCGGCGGCCAGATCCAGCAGGAAAATGTCGCCGGCCGGGGTGTTGGGGTCCGGTCGCGTGTCGTAGGCAAGGTAGCGACCGTCGGGAGACACGCTCATATCACCAGGCCAGCGCGAATCCAGGGGTTTGAGGATGCGCGCTGTCCCGTCCGCTACCGAAATCAGCGCGATCCGGCTCTGCTGCCTCTGCGGGGAGATGTTCGCTATGATACTCCTCCCGTCGGGAGTCCAGGCGTGCGGCTCCACGTAGAGGCTCTGGTATAGAACCCGCTCGCCGGTCCCGTCGGTATTGATCACGCGCAGTTCGTACTTATTCGCCTTGTATTGGTTCCAGCCGAAGGCGACCTGCCTGCCGTCAGGCGAGAGGACGTTTCCCTCGGCCTCCGCGTCGCGCGTTTCCCAGGGACCTTTATTGGTGAGCCGCCGGTTCTGCCCGGTGGTGAGATCCCGAACGGCCAGGTCGCCAGTCGTCCAATCGACAAACGAGAGGTAGCGGCCGTCCGCGGACGGTGTGCCCCAGGCGTCAATCGCATGGCTCCACACCTGCCGGACGGAGAACCCAGCCGGATGCGCCGGGCCAGGCGCGAGCCTGGCCAGGAGGTTCGTGAGCATCCAGACTTCGCGGGCGCCGCTCGCGGCGGTGAAGGCGATCCGGCTTCCGTCCGGATGAAGGCTGGGGTGGGTGATCTGGTCCATCATCAGTCCCAGGGATTCCGCCGCTCCGCCGTCCGCGGGGACCCGCCACAGTTCTTGCTTGTCCCCTGAGGCGGGCCTCTCAAAGATCACGTAGCGCCCGTCGGGCGTCCAGGCGATGCCGCCTTGCCGGTTCGCTTCTTCGGCGGGTTCAGCACGGAAAATCTCCCGCACTTCGCCACCCGTGACAGGCACGACCCGAATCGATGTAGCGCGCCGGTCCTCACTCAACACGGCCAAAGCCAGACGGCGGCCGTCGCCCGAAAGGGCCATGCTCACCGCCATGCGCACATCCGCCATCCGGCAGACCTCCCGCTCCTGGCGCGAAGCCACATCCAGCGCGCGCACGAAAAAGCGCTCGTTCGGCCGGTCGGCAATCTGGTAGTAGATCGTCGTTCCATCAGGACTGAGGCCGAGGTGGCCGCTCACCTGGTTGTCGATTGGGCCGTGGAGCAGCGTGGCCGCGCCCGTTTGCGTATCCACGCGGTGGAAGGAGAGGCGGGACCGGTTATCGCTCGCCGGGACGAGAAGCGAGCGGCCGTCCCGGAACCAGCGGACGGGGCCGCCCGGGTTGAGCCCGGGCGAGAGATCGCGTTCTTCCCCTGTCCGGGTGTTTCGGATGACGATGCCAGGCGTGCCGGTGACGGCGCGGCCGCGGCCGGAGTAGTAGGCAAGGAAGCGCCCGTCAGGCGACCAGGACGGCCCTCCGTTCGAGCCCACGACGCGCTCAGAGAGCCGTTCGACCGGGCCCAGCGCCTTGCCGGTCGCAGGATCGAGCGTTGCCGCCCAGACGTCTTGCAGTCTCGTGATCAGCCCGTAGTAATACGATCCCTCGCGCGTGAATCCGATCGGCATGATGCGCCCGAGGTCGGCCTTGACCAGCTCCGCCGGCCCCTGCGGCTTGCCATCAGCCACCGTGACGGCCCAGGCGCCGGTGTTTCCCGCCCGGTTGCTGGCGAAGATGACTCGCGAACCGTCGGGGGTCCAGACCGGCCCGAAGTCATCGGCCGGGTGTTCCACCAGCCCAATCGGACTGCCTCCGTCGGCGCTCACCAGGAAGATGTCCGACTCCGGCGACTCGGTCGTCGCGGTCGCGGAATAGACGATATAGCGGCCGTCGGGCGAAAGGCTCACCTCACCCGGAGCGCGCCACCCCAGGGAGTGGACCAGCCGCACCGAACCGTCGCCCAGCGAGATCCAGACGATCCGGAAGTCCATCTTACCGGCAGACTCCGGTTGCGAAACGACCGCCAGAATCTGTGTCGAGTCCGGCGACCAGGCCACGGGCTGGATCGACCGGAAGGCCGCATCTCGCAAAAGGACACGCGGTTCCGGCTCATCGCCGTTCACCGAAACCACGCGAAGCTCGGCCCAGGGCGCCTGGCGGGCGTGGAAGCGTTGCTTGTGGTTCCAGCCGTAAGCGACCTGCTTCCCGTCGGGGGAGACGGCCGGGGACTCGGCCCAGTAGGTCCAGGGCGCGCTCTGCCGGGTCAACCGCCGCATCTGGCCGGTGGCGATCTCGCGCAGCGTCAAGTCACCGGTGGCGTCGTCCGTGAACACGAAGAATCTTCCGTCGGGCGAGAGGGCCGGCCGCGCATGCACGCCCTTCCCGGACCACAACTGGCGGGCCACCATTCCCTCAGATCGCGGCGCCGGCGACGCGCCCAGCGCCGCCAGCCGGGTGCGCGCTTCGGCGGCGGTTTCGCGCTGGTCGCTAAACTCGCGCACCAGGCGCTCGTAGGCCTTGCGCGCCTCGGCCTGACCCAGCTTTTCCTGGCATTGCCCCATGCGGAGCAGCGCCTTGGCCACGGTCGCCCGGCCGCCGCCCTGCTGGACGATCTTCCGGTACACCTCGATGGCGGCTTTCAGGTCGCCGTCCACCGTCTCCTTGTCCATGGCCGCCCGCAGCATCGCTTCCGGCTGACCGCTCTTCTGGCCCGGCGCGGCGCCCTGGCCGGCCGCCAGCGCGACCGCGATCAACCCGATCAGAAACTCCCGTTTCATTTGCCTCACTTCGGCTCCTTGAGACAACTGTAGCGACCCGAAGTCGAGTTCATGCCGAGCCAGTGTCCAGATTCGGTGGAGTTCTCGCGGCCCCCGGCGCGCCGAGCGCGCCCTGGCCGCCGCGCCAGCGGCTCAGCCATCGAAGCGGTACCCAAGGCCGCGCACGCTCACCAGGTAGCGCGGCTCCGCCGGATCGGGTTCGATCTTCTTCCGCAGGTTGAGGATGTGGGTGTCCACCACCCGCGGGCTCACGAAGGTGTCGCGTCCCCAGGCCATCTCGATGAGCTGGTCGCGGCTCAGGACCCGGCCGCGGCTCTCGACGAAAGCCGCCAGGATCCGGAACTCCAGCGCGGTCGTCTCGACAGCCGTCGCGCCGCGGCGTAGCTCGGCGCGGTCGAAATCCACTTCGCAGTCGCCGAACCGCTGGACGCCATGCGAGGCGGACTCGAAACGCCGCAGGACGGCCTTGATGCGGGCGCGCAGCTCGCGCGGGCTGAAGGGCTTGGTCACGTAGTCGTCGGCGCCCAGCTCCAGCCCGAGCACTTTCTCGGCCTCGTGCGTTTTCGCCGTCAGCATAATGACCGGCGTCTTGAGCCGCGCGCGCCTCAATTCGCGGCACACCTCGAAGCCGTCGCGGCGCGGCAACATCACGTCGAGCAGGATGAGGTCCCAGTCGCCCTCCAGCGCCCGGCGCAGTCCTTCCTCGCCGTCGGCCGCCGTCCCCACCTCGTAGCCGTGCGTGTGGAGATCTTCTTCCAGGCCCATCACGATGTCCGGTTCGTCTTCGACAATCAGTATTCGCGTCATGCTTGGTCCTTGGCGGGCAGCAGAATGGTGAAGGTGCTCCCCTCGCCGGGAGCGCTCTGGAGGCGCACCGAGCCGCCATGGGCCTCGACGATGTGCCGCACCATCGCCAGGCCGAGGCCCGTTCCTTTGATGGAATGAGCGGATGCGTCCCGGCCGCGCACGAACTTGCGAAAGATCTCCTTCTGCTCGCCCGGCGGGACCCCCAAGCCCCGGTCGCGCACGCCGATCACAATCCGTCCGTCCTCCCGCGCCAGGCTCAGCCAGACCGTGCGGCTCGAGCCGGAGTACTTCACCGCGTTCTCCAGCAGGTTCCAGACGGCGCGGGAGAGAGCCTCGGCGTCGGCCTCGACCGGGGCGTCTTCGGCCGCAATCTCCGAGACCAGCTCGAAGCCTCGCCCGGCCGCTTCTCTACCGAACTCAGCCGCCACCTCGCGCACGAGCGAAGCGGCGTCGAGCCGCTCGAAGCGGTACAGCTTGGCCCGCGACTCCATGCGGCCAAAATCCAGCAGTGACTCGACCAGCCGGTGCAGCCGCTCGGTGGCGCGCGTCTGCGCCTGGTAGAACCGCACCCGCTTCCCGACCGGCAGCTCGGGGTCGTCGGCCAGGATCTCGTTGAACTGCCGCAGCGAGGTCAGCGGGGTCCGGAACTCGTGGGAGACGGCGGAGACGAAATCGGACTGGAGCCGCGCCACGGCCAGCTCGCGCGCGACCACCCGCCCGATCAGCACGCCGCCCGCCAATACCAACACCGCCAGCGCAGCCAGTCCGGCCAGCAACAACCGCCGGCGCAGGGAGAATTGCTCCAGTGCGGCTCGCGGATCGGCGTTGGTCACCACGATGGTCCAGGGCAGCCCTGTTTCCGATGCCGCCCGCTGGACACGCGGAACACCGTTGGCGGGCACGGCCCCGAAGTGCGCCCGCTGATCGCTGCCAACCAGCGCCGCCCGTGTCCCGGCCGCCTCAAGTACAGGCTTGAAGCCGTCGAACCAGGCCTGATTCTGGTGCCGGGGCCCGGCGACCAGGGCGGTGAGGCGCTCGCCGCTGCTCCTCCAGAGCAAGGTGACCGGCACGCCCTCGACCCACAGCGAGTGCCTGGCGGCGGGAGCGATCTCGGAATCCGGCCCTGTCTTCCACCTGTTCCAAAGCCACTCCACCGCGGATGCGGTAGCAAGGGCCTCAGGCGCTGGCTTCACCGGTTGGCCCAGCCAAGAACTCACTTCCGAGGCATACTGCGCCCAGGTGGCGCCCGCTACGGGCCACCGCCCGCCCAGGAGATCTTCCCTCAGTCCGCGTGCTTCCCCCCTGAGCTGGTCGGTGCGGTTCAACTGTTCGAGCACGGTGCAACGCGCGCGGCGGGCGGCCAGGTCCGCCGGGACGCCGCCCACCGCGACGGTCCCGTATCGGGCCAGCGAGTCGTACGAGGACAGGGCGGCCTCCAGTTGGCCGGCCTTGCGTAGATTCCGCGCTGTGCGCAACAGCGCTCCGGCGCGCACCGCCGGGTCCGGCGATCCGGCCAGCCGGCGGAAACTCTCGATCGCCCGCACGTAGTCCGCGCGGGTGAATTCGATCTCCTCGCCGGAAGAAAAAACGCTGGCGGGCGCCTCAGGAAAAACGGCAGGCTCGGGGTAATACAAGAGGCGGTTGCGGGGAAAGACCTCCACCGCGCGGTCGCGGAAGACCACCAGGAGCGCCCCTCGGTCCGGTCGGGATGCCGGCCCAGGTATGGGGCCGGCCAGCCGCGCCTCTTCTTCGGCCAGCGCCTGGTGCAGCGCGGCCACGATGCGGTCGGCCACCCGCTCGCTGCGTTCCCGCAGTTGCTGCCCTTCCAGCGCTCGGTCCTGCTGGTGCAGACGCCATCCAAGCCACACCAGGGCGCCGGCAGGCACGAGCATCACCAGCAGCAGCGCGAGGAGCAGACGGCGCGGATGCGACACTGCTGAGCGGAGCGGCATGGTTTGAGCGGAGCGGATCTTTTTTCAGCATACCGTACGTAAGTCGAACGCCGGTCGAGACAATGTCAAGAGTTGGTCAAGCGCGGGCGCTCATCCCCGTTCCGGTGGCCCCAGCACCTCGCGGATCTTCGCCGCCAGCGTCTCCGGCGTGAATGGCTTCGCCAGGAAGGCCGCCCCGGAGTCGAGAACTCCGTGGGTGATGACGTTGTCCGTGTAACCCGACACGAACAGCACTTTCATCTCCGGCCGCAGCGGCTGCAACTGCTCGGCCAGCTCCCGCCCGGACATGCCGGGCATGACCACGTCGGTCAGCAGCAGATTGACCGGTCCGTCATGACGCTTCGACAGCAGCAAGGCTTCGCCGGCGTTGGCGGCTTCCATGACGCGGTAGCCGTAAGTCCGCAGCGATTCCAGCGCCAGCTTGCGGACCTCTTCCTGATCCTCCACCACCAGGATGGTCTCGCTGCCTCGCAGCGTCGCCGGCGGCGCAGGCGCCTCGGTCACCGTGACGGGGCCGGCCACCCGCGGGAAGTAGATCTTGAAGGTCGTCCCTCTGCCGGCCTCGCTGTACACCCAGATCCATCCCCCGCTTTGCTTGACGATGCCGTAAACGGTCGCCAGCCCCAGCCCGGTGCCCTTTCCCCTCTCCTTGGTCGTGAAGAACGGCTCGAAGAGGTGGCTCCTGGTCTCCTCATCCATGCCGGCGCCGTCGTCGCTGACGGCCAGCAGGACGTAGGCGCCCGGGCTGGGGCTGGGGTGGTGCGCCCAGGCGTGACTTTCGTCCAGCGTGGCGTTGGCGGTCTCGATCACCAGCGTGCCGCCGCCGGGCATGGCGTCCCGCGCGTTCACCGCCAGGTTCATGAGCACCTGATGAACCTGGTCCGGATCGGCCTGCACAGGCCACAGCGAGGGACTGAACTTGGTGACGAGGGTGATGTCTTCTCCGATCAACCGGCGGAGCATGTCCTCGGCGTTGGCGACCGTCGCGCTCAGGTCCAGCACCTCGGGTCGAATGATCTGCTTCCGGCTGAAGGCGAGCAACTGGCGGGTGAGGCTGGCCGCGCGTCCGCCCGCATCGCGAATGGCGGCGATCTGCGGCCGCAAGGGGTGTCCGGAGTCCAGTCTCTCGAGGACCAGATCGCTGTAACCGTTGATCACCGTCAGAAGGTTGTTGAAGTCGTGAGCGACGCCCCCCGCCAACCGTCCGACGCTCTCCAGCTTCTGGGCCTGGCGAAACTGCTCCTCCAGACGCTTGTACTCGGTGATGTCCTGCACCGTGCCGATCATCCGCCGCGGCCGCCCTGTTTCATCGCAGACGATCTCGGCGTGCTCCCGGACGTAGATCTGGGTTCCGCCCGGACGCCTGACCCAGTGCTCGACCTCATAGGGAGTCCTGGTGGCCAGCGATCGCTGGCTGGCAGCCCAAAGCCGCTCGCGGTCCGCCGGCTCGATCAGCGCCGTGAAGCTCTCGCGGCTGACCTGGAACGTCTTCGGATCCACCCCGAAGATGCGGTACGCCTCCTCCGACCACCAGTAGATCTCGTCGGAGGGCTCCGCAGGCCACTTCAAGAGCTCGCACTCCCAATTCCCCAGCCGGGCCATCCGCTGGGCGTCCTTCAGCCTCGCCTCGCTCACCCTGAGAGCTTCTTGGGCCTGCCCGACGAGCCGCCCGCGCTCCTCCTCGGCCGCACGGCGCTGCCGGCGCCAAAGCAGGCCGGCGCCGATCCCCACCCCGGCAATCAGCAGTCCCGTAAACAGGATCACCACCCAAGCCCGGTAGCGGGCTGGGGCGTAGACTTCCTCGGCATCGACCTTGGCCACCAGGAACCAGGGCGCATCCGGCACGCGCCGGACCGCCGCCAGCACCGATACACCGCGATAGTCCGGACCCTCCGCGAGCCCCTCGTGCCCCAGAACGGCCCTCGCGGCCGGCGCCCTGGCGTTCTCCAGCGGCAGTCTCAGCGCCAACGCGGTGTTCTTCCGGTGCCGAAGCTCGTTCAGAAAGACAACCTCATTTCCCTCGCGGCGGACCAACAGGGTCTCGGCGGTGCGGCTGGGCGTGGGCCAGGTCTGAATCAACGGATAAAGGAACTCGTGCGGGTCGATCCACAAGAGAATCGCCCCGGCCAGAGGCTCTCTCGGGTCCGGCGACACGGGGGTGATCAGAGTCATGTGAATCTCCCCGGAGTCCCCGTGTGCGTGCAGGTCGGCGAGCGTTACCTTCCGCGCGCGCATGGCCTCGCGAGCCAGCGTGATCGAGCGGCTGCAAGGCGTCGTCGCTGGGGTGAGCGCCAGACGCATGTCGCCATTCGGGCCGACCAGCATCGCGTCTTTGTATCCGAGGTGCCGCTTGGCTGACTCCATCCAGGCAAGCAGAGACCTGCCCGCCGGTCCCCCGGCCTTGCCTTCCAGCGCCGCTCGCGCCGCTAGTATCAATATAGGGTCGGCCGCATCGCCCCGCCGCTCCCGCCGCCAGGCGGTCAGTTGGCCGACTTTCTGATCGGCGATGGCGCTGAGCTGATTGCGGATCTCGCGCTCGATCTCCCGCTTCTCGCCCTGGTAATAGCGGTGTCCTATCAGGCCGATGCCGATCGCCAGTATCAGGAACAGCGCCCAAAGAGCAACCGCGATTCGGCGTGAAGCGTCTTGTGGTTCCACCGCACCCTCCAGGAGCACCATTTACCACAATACCCGAACCACTGCCGGAACCTAAGGGGCAACAGAAGGCGCCTTCCGTTCTACAATGAGTTCGATGCCCGACGCACAGGAAGACAAGCC
>JBBTDS010000588.1:0-11644 GCA_038060875.1 Acidobacteriota bacterium | reverse complement strand
GAAACCTCGCTGGAGGAGCTGGAAAAAGTCGTCAAGGAACTGGAGAGCGGCGACCTGCCGCTGGAGCGCGCGCTGGAGCTGTTCGAGAAAGGCGTCAGTCTCAGCGGCGCCTGCCGCAAGCAGCTCGAAGAGGCCGAAACACGCCTCGAAATCCTCATGAAGAAGGAGGGCAAGGTCCAGCCCGAGCCGTTCCAGCCCAACAAATCATGAGCCTCCGCGAGCACCTTGCCGCCCAGCAGCGCCGGATCGACGCCGCGCTCGACCGCTCGGTGCCGGCCGAATCCGAGCCGCCGGAAACTATTCACCGCGCCATGCGTTACAGCCTGTTCGCCGGCGGCAAGCGCATCCGCCCCATTCTGTGCCTTGAAGCGGCGCGAGCGGTCGCGGACACGGCGCCGGGCGCGGAAGCGGCCGCCTGCGCGCTGGAACTGGTCCACACCTACTCGCTTATCCACGACGATCTGCCGGCGCTGGACAACGACGATCTCCGCCGCGGCCGGCCCACCTGCCACAAGCAGTTCAATGAGGCCATCGCCATCCTCGCCGGTGACGCCCTGCTGACGCTCGCCTTCCAGGTGCTGGCGCGCGCCGAGACCGCCGCCCAGCGCAAGATGCGGCTGGTGGCGGAGCTGGCCGCCGCCGCCGGCACCGTCGGCGGCATGGTCGGCGGCCAGGTGGCCGACCTCGAAGGCGAGGGCCAGCCGCCCACGGCGCAACTGCTCGCTTCCATCCATCACGCCAAGACCGGCGCGTTGATTACCGCCAGCGTGCGCATGGGCGCCATCTGCGCCGGCTCGAGCGAGCGGCAGCTTGACGCCCTCACCCGCTACGGCCGCCACCTCGGGCTGGCCTTCCAGATCGTTGATGACATCCTGGATGTCGAGCTACCCTCGGAGGCGCTCGGCAAAACCGCCGGCAAGGACGCCGCTCAGCACAAGATCACCTTCCCGGCCGTCTACGGGCTGGAGGAATCCCGGCGGATGGCCGAGCGGGAGCGGCAGGGCGCTCATGACGCGATCGAGTGCTTCGGCGAGCGCGCCGAGCGCCTGCGCGAGCTGGCCGGCCTGATCGTGCACCGGAAGCAATGAGGGTGGCTACGCGGCAGCGCCTGGATCAGTTGCTGGTCGAGCGCGGCCTGGCCGAAACCCGCGCCAAAGCCCGCGCCCTCATCCTGGCCGGCAAGGTGCTGGTCAACGGCCAGCCCGCCACCAAAGCCGGCCACGCCGTCGCCGCCAACAGCCAGATCGGGGTGCTCCAGCCCATGCGCTACGTCAGCCGCGGCGGGCTGAAGCTGGAGGGCGCGCTGGACCACTTCCGCATCCCGGTGGCGGGCCGCCTCTGTCTCGACGTCGGCGCCTCGACCGGCGGCTTCACCGACTGCCTGCTCCAGCGCGGGGCCGCGCGCGTCTATGCGGTGGACGTCGGCAAGGGCCAACTGGACTGGAAGCTGCGCAACGACCCGCGCGTAGTGGTGCGCGAAGGCATCAACGCGCGCTACCTCGGCCGCGAAGAAATCCCCGAGCCGGTGGACCTGGCCGTCTGCGACGTCAGCTTTATTTCGGTCACGCTGATCCTGCCGCGGCTGGTCCCCCTGCTGAACGAAGGCGGCGAAATGGTTATACTTGTCAAGCCCCAGTTTGAAGTGGGCCGGAGAGAGGTCGGCAAGGGCGGCATAGTCCGCGACCCGGAGCTGCACCGCGCCGCCTGCGGGCGCGTCGAGCGGGCGGTCGCCGGTTTGGGATTCGGGAGCGAGGTTATCGAGAGCCCCATCCGGGGCGCCGAAGGAAACAAGGAATTTCTGTTGTATGCCCGACATTAGCAGGGTCGGAGTCATTTCCAAGCCCGGCGCGGAGGCGGCGCGGAAGATCGTCCCCGAGCTGCTCGAGTGGCTGCGGGCGCGCGGCCTCGAGGTGCGCTGCGACGAGGCTACGGCCACTTACGCCAGCGGCCTGGCGGCCTTGCCGCGCGAGCAGGTGGCCGAGGACTGCGGACTGCTCATCGTGCTCGGCGGCGACGGCACCCTGCTGGCCGCCGCTCGCGCCCTCGGCGGCCGCGCCGTGCCGCTGTTCGCCGTCAACCTCGGCGGCCTCGGCTTCCTCACCGCTATCGCCACCGACGAGATCTACCCCGAGTTGGAGCGCGCCTTGCGCGGCGAGCACCGCATCGGCAAGCGCCGCCTGCTCGGCTGCGAAGTGCGGCGCGGCGAGCAGCCGGCCTCCCAGTACGAGGCCCTGAACGACGTCGTCTTCACCAAGGCCTCCATCGCCCGCATGATCGACCTCGACACTTACGTGGACACCCGCTTCGTTTGCCGGTATAAGGCCGACGGGCTGATCGTCAGCACGCCCACCGGCTCGACCGCTTACTCGCTGTCGGCCGGCGGCCCCATCATCTTCCCCCGCGTGGCCGCCCTCTGCATCACGCCCATCTGCCCGCACATGTTGACCAACCGCCCGGTCATCGTGCCCGATTCCAGCGTCATCGAGGTCGTCAACCGCGCCGAGGACGACGCGACGTATCTCACCATCGATGGGCAGGTCGGTGAGCCGCTCAAAGAGGGCGACCACGTCGTCTGCCGCAGCTCGCCGCACTACCTGCAACTGATCCGCCCCCCGCGGTCGCATTTCTTCGATGTGCTGCGGCAGAAGCTGAAGTGGGGGGAGCGATGAGGTCCGCTCGCTGCGCTCGCGGCTCAGCAGAAGCGCCCCGTGTCTGCCGCCTCTTACCGAGCCGCGACCGAAGGGAGCGGTCTAAGTGAAGCGCCTCTCCCTCACCGCCTGGATCTTCATCGGCATGGCCGCCGGTATCGTGCTCGGCATCGCCGAGCCGGGCTTGGCCCGCCAGCTTTCCCCCGTCAGCAACATCTTCCTGCGGCTGATCAAGTCGATCATCGCCCCGCTGCTGTTCGGCACGCTGGTGGTCGGCATCGCCGGCGGCGGCAGCCTGAAGCGGATGGGCCGCATCGGCCTCAAGGCGATCGTCTACTTCGAGGTGGTCACCACCATCGCCCTCTTCCTCGGCCTCGGCGCGGTGAACCTGGTGCGCCCCGGCGCCGGCATGCGGCTGGAGAAGACGGCCGCCGAAGCGGCCGTCGCGGCGGCCCCGCCGACGCTGAGCACGATTCTCGAGCACGTGTTCCCCGTGAGCATCATCGACGCCATGGCCCGCGGCGAGGTGCTCCAGATCGTCGTGTTCGCCATGCTGTTCGGCGCCGCCTGCGCGGCCATCGGCGCCCGCGCCCGCCCGGTGGTCGAGTTCACCGAATCGCTGGCCGAGGTGATGTTCCAGTACACCCGCTACGTGATGTACCTGGCCCCATTCGGCGTGGCCGCGGCCATGGCGGTGACGGTGGGCAGCAAGGGCTTCGCCGTGCTGGTCGGGCTGGGCAAGCTTGTGCTCACGATGTACGTCACCCAGGTCCTGTTCGTCGTCGTGGTGCTCGGTTCGGTCATGCTGCTGGTGCGGGTTCCCCTGCGCCGCTTCTACCGCGCCGCCCGCGAGCCGTTCCTCATCGCCTTCTCCACCGCCTCCAGCGAAGCCGCCCTGCCGCGCGCGCTCCAGAACATGGAGAGCTTCGGCGTGCCCAAGCACATCGTTTCGTTCGTCATCCCCACCGGCTACAGCTTCAACCTGGACGGCACCACGCTCTACCTTTCGCTGGCCTCGGTCTTCGTGGCCCAGGCGGCCGGCCTCGACCTGACGCTCGGCCAGCAGTTGCTGATGATGGTGACGCTGATGCTGACCAGCAAGGGCGTGGCCGGCGTGCCGCGGGCGGCGCTGGTCATCCTGGCCGGCACGGTGGCCACCTTCCAGTTGCCGCTGGAGGGCGTGGCCGTGCTGCTCGGCATCGACGCCGTGCTGGACATGGTCCGCACCTCCGTCAACGTGCTCGGCAACTGCCTGGCCACCGCGGTGATCGCCCGCTGGGAGGGGCTCAGTTTCGAGCCGGCCCCGGCGGCCCCGCCGGCGCGGTAAGGTCACCCCCTAAAGCCCGGGCGGGTCCGGCCGATGAGTCACTTGTATGCGTTCTATCCGGTGCTGCCTGTGCCGTGGCGTCCTGGGCCTCGTGTGGCTGTTACCCTTGGCCCTGGCGGGCGGCGATCCGCCACAATCACGCCGTCCACGCGACCTCGCCGAAATCAGCCTGGAAGAGCTGATGAACGTCGAGGTGACCTCGGTCTCGAAAAAGGAGCAGCCGCTCAACCGGGTCCCGGCGGCCGTCTACGTGATCACCCGCGAAGACATCCGCCGCTCCGGCGTCACCACCATCCCCGAAGCGCTCCGCATGGTGCCCGGCCTCCAGGTGGCCCGCATCGACTCCAGCAAGTGGGCCATCAGCGCCCGCGGCTTCAACGGCCGCTGGTCGAACAAGCTGCTGGTGATGATCGACGGACGGCGCGTCCTCAGCCCGGTCTTCTCGGGCGTGTACTGGGACATGCAGGACGTCTTCCTGGAGGACGTCGAGCGCATCGAAGTGATTCGCGGCCCGGGCGCCACCCTGTGGGGGGCCGGCGCCGTCAACGGCGTCATCAACGTGATCACCCGGCACGCGAAGGACACCCAGGGCGGCCTCGTCGCTGGCGGTTACGGGACCCAGGAGGACCGCTTCGGCGGGCTGCGCTACGGCGGCAAGGCGGGCGAAGCGTGGTACCGGGTTTACTTCAAATACTTCCTGCGGGATCCCTTCTCGCGCCCGTCCAGCGACTCGGACGCGGATCATTCGGACGCGGATCATTGGGCTGCCCGTCGCACCGGCTTCCGCATGGACTGGGAACCGTCGGAGCGCGATCAGATCACGGTGCAGGGCGATGCCTACCACAGCCACGCCGGCCAGATTGTCTCGGACTTCTCGCTGGCGCCGCCTTACAACCGCACGCTCGAGGACAGGGCGGAGGCCCACGGCGGCAACCTGCTGGCCCGGTGGCGGCGCGTCTTCTCCAGCCGCTCCCAGATGGCGCTCCAGGTTTACTACGACCGCGCCAGCCGCGCCGAGGCCGTCAACGCCGAGACCATCACCACCTGGGACGTCGATTTCCAGCATCGTTACCGGCTTGGCGCCAGGCACGACCTTCAGTGGGGTGTGGAAGGGCGATTCATGAGCGACTACCTACCCGCTCGGCCGATGAGGATCTTCACCCCGGAACGCGAGCACTGGCCGCTGTTCAGCGGCTTCTTTCAGGACGAGGTGAGCCTGGTGGAGGGCCGGCTCTATCTCACCCTGGGAACCAAGCTGGAGCGGAACTTCCATACCGGCGGCGACGTTCAGCCGGGCGCGCAACTGCTGTGGAATCTGAACCGGAACAACACGCTCTGGGCTTCCGTGTCTCGCGCGGCGCGGCCGCCGTCCCGGATGAACCGCGATATCCGCCTGAATCTCACCGCCATGCCGGGCTTCGGAGGCATGCCCAACGTCGTTTCCGCCTTCGGAAACGAGGACTTTCGTTCCGAAAGCCTGCGCGCGCATGAGCTGGGCTACCGCTTTCAGACGAAGCGGTTCTCGGCCGATCTGACCGCCTTCTACAACGTCTACAACCGGCTGGAGAGCACCCGCGCCCTGACCCCCTTTGTCGAGCAGACTCCCGAGCCCGTCCACCTGGTCCTGCCGATCACGTTCGGCAACGACGTCAAGGGCAAGGGCTATGGCGCTGAGCTGGCGGCCGCCTGGAACGTCGCCGATCGCTGGAAGCTGAGCGGGAACTATTCGTGGCTGCGGTTGAGATTGCGCGCGGCGGGGACGGCCCCGCTTCTCGAGCCCGGCCGCGGCGAGAAGGACAGCCCTGAACATCAGGCCCACCTGCGGTCCTACCTCGACCTCCCCAAGCACTTGAGCTTTGACGCCGCGCTCTATCGGGTGGGCTCGCTGCCGGCGCCCGGGGGCCTGCTGGCGCGCCCGGTGGTGCCCGCTTACACCCGCGTGGACACGCGGCTCGGATGGCGGCCCACGCCGAAGCTGGAGCTGAGCCTGGCCGTGGAAAACCTGCTCGACGCCCGGCATGCGGAGTTCCTGGCCATCGAGTCGCTGATCGTGCCCGGCAACCAGGGCCGCCGCAACCTTTATGGGAAGGTGACATGGCGCTGGTGAGCAGACTGGCTGCAATCTCGCTGCTGGCCTGCGCCGGATTCGCGGCCGACGCGCCCCCGCTCCAGGAGCACCAGGTCAAAGCCGCCTTCGTCTATAACTTCGCCAGGTTTGTGGACTGGCCGCCGGAGCGGGCGGAGGCGCGCCAGCCGGTGGTGATCGGCGTCTTTGGCAAGGATCCCCTTGGCACGGCGCTCGAACAGATCGTCCAGGGCAAGACGATCAACCAGCGGCCGCTGATCCTGCTGCGTTCCACCCACGTGCCGGACGTGAGGGCTTGCCATGTTCTGTTTGTCAGTCCCGCGGAGCGCAAGCGGCTGCCGGAAATCCTCGCCGCCCTTAACGGCTCGGCCACCCTCATTGTCAGCGAGATGGACGACTTCCTGCGGCTCGGGGGCATGATCAACCTGGTGATGGACGACAACAAGGTGCGCTTCGAGATCAACGAAGCCGCCGCGCGGCGCACCGGCCTGAGGATCAGCTCGAAGCTTCTCGGTCTGGCCATCCGGGTCGTGAGGGAGTGAGGCGGGGCGAGATGCGGCTGCTCAGGAACATTTCGATTCAGCGCAAGCTGACGCTGGTCATCATGCTGACCAGCGGCATCGCGCTGCTGCTCGCGGCGGCGGGCTTCCTCGCCTACGAGTTGCGCGATGTTCGCGTCAGCCTGGTGGAGGAAACCACCACCACCGCGAAGATGATCAGCGCCAACAGCACCGCGGCGCTGGCCTTCGGCGACCGGGGGGCCGCCGAGGAGATCCTCAGGGCGCTGCGGGCCGACCAAACCGTGGAAGTGGCCTGCCTCTACGTACCCAGTGGCGAGCTTTTCGCGAGCTACCAGCGGACCGAAGGCAGCCCCGAGAGCTGTCCGCCGCGAGCCCACGCCGCGGGCCATTCTTTCGAACCCAACGCGCTGCTGCTTTTTCACGAGGTCGCACACAGCGGCGAACGCGCGGGCACGCTTTTCCTGCGGGTGGACCTGGGCGAATACCGGGCCCGCGTCAACCGCTATGTCATCTTGATCGGCGCTCTGCTGGCCGTCTCTTCGCTGGCTGCCTGGAAACTCTCGGCGCGGTTGCAGTCGGTCATCTCGAAACCGATCCTGCATCTGGCCGAGGCCGCCCGGCTGGTATCCGCCCAGAAGGATTACTCGGTCCGGGTGGTCAAGAACAGCAGCGACGAGATCGGAGCACTCACCGACGCCTTCAACGGGATGCTAGCGCGCATCCAGGAGCGCGACAAGCAACTGGCCCGCAACCGCGAGCACCTGGAGGAGCTGGTGGCCGCGCGCACCGCCGACCTGATGCAGTCGAACTCCGAGCTGATCGTCGCCAAGGAGAAGGCCGAGGAGGCCGCCCGGCTCAAGAGCGAGTTCCTCGCCAACATGAGCCACGAGATCCGCACGCCGATGAACGGCATCATCGGCATGACCGAGCTGGCGCTGGACACCGAGCTGACCCTCGAGCAGCGCGACTACCTGCGCATGGTCAAGAGCTCCGCCGGCTCGCTGCTCCGGGTGATCAACGACATCCTGGACTTCTCCAAGATCGAGGCGGGCAAGCTGGACCTCGACAACAGCGAGTTCAACCTCCAGGAGGGCCTGGGCGAGACCGTGAAGACGCTGGCGCCGCGGGCCCACCAGAAGGGGCTGGAGCTGATCTGCGATCTCCGGCCCGAGGTGCCGGAAAGGGTGCTGTGCGATCTCGCCCGCCTCCGGCAGATCCTGTTCAACCTGATTGGAAACGCCATCAAGTTCACCGAGCGCGGCGAAGTAATGCTGCGGGCGGCGTTGGAGTCGAGGACCGCGGACGAGGTCCGGCTGCGTTTCTCCGTCAGCGACACGGGCATCGGCATCCCGAAGGACCAGCAGCAGCGCATCTTCGACGCCTTCGTGCAGGCCGACGGCTCGATCACGCGCAGCTACGGCGGCACCGGCCTGGGGCTGGCCATCACCACGCAACTGGTGCGGATGATGGGCGGCCGGATTTGGGTGGAGAGCGAGCCCGGCCTGGGCAGCACCTTCCATTTCACCGTGCGCTGCGGCCTGCCTGCCGGCCCGGCGCCGCCCCCGCCCGCCCTCGATGAGACTATGCTCCGGGGCCTCCCCGTGCTGGTGGTGGACGACAACTTCACCAACCGGCGCGTGCTGGAAGAGTATCTGAGCGGCTGGGGCATGCGGCCGGCGGCAGCGCCCAGCGGCGCGCTGGCCTTGGAGGCCATGAAGCAGGCCCAGCAGAGCGGCGCGCCCTTCCGGCTGGTGTTGATCGATGCGCAGATGCCGGAGATGGACGGCTTCGCGCTGGCCCGCCGCATCAAGGAAGATCCCGGACTCGCTCCGGCTACCGTCATGATGCTCAGCTCATCCGACCGGCAAGGGGACGCGCTCCGCTCCCGCGAGCTGGGGATCGCCTGCTACGTGGTCAAACCCGTCAGCCGCCGCGAGCTGCTGGAGACGATTTTGAAGGCGCTGGGATCGGCGGACCCGGTCGAGCCGGCCACCGCGGCAACCGCGGCCCTGGCCCAGGCCGTCCAGGACAAACGGAACTGGAGCGTCCTGCTGGCCGAAGACAACCTCGTCAATCAGCGGCTCATGGTCCGCATGCTGGAGAAGCGCGGCTGCACGGTCACGGTAGCCGCCGACGGGTGCGAAGCGCTCGAAGCGATCCGGCAACAGCCCTTCGACGTAGTGCTGATGGACATCCAGATGCCGCACATGGGGGGCTTCGAGGCGACCCAGGCGATTCGGGAACACGAGCAGAGCACCGGTTCCCACCTCCCCATCATTGCCCTCACCGCGCACGCCATGACCGGCGACCGCGAACGCTGCCTGGAAGCCGGCATGGACGACTACGTCTCCAAGCCGGTGCGGACCGAGGAGCTGTTCGAGAAGCTGGAGAGGCTGTGTGGGGCCGGCGGTAGGGGTCGGGCATGCCCGATCCCTACCTCATCTTCACCCACCACGGCCTAGCGCCCCTGATCGCCTGGTTCACCGCGCTGATGTTGCGCACGCCGTCAGTGGCGAGCCAGTCCTCCAGCGCCGCCAGCCCGTGGCGGGCGTAGACGGCCACCCCGTCCTGCCAGGTGGCGCGTCCGCACAGCACGCCGGAGAAATCGCTGCCCGCCTCGGCGGCCAGGCCGAGCGCTTCGACGAACTGCGCGTTGGTGACGCCGGCGCTCAGGTAGATGAACGGCTTGGTCGCCGCCGCGGCGGCGCGGCGGAAGTGACCGAGCGCCTGCTCGCGGGAGTACGCCTGGCCGATGAACTCGATGTTGACCGGGATCTCCACCTTCAGCACGTCCGCCCTGTACTGCGGCCTGGAGAACTCCTCCATGCTGCGGGTGACTATCTCCGGCTTCTTGCTGGCGTATTCGAGTCCTTTCTCGTCGCCGCCGGCGGGATCGTAGCCGACGAACTCGAGGAAGAACGGGATCTGGTGCGTCTCGCACTCGGCGCCGATGCGCTCGACCAGGGCGTGCTTGACGTCGTTGATGCCCGCGTCCTCGAACGGCGTGTAGTAGACGAGGAGCTTGACGGCGTCGGCCTGCCAGTCCTCGGCGATGCGCTTCACCGAGACGTGATCGAGCAGGTCGGGCAGGCGGCCCGGCTGCGTGTTGTCGTAGCCGCTCTTCTCGTAGGAGAGCAGCAAGCCGCAGTTTGGGCCGCGGCCCCTGGCGGCCTCCAGGCCGTACTCCGGGTCCAGCAGAACGGCGGTGGCGTGCGGGCTCAGGATCCTGGTGACAGCGCTCTTGAACTCGGCCATGCGCTCGGCGGTGATCCGGCCCGCCTCCAGGTGCTTGCCGAGCATCTTGCGCAGCGCGCCGCGCTGGTCCATGGCCAGCGCCGCGATCGCGCCGGCCTCGTTGGCCAGCGCCCGCATGCGCTTCAGCTTGCCGGCGGACAACACGGTCACAGCTCCCTGGCGGCGTAGCGCGCGGCCATCGCCGCCAGCGGCAGCGGCTCGTAGTCGCCGGCGTGGCCGGCCTGGCCGAACTGGGTCATCCGCTCGGCGACCACCTTCTTCATCGCCTCGCGGGCGGGCTTGAGATAGCTGCGCGGGTCGAACTCCTCCGGCTTCTCGAAGAAGACCTTGCGGATGGCCCCGGTGATGGCCAGCCGGTTGTCGGTATCGACGTTGACCTTGCGCACGCCGTTGCGGATGCCGAGCTGGATCTCCTCGACCGGCACGCCCCAGGTGGGCCTCAGCTTGCCGCCGTACTGGTTAATGACGTCCTGAAGGGCCTGGGGGACGCTGGAGGAGCCATGCATGACCAGGTGGGTGTTGGGCAGGCGCTGGTGGATCTCGATCAGACGGTCCATCTTCAGCACCTCGCCGGTGGGCTTGCGGGTGAACTTGTAGGCGCCGTGGCTGGTGCCGATGGCGATGGCCAGCGCATCGACGCCGGTCAGGCGCACGAACTCGGCCGCCTGGTCGGGGTCGGTGACGTGCGCCAGGGCGTCGCCGCCGGCGCCGTGGCCGTCCTCGATGCCGCCGAGCACCCCAATCTCGCCTTCCACCGTCGCGCCGCGCGCGTGGGCCAATTCGACCACCTCGCAGGTGACCTTGACGTTGTAGTCGAACGTCGAAGGCGTCTTGCCGTCCGGCATCAGCGAGCCGTCCATCATCACGCTGGTGAAGCCCATCTCGATGGCCGACTTGCAGGTCTCGGGGCTGTTGCCGTGGTCCTGGTGGAGCGCGACCGGGATCTCCGGATACAGCTCGACGGCGGCGAGCATGAGGTGGTAGAGGAACCGGTCGTTGCTGTAGCTGCGCGCGCCGCGGCTGGCCTGGACGATGACCGGCGAGCGTGTCTCGCGGGCCGCCTCCATGATGGACTGGATCTGCTCCATGTTGTTCACGTTGAAGGCGCCGACGCCGTAACCGCCCTTGGCGGCCTCGTCAAGAAGCTGGCGCATGGATACTAAGGGCATTGGTCTACTCCTGTGCGGGTTGGTGAACCTTTACCGTACCACGCGCTCCGATTTGGGGACAAGCTGTCCGACCGATTCGCGGAACCCGCCGGCGGTTCCTCTCGTAGTGTCTGGTGAGGACGCCATGTTCTGCACACAGTGCGGTTATGAGCTTGAGGACAAGGACCTGTACTGCGCCCGCTGCGGCAAATCGGCGCGGCCCGGTGCGGCGCCAACCGGCTCCGGCGTGCCCCGCCTGAGCCGGCCGTGCGAAGGCCGGAAGATCGCCGGCGTCTGCGCCGGCTTCGCCCGCTACCTGGGAGTGGATGTCACCCTGGTGCGCATCCTCTGGCTGGCGGCGTTGCTGTTGAGCGTCGGGATCGTCGGCGCGGTCTACATCGGCGCCTGGATCCTGATGCCCAGCGACCCGGCGCCGGCCGCCAGCCACGCCTGCTGCGCCGCCGAGCAGCGGAGCTGAGGGCCCGGGGGCAGGGGCCGGAGCGTCGGGAGACGCCGGGGCATGTGCCCGGGGGGAATCCGGGTAGGCGGGAATTGGTCTTGCGCCAGGGACACGCCTTGCACGAGAATCTGGAAGGCGAGTCTTCTAGCCTGACTTTCGCAGTTCCGAGCGGTTTTGGGCCAAAATCGAGCCCAAACAG
>JBBTDS010000587.1:0-46583 GCA_038060875.1 Acidobacteriota bacterium | reverse complement strand
ACACCGAAGACCCAAATGTTAGGTCACCGAAGTACCGTGGAAATCGAGGCTAGCACTCGCTTGAAAGCGGCTTTTGCCAGGGGCGTCGTCGAAGTGGGGCCCCGGACCTGGACGCGCGAGGATCTTTATGAGCGGCGAGGAACGCGGGGAAGGCCTCGCATTCGTTGAGCGGAGCGGCGCCTCGACCGTATATACCGAGGACCTCAGTCACGGGCAGGAGATCCTCGGCGTCAGTGTCACTAACCCTTTTCGGGCGATACGCTGAGCGGCACGGAACTTCCCGCCCCCGCTCCAGGCGGCGCGGTGAAGTGGCAATCGGCGACGATCGAGAACGTGTAGCCGCAGGGTGTAAAATAGGTCCCGTGAGGCAGACAGGGTCAGACACTGAGGACTGGGAGCGGGAATTCGCCGCCGCTGAGCGTCGCCCCCTGGAAGTCCGGTTTAAGTACTCATTCCTCCATACGTACAAACCGGTCCTCGATGATGCACCCTTCCGGGCATTCGACACCATGCGGGAGTATCGGAGCTGGTGCGAGGCCAATCTTCCCGACTGGCTCGGCTATGGCCGCCTTTGAGTATCGGCAGGCTCAAGAGCTGAAGAATGCTCTGGCTCTCTACGGGGTACGGTACCTGTTTATCGGGAAATCCGCAGCCGTCATCCTGGGATTCCCCGATACCACTCAGGACGCGGACCTGTTTGTGGAACGGTCGCCGGAAAACGGCCGCCGCTTGGCCACGGCTCTCCTCAGCCTCGGCTTTGACCTGACGCCGCAGCAGGCCACTGAAATAGAGCGCGGCAAGGATTTCATCCAGCTCAGGAATGGGCCCTTCGATGTCGATCTTGTGTTTGCCCCGGACGGCATCGAGAGTTTCGAGCAGGCGTGGGGCCGCAGAGTCGAAGTGGAAGGCTATCCTGTCTGCCACCTCGATGACATCATTGCCAGCAAGGAAGCCGCCAATCGCGTCAGGGATCGGGAGGCCTTGCCGCGCCTGCGTTTGTTCCGAGAGTATTGGATGAAGAAGCAGCGCTGAAGCTGGTGAGGCTGCCCCCTATCGCCCGTAGGTGACCCAGATCGGCGAGCTCCAGGCGACGTTGCCGTCGGCCTGCTCCACGCGCACGTAGTAGTAGTGCTCGCCGGGGGCCAGCGCGTTCTCGCGGTAACGCAGATCGTACGACTCGCCCTTGGGCTCCTGCGTGAAGATGTACTGGTTGTCGCGAATCACTTCCACTTTCTTGAGCGGCGCGGAGCCGACGATGCGCGCCGTCAGCTCGGGCAGCGCTTCCGAGCGCAGGATGTCGCCCTGAAGGTACGTCCGCCCGGCGGCGTTCACGCGGTAATCGAGGAGGATGTTGGCGGTGGCGGCGTAAGTGTGCCGCTTGCGCATGGCGTCGAGCAGCCCCTCGCGCGTCGGTGTCTCGGCGATCACACAGGCGTAAGAGAGATGCGTCGAGACATGGTCGGAGCTGGCCTGCACGCCCAGCTTGTAGCCCTTGGCCCAGGCGTTCCAGACGAAGCCGAGCGGGCGGTAGCCGCCAGCGTGCAGCTCGGTGCGCTTCTCCATTGGCGCCAGCGGCGCGCCCTCGTGCTCGGCGGAAGTCCGCGCCCCCTGGAAGATCTCGACGATCGGCTCCAGCGCCGGGTCGTTGTCCCGCCAGTCGGTCCCCATGCCGGTGGCCGAGGTGTGCGAAGTGGCGATGCCGTTGCGCTCGCGCAGGAACGGGTACAGGATGGGGCCGGTGCTCGTCTTCTGCTCCTTGGGTGTGATGGGCAGGATGGGCACGCCGCGCTGCGCGAAAACCAGGTTGCGGTGGCCGTTGGGGTAACCGAGGCTGCGCTCGGTGGCGTAGAGCGCGGTGAAGAAGCCCGGCACGTGGAACATGTCGGCCGACTTGTCGATGCGCCACACGGTGTACTCCTGCACCCCGGACTGGTGGTCGGTCACGCCGAGGTAGTCCATGCCGGCGGCGTCCATGGCGTAGCGGTAGGCGTCCCAGAGGCTGCCGTCGCCGGCGCCGTCGAGCGAGATGTCGGTGTGACGGTGCAGGTCGCCGCGGTAGATCCTGTAAGTCTTGCCGTCGTGCTGGATGGAGTAGTTGCGCAGCGCGGCGATCTGCTGTTTCTCGCGCGGCTCGGAAGAAAGCCCGGCAGGCGGCTCCGGCGGCCGCGCGGCCAGCTCCAGCGACGCCGGCCCGCGAGCCCGCAGCAAGGTGAACATCAGGTCGTTGTTCCGCGGCGAATGGCCGAAAGCCGGCCCGCCCCAGAAGCGGTGATCGGTCACCAGCGTCAGGTACACGTTGCCGCGCGCATCGGCGGCCGCCTGGATCTCGCCCTCGTTGCGCCCGACGCTCTCCGGCACGGGGATCAGCTCCGACCAGCGGTCACCCTGGTAGTAAGTGGCCACCGTCTCCCACTTACCGCCGGCCGCCCACAGCGACGTGGGCAGGCGCGAGGAGGTGCGCGGCCGGGCGAACAGCCACATCCGCCCCGCCGAATCCGCCGCCAGGCGCGGCGTTTGGAAATAGCGGCGGAAGCCGTACGGCGCCACCTCGCCCGGCTGGCGCAGCGGCGTCAGCCACCGCCCGGCGGCGTACACGGCCACCTTCACCGTGCGGGCCTCGTAGAGGCCGGCGCCGCCGGAGAGCAAGAAGCCGGTGTCCTTGCCCCAGTTCTCCGGCGCCTCGTCGTAAGCCACCCAGACGCGGTTCCCGGCGTCCACCGCCAGGCTGGGGTGAGCGTGGAACCGCGTCGAGTCGGTGACTTTCAGCAGCTCGCCGGGCTTGCCGCCGCGAACCGGGCGCAGCACGATGTTGTAACTGCCGGCGGCGTAACTATCCCACGCCACCCAGACCGTACCGTCCCGGTCGGCGGCAATGGCCGGCGTCCAGTCGTTGGCGCGCGCGTCGCGCTTCGGGTCGCTGAGACCGGTCTCAACCGACCACTTACTTCCCAAGTAACTGCGCAGATAAATGTCGCTGCGCCCCTTGCGCCAGCTCTGCCAGGCGACGTGGAAGTTGCCTCTGCGGTCCGTTGTCACCCGGTGAAACAGGTTGTTGGTCTCTCCGGAAGTTATCGCCTCCGCCTTGGAGAAGCGCGAGCCGTCATAGAGCCGCGCCAGTAAGTGCCAGCTCGGTCCCTGCCGCTCCGACCAGACGACCATGACTTTGCCGCCGGCCGCGGCCACGCCGGTCATGAAGGCGTCGGCGGGCTGGTCCAGGACGGCCAACCGCTCGCCCCAGGTCCCATTCGCGTAGCGGCGGAGAAAGACGCGCTCGCCCTGGTTCCTGTAAGCCTGCCAGGCCAGCCAGAGGGCCTCGCCGTCGGCCGCGAGCGATGGGTAGTCATCCTCGTACTCGGCGTCGGTGACCTGCTCGACCACCGGCGTCCGCACGACCTCGACGGTCGCGTTGAGCGGGAACAAGCTGCCTGTCTCAGGCAGATCGAGCGGCCGGAATGAGAATTCACCGGTGGGGATCTTGACGCGCAACTCCGCGTCCGCCGGGGCGCGGAAGTAGATGGTCACGCCGATAGGCTCCACCGGTGTAGGGCGCGGCTGCGGCCGCTCATTCGGGTGCATGCCGGCGCGGAATGGGGCCCAGGCGTGGGTTGCGCACTCCCAGGCGTTGGCCCCCAGGATCTTCGACGTTTCGGTGAAGTGGTGGCCGGCGATCTTCTCGATCTTGCCTTTGGAGATGGTCGCCGAGCCGTCCCACTTCGATGGTGCGTCGTCCTTGGCGCCGAAGATGAGCGTGACCGCCTGCAACTCGGCAGGCGCCGGCGCCGGCTGGGGGTTGGTGATCTGGCTGGCGGCAAGCAGTGACATCAGGCAGAGGGGGAATGAGAGCATGCGTATCAATATACTGCGGCCCGGGCGCGGCGGGGGGCCGAGGGCCGGGGCGCCGGCGAGCCGCAAGCCGTGGTATGCTGGCGCGGGAATGGCGCAAATCATCCTCCTGTGGCTGCTGGCCGCAGCGGTGGCCGCGGCGTTGCTGATGTGGCTGGCCGGAGAGCGCGGCCGGCCGCTGCTGCCGTCAACGTGGCGCTTCTTTCGCGCCGGCGGGCGGCTGCACGGTTACATTTACGGGCGCTGGACGCGGCAGTACGTCGACATGCTGTTGAGCCGCCTCCCGCCCAACGAGAAAGCGACGCGGTGGCTGAGCGACCACCACCACGGCAAGCTGCTCACTCACGCCCACGCCCACGCCATCCTGGCCGCCGGCCACGACGTCCCTCTGCAAGACCTGGAGCAGGTGATCCCCTATCCGGTGGCGCGCAACCTGGTGCTGAAGTCACCGCCGGAGGTGGCCGCTTACGAGTGCGCCTGCCGCCACGCGCGCAAGAACCACTGCCAGCCCACTCAGGTGTGCATCGTAATAGGCCAGCCCTTTGTGGACTTCATTGTGGAGCACCACCCAGGCGCCAGCCGCCGGCTCACCCAGGCAGAGGCGCTTCAGTTGCTCGATGATGAGCACCAGCGCGGCCATCTGCACTCGGCCTGGTTCAAGGACGCCATGCTGAACCGCTTCTACGCCATCTGCAACTGCTGCAAGTGCTGCTGCGGCGGGGTCCAGGCGATGCGGGACAGGGGCGTGCCCATGATGACCTCCTCCGGTTACGTGGCCGAGCTGCACCCGGACCTGTGCGGCCAGTGCGGCGCCTGCGTCGAGGCTTGCCCGTTCAACGCCCTCTCGATGGACAACAGCCATCCGGCGCTCGACTGGGACAAGTGCCTGGGCTGCGGGGTGTGCGAGGTCAAGTGCCCGAACCGGGCGGTGGCGCTGGTTCGGGACGAGCGCAAGGGAATCCCCCTGGACGTGCGTGCGCTGGCGTAAGAGCCGTCACGGGTAAAGCGTGTAGCGGCCGGGCTTCTTCTTCGCCGGGCGATCGCTCTGCTTGAAGAGTTCAGCCGGCGCCTCCTCTTTCAGCGCGGCCGGGATGGGGACGGCTACCGCCCAGCCGCGCTTCGGCTCCAGCGGCAGGCCCGGCGGCGCTTCCGGAGGTTCACTCTTGAGCAGCGCCGGCGCGCTCAACCTGTCGGCCGGCGTCACGGTGGCGGTGATCGTGCCCTGTGCCGGCAGGCCCGGCGTGTAAAGGGCCATGGCGATGAAGTACACGCCGGAGCGCAGCGGCGGCACGGCCAGTGGCCCGATGGTCAGGTACTCGTTGCCAGTGTCGCTGGTTGAACCGTAGTCGGCCACGATGCGGCCATTTACGAGTTCCGGCTCGGCGCCGAAGCGAGCGAACAGGTCAACGTCGGCGCCGGCGGTGTCGGTGCGCAGCGAGATCTCAAGCTTG
The DNA here is from genome assembly GCA_038060875.1 of Acidobacteriota bacterium. Taxonomy (GTDB): domain Bacteria; phylum Acidobacteriota; class Terriglobia; order Bryobacterales; family Bryobacteraceae; genus JBBTDS01. Next base: position 41,289 of record JBBTDS010000587.1, on the reverse strand, counting down.
CCGCTGGCGGGCGGCACCACGATGCGGAAGCCGTACTGGCCGCTGAAGAAAGTAGGCTGGCCCACATCAGGCAGCGAAAACTGGGCCGGGACGCCGGAAACCAGCGCCCGCGTCGCCGAGACCGGCGGGGCGATCGAGGCGCGTTCCACGGTGGCGGTGACGGTTCCGCTGGATGCCGTGCCGGTGGTGTAGAGCGCCAGCGCGATGTAGTAAGTTCCGGGCCGCAGCGGCGGGCTGGAGGCGGCCGAGATCGCCAGCATCTCGTTGCCGGTCTCGCCCTCGGCGCCGTAATCGGCGATCACTTCGCCATCGGGGCTCAGGTCCACGTCGCTCTCATAGCGAACGTAGACGTCCACGTCGATGGCGGGCACCGCCGAAGCGACTTGCACCTTGAGGTTGGCGGATCCCTCGGGCACGGTAATACGAAAACTGTAAGAGCCGGTGAACAACGTCGGCGCTTCGACCGCCGGCAGGCTGAACTTGGCCGGCACGCCGGAGGTGACCACCGTGGTTGTGGTGGGCGCCGGGACCGGCGCGGCGGCAGTGCTGACGGTGGCGGTCAGCGTGCCCGAAGCCGTCACCCCGGTAGTGTAGATCGCCAGCGAGATGTAATAGCGCCCCGGTTGCAGCGGCGGGCTGCTATTGGGGGTGATGGTTATCCTCTCGCTGCCGGCCGGGCCGGTCGAGTTGTGGTCGGCCACGGGCTCGCCGTCCGCGATCGTGGTGTCAACGCCGTAACGGGCGAACAGATCAACATCGACCCCGGAGGTGGTAGTGGCCAACTGGATGTCCAGGCGGGTAGCTCCTTGCGGCACGTCAATGACGTAGCCTGCGTTGCCGTAAACAAGCGTAGGCACGGAGTAGGGACCGATGGAGAAGTTCTGCGGCCGGCCCGAAGCCAGCACCGTTGGCCCGGTGGGCGCCGGCGGTGGGGCCGCCGTGCCGACGGTGGCCCGCAGCGATCCCGAAACGGTCACGTTGGCGGTGAACAGCGCCATGGCGATATAGTAAGTACCCGGCCGCAGCGGCGGCGTGCTGGAAGCGGTAATGGTGATCGTCTCCTGACCCGCGGGGCCTTCTGAGCGGTGGTCCGCGACCACGCGGCCGTCGGCCACGCTGAGGTCGGCGCCGAAGCGGGCAAACAGGTCCACATCGACGTCCGGGGTGGCGGTAGCGAGCTGGATTTCCAGCCGGGTGGCGCCCTGCGGCACGTTGACAAGGTAACTCCGCGTGGCGTTCAGCAGCGCCGCGCTGGACACCGGCCCGATGGTGAAATTCTGCGCCGCACCCGAGGTCAGCGTGATGGGACCGGCGCCGGGGGGCGGCGCGGCGGTGGTAGTAACGGTGGCCGTGAGCGTGCCCGAGGCGGAAACGCCGGTAGTGAAGATGGCCATGGCGATGTAATACGTGCCAGGCCGCAGCGCCGGCGTGCTGTTGGCGGTGATGCTGATGGATTCCTCGCCGGCCGCCCCGCTCGAATCATAGTCGGCCTGCACCCTGCCGGCGACGACTGCCGGCTCGCTGCCATAACGGACGAACAGGTCAATGTCCACGCCCGGGGTGGCGGTAGTCAGCCGGACGTCGAGCCGCGTCGCTCCTTGGGGCACGGTGATCTGGTAGGCGCGGCTGCCGGTGAGCAAATCCGCGCTGGAGACGGCCGCGATGGTGAAGCTCCGCGGCGTGCCCGAAGTGAGCGTCGCCGGTCCGCCGGCCGGCGGAGGCGCAGCGGTAGTAACTGTCGCCGTCAGAGTCCCGGAAGCAGTTACTTCGCGGGTGAAAAGAGCCAGAGAGATGTAGTAAGTTCCGGCCCGCAGCGGCGGGGTGCTGGTGGAAGTGATGATGATCGTCTCGTCGCCGGCGGCTCCTTCCGAACTGTGGTCGGCGACCGCCTTGTCGCCGGAGATGGTGGTGTCGGCGCCGAAGCGCGCAAACAGATCGATGTCCACGTTGGGGGTGGCCGTCAGCAGCCGGATCTCCAGCCGCGTGGCCCCTTGGGGCACGCTGATGGTGTAACCCCGGTCGCCGTTGAAAAGAGTGCCGGTGGTAACCGGTCCGATGGTGAAGTTCCGTGCGACCCCAGAGGTGAGCGCGGTCGGACCGCCGCTCGGGGGCGGGGGAGACGGCGCCGTCGTTACCGTCGCCGTGATCGTCCCGCTGGCGGCCACATTGGGAGTGAGAACCGCGACGCTGATGTAGTAAGTACCCTGGCGCAGCGCGGGACTGCTGGTGGCTGTGACTACGAGGGTCTCGCTGCCGCCGGACTCGGTGGCGCTGTGGTCGGCAACCACCCGGCCGCTGGCGACCGCGGGCTCGCTGCCGAAGCGGGCATAAAGGTCGGCATTCACATTGGCGGTGCTGGTAGCAAGGCGGATCTCCAGCCGCGTGGCGCCCTGAGGCACAGCGATCTGGTAGGCCAGGCTGCCGGTAAACAGCGTTGGGCTGGAAACAGCATCCAAGGAGAAGCTCTGTGGAACCCCGGAAGCCAAGGCCTTGGCGGTGCTGGCGGGCGGCGGAGGCGGGCTGGTGGTGCGGTCCTCCAGTAAGTCCCGCAAGACCGGGTAGGCATTGGAGAACTTGCCGTAATTGACCCGCAGCGGGCTCATCATGCACATCGTTTCCGAGTTCTCGACCTTTGGCCCATGACTAAGTACGCCAACCAGCACCTCGGGAGCCGAGAACAGGCCGGAGCCGGATGATCCCGGTTCGGCGAGCCCGGTGGTCCGGTCGAAGGTGAGGAAGGCGGCCGGATCGCTGCCGAACGGCGGGCGGCCGGAGGCGCGAGTGCCGAACCAGATCCGCTTGTACTCGCCGGAAGGGTGGTGGATGCCGGTCAGGCTGGCGCCATCGGGGACTTCTTGCGGGTCCCAACCGGAGAAGACCACGCCACTCGGCACCTCGTTCAGCCGCAGCAGGCTAAAGTCTCCCCTGTCCCTACCATTGCCGCCCAAGTAGGTCGCGCCCAGCGTGCGGGTGGCGTCGCGCCGCGAGGCGGGCGGGGCGTTGCAGGTCCGGGTCTGGTAGAACCAGAAGGACTGAACGGTGCGCGCCACCGAGTCCTTATTCACGCAGTGATCGGCGGTGAGGAAATACGGGATGCCGCCGCGGTTGCGGGTGTTCAGCAGGGTGCCCGAGCAGACGTACGCGTTGCCGTCCTCTTCATAGACGATGTGCCCGACCGACTTGGCGGTCTCGGCCCACTCCGGATAACAGGAGACATCGAGGTGGCACGAGGCGGCGGCCGAGCGCGTCGCGGCGGCGCTCACGGGCAGCACGCCCGCGAACAGGTGCGAAACCTCCGCAATACGGAACGGCGGCGGCTGCCCGGCGGACTCGGGCCGCTCCGGCTCAAACTCCACGATGACGGTCTCGGCCAGGACGAAGTCGCTCCAGAAGTCTGCGTCGCCCCAGGGGCCTCTGCCGGTGTAGGGTCCCTGGATTTCCGACTCTTCCCTCGATCCGTCGTGAATCCAGACGCGGCCGCTGCCGGCCGAGAAGCCGGTGAAGTGAAGGCGCAAGCCGGCGGCCTCGGGAGAGCGAATCGCCAGCCGCCAGACCTGCCGGCCGTCAGCCAGCGTTTGCCACTGGCCTGAGTCCACCGCTTCCTCGGTGAGTTTTCGGTGGACGCCCGCCACCGGGGGCTTGTCGTCGGGAACAAGGCGCGGGAGTTCATCATTGGACAGCGGCGCTAGCCGGTATTCGACCGCGTCTGGCAAAGCGGCGTGCAAGCTCGGAAGCTGAAGCCGGGCCGCCCGCTTGACGGCGTCCCTGTCCGCAGCGGAATAACGCAGCGGCCCAACCGCGTCGGCCGCCCTGCTGCCGGCTGCGCAGCAAACAACGGCCGCCGCAAGAACTACCAGGCGCACACGAACCTGAGCAATTGCCATTTCTATCTCCTCGGCAGTTCAGAACCTAATCTTAGCTCCGATTTCCACCCGCCGGGGCGCGCTGGCCACCCCGGTCGAGCCGAAGGTGTTGGAAGTCACACTGCCGTTGGGGGCGCCGAAATAAACCTGGTTCAGGAAGTTGAAGAAGTTGCCGGAGAGCACCAGGCTCCAGCCCTCGCGCAGGCTCAGCTTCTTCGTCACCGACATGTCCCAGTTCTTGACCGTGTCCTGGCGCACGTCAGGCAGGAAGCGCGGGCCGTTGGGGATCACGAATTCCGGCGTGGCGGCAAAGGCCGCGGTGTTGAACCACGGCGTGGTGCAGTTGCAGATGGGCGACCAGTCGCGGGCGTTGGCGCGGGCCCGCTCGAGCGGGATCTTCGGCTGCTGGCCGGCGACGACACTGGCGCGGCTCGGCCCCGCGCCGGCCAGGCGCGAGAGATCCGGCCCGCCGATGGCGATGGGCCGGCCGCTCTCGACGGTGTGCACCGAGAAGACCGTCCAGCCGCCGAGCAGGCGATCGAGCAGTCGCTTCCCGCGCCCGAACGGCAGCTCCCAGGCGTAGTTGACCACCAGGCGTTGCGGCACGTCCCAGGCTGAGACCGAACGCTCCAGCCGGATGTTGTGGATGTCGCGCAAGGCCGAGGGGTCGGTGAAGGCCGCGCCGTTGCCGACCCCGCCGATGTCGATCAGCTTGGAGACGGTGTAGTGAGCGCTCAGACTGACGCCCCGCAAGAAGCGGCGTTCGAGCTTGAAGATGACCGCATGATACACACTGTCGCCCAACGGTGGGCGGTAATACAGCAAGCTGCCGCCGAAAGCGTTGGCGGTGGTCGGCGCGGCGAACTGCGGGAACGGCTTGAGCAGTTGCATGCGCGGCACCGTCGCCAGCGACAGCAGGCCGCTGGGGAGCTGTCCGTAAAGAGGGTTGGGCACGCGCTCGGTCAGCCAGGCGCCGCCCTGGGCCAGGTAGCGGGAGTGGACCTGGTTCAGCTCCATGTTGGGAATCGGCAAGTGCACGCCGCGGCTGCCCAGGTAAGTGACGTCCGCTATCATGCCGCGGCTCAACTGGCGTGATACGCCGAAGTTCCACTCTTGCATGTAACCGGGCTTCTGCCTGCGCAGTACGATGTTGGCGTTGTTGCCGAGCCGGTACGAGCCGTCGTCCACACGCCGGGCCGAAGCGGGCGTGGCCAGGCCGCCGGGGAAGGGGTCGCTCAGCGTCGCCTTGGGCGTGTAGTCCGGATTCACGGTGTCGGCCGACGAGGTGTAGCGGAACGGCGTGGTCACCACATCGGTCTCCAGGCCCAGCGGCAGATAGAAGATGCCGTAACCGCCGCGCACGCTGATGTTGTTGCGGACGCGCCAGGCGAAGCCGGCGCGCGGGCCGAAGTTGCGCGGGTTGGCGGCGCGGACGGTGCGCGGGTTGCCCTGGCCGGTGAACACCAGCGCGCCGCTCGGGCCGCCCTTCAGCGGGTTGGGCGCATCCGGATCGAAGTAGGAGAGCCGGTTGTGCGCCTCGCCGGTCCCGGTCTCGATCTCCCAGCGCAGGCCGAGGTTAAGCGTGAGGTTCGCGCGGACCTTCCAGTCGTCCTGCGCGTACGCGCCGGCGTAGTGGTGGTAAGCGCTCAGCGGCTCGGCGTGCTCGAACGAGAAGCTGCCGGCGCCGAGCAGGAAAGACGCCAGCGGGAAGCCTTCGGTGGGGATGGAGGCCGCCAGCGCGTCCCGCTGCGTGAATCCGGCGCCGAAACTGAAGCTGCCGGTCGGGCTGAAGACCTGGAACGGGTACAACCGGTAGAGCCGGTACTCGCCGCCGAGCCGCAGGTTGTGCCGCCCCTTCGCCCACAGCACCTGTTCCTGAATGGCCTGGGTGTCGCGCGGCTGGTTGTTGTAGGCCAGGCCGCCGACGGCGACGAAGCCAAACGAGAAGTTCGGGTAGATCAGAACGTTGGCGTTGTCGCGGAAGTAAGCGGGCAAGCCGAGCTTCGTCGGGTCGAACCCCAGCGACGCGCGCGGGAACTGATTCGCCCGGTAACGGGTATAACTGTACCGGAACACGTTACTAAGCCGTGGCGTGAGCTGGTAAGTATCGTCGAGGCCGAAGTTACGGAAGTTGTCGAGGATGGAAACCGGGCTGGCGAACTGGACGACGCCGATGGGGCTCTTTTGCAGGTTCTCCTGCCAGCTCATGCGGCCAAAGAGACGATGGCGCGGGGCGAAGTAATGATCGACCCGCCCACTGATCAGGTCGCGGCTGTAGTCGAGCGTGTCCTCGAAGTAGTAATTGCGGCGGTTGGTGAAAGGATCGCCTTCGCGGTTGGGCCCGGGGTACTCCTGGAGCACGCGCCGCGCGATGGGGTTGTGCCGCCCCGCAGGAACAACATTGCCCGGAAACGGATCGCGCACGTAGCGCCCGCTGACCAGGCGCGTGGTAGCCGGGTCGAAGACCCGCACCAGTTGGGGCTGGGCGCTCACGATCACCACCGTCTGGGAGAAATCGCCGGCCAGTTCCCTGGCGGTGGGAATGGAGTGGAGGCCCTGGAGAGGATCCCGCTCGCGGCGGCCTTCGAAGCTGGCGAAGAAGAAGGTCTTGTCCTGGCCGCGATAGAGGCCGGGGAGGAAGAGCGGCCCGCCGAGCGTCCCGCCGTATTGGTTGCGCCGCACGATCGCTTTGGGCAGCGCCTGGCCGTCGCGCGCGTTGCGGTTGTTGGTGAAGCTGTTGGCGTTGAAGACGGTGTTCTGGTGGTGGTAGTAGAGGCCGCCGTGGAATTGGTTGGTGCCCGAGCGGGTGACGATGTTGACGGCGCCGCCGCCGCTGCGGCCGAACTCAGCCGAGTAGCTCGATGTCTCCACCCGAAACTCCTGAACGGAATCCAGCGCCGGCACGACGACCACGCCGTTGAAGTCGCCGATGGTGTTGGGCGCGCCGTCGAGGAGCACCTCGTTGGTCGAGGAGCGCCCGCCGGCCACCGAGAAAGTCGAGTCGAACACGTTGCGCCCGCCCCGCGCGTCGCCGACGCCGCCGGCGGCCACGATGCCCGGCAGGCTGCGGACCAGGCCCATGATGTCGCGTTGGATGAGCGGGTACTGCTCGATCAACTTGGACTCAAGCGTGGTCCCGACCGAGCTGGTCTCCGATTGCAGCAGCGGGATCTCGTCGCTGACCTCCACGGTCATCTCAACGGCGGCGAGCGCCAGGGTGAAATCGAGCGTGGCCGTCTGATTGACCTCCAGGCGCACGTCCTTGCGGATCTGCGTCTGGAAGCCCGGCGCTGCGGCGGTTACCTCGTAGGCGCCCGGCAGCAGCAGCGGGACGCTGTAAATGCCAGAGGCGTCGCTCCGGGCGGATTTCTTGACGTTGGTCGCCGGCTGGGTGGCCGTGATCGTGGCCGCGGGCACGCTGGCGCCGGAGCGGTCGGTTATCGTGCCGGTGATGCGGGCGTTGAAGGTCTGCGAGTTGGCCGACACGACCAGGAGAAACCCCAGCACAGCGCGTGCCATGATTGCCAGTGTACTGGAGTCAGGCCACTGGGCCGCGCACCAAGCCCCACTGGGCGGCCAGCAGTTTGCCGCGCTCAGTTACTTTGGTCATCTCGGCTGGCGTGAACGGCTGGTAAGCGCGGGTGGCCGCCAGCGCCTGGCGGAGTTCCTCGACGGTGCGAATGCCGATGATGGCCACCGCGAGGCCGGGCACGCCCCAGGCGTAGCGTAGGGTAGTGGCATAGTCTTCCGGCGCCGTCAGCCGCGCGCCCGGACCTTTGAGTGGGCCGCCCAGCACCTTCATCCCGATGACGCCGATGTTGCGCCGGCGCGCCTCCGGCAGCACCTTCTCCTCGAAGTTGTAGATGTGCCGCTCGACGAAGTTAATGGTGCACATGAACAGCTCGAACTCGCCGGTCTCGAACGCCGGCAGCGCGCGGGCCGGGCGCATGTGGGCGGTGCAGCCGATGTGGCGGATCAGCCCCTGCTTCTTCGCGTCGAGCAGCGCGCCCAGCGTGCCGTCCTTGGCCAGCGCCTGCTCGAGCTTGGGGAAGCGGTCCTCGCGGCCGATGTTGTGGATGTGGACGCAATCGAGGTAGTCGGTCTGGAGCTTGCGCAGGCTGTCGCGGATCTGGTAGGCGGCGTCTCCGCGGGCGTTGGTCTCGACTTTGCTGACCAGGAAGACCTTGTCGCGCTTGCCCTTCAGGGCGCGTCCGACGCGCTCCTCGGAGAGGTTGTAAGGCGGCGCGGTGTCGATGTAGTTTACGCCGTTGTCGATGGCCTCGCCGAGGACGCGATCGACCAGGCTCTGCTCGACGCCGTCGTCGCCCAGGTGCTGGGCGCCGATGCCGAGGATGCCGGCCTGGAAACTGATCCTGCCGAGCCGGCGCGTGGGGATGGGGGTGGCCGGCGCAGCCAGCGACGAAGCTGCGACCAGCCCTGCGAACTGGCGGCGGGAGAATTGTGCCATGGGCCGTATTATAACCCGACCGACGAGGCGGGCTGACCGACGCTACAACGGGGCGGAAGAGCTACAATGAGGTCGTGCTCACCCGCTACATCCAGGCGGCGATGCGAAGGGCCCGCTACGAAATGATTGGGGGCGAGAAGCCTTACTACGGTCACATTCCGCCGTGCCCGGGCGTTTGGGCAACAGGGGAGACGCTGGAGGATTGCCGCGAAGAGTTGCAGGAAGTGCTCGAAGACTGGCTTTCGCTGGGGTTGCGGCTCGGGCATCCCATTCCGGAGATAGACGGTATCAGGGTCGAATCCGGGAAGCCAGAAGGGGGACAGCCTGCGTGTATCCTGGTTTGCCGTTAAACAGGAAACACGCAGGCTGTCCCCGGGTTCCCCGGGTTCTGTCCCCGGGTTCGGGTTCCGGGTTCGGGTTCGGGTTAGTCACTCGTCGGGGCTACTCGACGATCAGCTCTTCCTTGTTCCACCGCGCCGCCGCCAACGCGCGGCCCTGCCGGACCGCGGCCGGGAAGCCGGGCGGGCCGGGCGCAGCGGGCGTCACCTGAATCCAGGCTTCGCCCTTCCCGGATGGCGTCTCAATTGTAACGCCCGCCCAGCCCTTGTGCTCCTTCCACACGGTGGCCAGCGTCTCGCGCTCGTCGCGGACCACCATCAGCGCCGCGATGCGCACACGGGCCGCGCGCTGCCTGGTGGCGGCGGCGAAGTGCCATTGGTTTTCGCGCTGCTCGTGGTACTCGGGAGGGTTGCCGGCGTTGTAAGGCGTGTCGAAGACGTCGGTCTGGCGGAACGCGAGCCCGCCCTCGCAGGCCAGCCGCACCGTGAGCGAGGCGCCCTTACGAGCAGAGACGACCGTGGCAGCCTGCTCGTCCAGCTTCATTCTCTCGAAGGCGTGCAGGAGCCAGGCGAACTCGGCGGGTGCGGGCGCGGCCAGCTCGTCGAGCAGGGCGAAGACACCCGGGCGCACGAATAGCACGTGCCGGAGGAAGCTGGTCAGCTTGCCGCCGTATGCGGGCGCAGCGTCGCCGCAGACGTAAGTGAGCGCCTGCTGGTGGCGGAACTGGGTGATGCGGCCGGCGGCGGTGTGCTCGCGCACCACCTGGCCCTCGCCGTTGACCAAGACGCAGTTGTTGGCCTTGGTCTGGCGGGTCCAATCGGCGTGGTGCGGCATGCCGTAGGCGGGACCGTAGTAGCCGGAGGGGATGGCCAGCGCGCGCCCTCCTTTGAGGATGGCGAAAGAGTTCTGGTCGGCGTGGCTGTGGCTCACGCTCCCGTAGGGGCTGCTTTTGAGCAGGAAGAAGGTGTCCTCGTCCGGCTTGTCGAGCGCGCTGTGCAGCGCGGCCCAGCCGATGCCGCGGAAGACGGCGGCGGTGGGCAGGTCGGAGGGCGGCTGGGGCGGAACTGCATCTTCGGTCATCACCGCCACCAGCGGGTCGGAGAGGCCCTCGCGCAGGCCGCCGGCCTGTTCCGCCCACCAGACCGACGCGGCATCGCGCAGGCGCCGGCCGTGGTGGGCCATCAGCACCGCGCCCGCGGGGCCGGAGGCGGGGCGGTCGGCGCCGTCGCCGAAGGGGCGGATCTCTCCCTTGGGCGAGGTGCAATAGAGGAAGTACTTCCGCACGTTGTTGAAGAACGGCCGCCGGTAGAGGTCCACGCCGGCCGCCGCGCGCAGCGCCTCGATCGCCGGCAGGTAGAGCGTGTTGTAGCTGAGAGCGTAGCTGACACCCTCGGCCCAGCCGCCGTCGGTGTCGCCCCAGTGCGGATAGAAAGTGGTGAGCGCGCGCAGCGAGTAGTCGAGCCACTCGGCGGCGTCGGGCGCTTCGCCCTTGAGCACGACGGCGTATTCGCTCAGGTAGGCTATGAGCCGGCCGTTGTGGCTCTCGGCCGGGGAGGCGAGGTAGTCGGCGCGGCGCAGGCGGCGCAGCACCTGGCGGGCGCGGGCCGCGGTCAGCTCGCGGACGCGGGCCCGCTCACCCTCGTCGAACAGATCATAGAGCCAGTCGTAGGCGCGCTGTCCGTGGCGGGCCATGCTGAGACCGGGCTCGTCGCCGAACTCCGACAGCACCGACATCGGCCCCTCGACGCCCCAGCGTTCCACCTCGAGCAGCAGCTTCTTGGCCGCCAGGCCGTAGTGCTCCTGGCCGGAGAGAAGGTAGGCCAGCGCGAGCACGCTCATCCCGCCGTCGATCGAGCCGCGGAAGTCGCGGAAGTAGACGGTGTAACCCATCCGTTGCCGGACCTTGCCCTCGAAGGTGTGGTACTGCGGCGGATTGGGCAGCGGGAGGTGCAAGGCGCGATCGGCGGCGCGCTTCACCGCTTCCCAGACCAGGCGCCGGCTGGAGCTGAGCGACTGGCGCAGGCGCGGCAGCTCATCCTTGAGGAAGACGTGGCGCGGGTGCGTGTCCGGCACGCGGGCGAGGATGGCTTTCGGGTCTTCCCAGGGCAGCTCGGGCAGGCCCTTCGGGACGCGAAAGCGCCACTCGCCGCGGCGGGCGAGCACGGTTCCTGACGGATCGCAGGCCTCGACGTCCCAGCGGTAGTCGCCCGGCTCCAGCGTGCGCGCGGGCAGGTGGACGGGATCGGTGAGGTCCGCGGCTTCGTAGACCGTCTTGCCGGCGGCGTTGCGCACCAGCAGGCGATAGGTGGAGGCCCCTTGCGCGCGCCACCAGGCAAAGCCCGGCGGGTTGATGCTGGCGGCGGCCCGCTCCGGGGGCTGCGCGAACAAAGCGCGGGCGGGTTGCCGGTCAGGGAAAGCGGCGGCCGCGGCTGGCGCCCACGCCAGCGGGGCGGCCGGGACGGCTCGCAGGAAAACTCGTCGGGTGGTTGGCATGACGTTACTTTGTCCTGACCGCCTCGGGCAGGTCCTTCCAGATCTCGGGATCTTCCTGGCCCAGCACCCAGGCGGAGAAGCTGTGGAGCTGGCGGCGCCGCGCCAGGTCGTGGCGCTCGCGGAAGCTGCGCGCGTCGTTGTAGAAGACGTACTCGCGCACGCCGTCGCGGTAGAAGTAGAACCAGGGCGCGCGTTCCTCGGCATCCCACTGCGGCTCGACTTTCATCTGGGCGGCCAGGCCGAGGGCCTCGACCGAGCTCATCGTTCCCGCCAGCACAACGGCCTCGTTGCCCAGCACTCCCGCGCGCCAGCGGCGGCCATAGAGCGGGATGCCGAGCGAGAGCTTCTCTCGCGGTACCGAGCGGAGGCAGTAGTCCGCCACCTCCGCCACCCAGGGGAGACCCGCGACCGGGCCCGGCGGCGTGCGCTCGGTGTGCTGGTCGTAAGTCATCACCGAGAGGAACTCCGCGTGCTTGGCCAGCGCGGCCAGGTCGTAGGCGCCGAGCCAGTTGTCATGCAGCCACCGGCTGTAGCCGGGCTCGCTGGGGGCATCGCCGGTGCGGTACATGACGGCGACTGACACGCGCAAGCCCGCCGGGGTGAACAGGGCCGCCGTCTCGCGCACCAGCGCCGTCAGCGCGTCGCGGTCGGCGGCCGGGACCTGCTCGAAGTCAAGCTGGATGCCGCGGTACTGGTGAGTGCGGCACTCCTCGAGCAGCTTTTTGGAGACGCGCGCCCGCGCGGCAGCATCCGACAAGAGCGCGTGGACCGCTTCCTGGCGGAAGCCGGGATTGGCCACGATGGGCATGAGCGTCACGCCGTGCTTGCGGGCGGCATCGAGCACGCGCTGGTCGGGGCCGCCGGTGACGTTGCCTTTTGCGTCGGCCGCGTAAAAGGTCGGGATGACAGTATCGATCCGGGCGGCGTGGGCGAGGAAAGAGCGTATGGAGCCGGCGGTCGGGGTCAGGTAGAAGATGGCTTTGGGTTCGGCGGAGGCGGTTACTGAAAGAAGCAGCAGGGTCGCGAGGTAACGGAGCGGCATTGAAGACCATGGTAGCGTGGAGCGGGAAGCACGGGGAAATGGGTGACTGTCCCGGTTCTGGCCGATGAGATACCGTATGAAGACCTGTATTCTCTTGGGCGGCTTGCTCGCCGCCGTGGCCGGGTTCGGCCAGTCGCGCCGGGCCGAACTATTCGACACATCCGGAATGCCCCGGCGCCCGACGATGTTCGTCGAGCAGCAGATTGGGGAGATGCTCGCGACACACCAGCGGGGCGACCTCGCCGATGCCGCCCGCATCCAACAGAAACTCGGGCGCTACTACGCCGATAAGGGCGACGAGGAGCGCGCCACCGCGTGCTTCCTGGCGGCGGCGGAGGCCCAACGCGCCGCTGAGGGTGGGAACGGCTCGGACAGTGCGCCTGCACCGGTTGCCCGCGGGCCCCAGCAAGTGGCAAGCTCCAAGGCGGCGGGCAGCTACTTCGGTTACGACGGCAGGACCTTGCACACCTGGGACTTCGCGGCCGACGGCACGTTCCTTCACACCTGGATCGTCTCGGGCGCCGGCACGAGCGTCCGCAACTCGGAGCGCGGCGCCTATCGCCTGATGGGCAATGTCCTCGAACTGAAGATCGGCTCCAGCGCGGGCGGCTTCGTTACGCCGGGCGTTGGCGGGCGCTCGGTCCTGGTCGGCGGGGGCAGCGAAACCAGCCGGGAAGTCCGGCGCCTCGCGTACGAGGTCTCGGACAACGGCGTGGTGCTCGACGGCATGAAGCTGAAGCGCAAGAGCTGGTGAGCGGCGCCCTCGGCCACTTGCGCGCCGAGGGCCTGGAACACCAGCCCGCCCAGCGTGTCGTGCGCTTGCCCTCCTTCCCCGCCTACGGTGGGCAGACAACAGGTGGCCGGCCCGGCCCGGCCGGCGGGATGCGCTGGAAATGGGGTCGTGAGGTGACGCACAATGGAGCTATGGTCACCCTGGAGACGCTGCGACTCCGGAAGCCCGAAATCCTCAACTTGGCCGAACGGCACGGCGCCCGGAACATCCGGGTGTTCGGCTCGGTAGCCCGCGGCGAGAACCGGGAGGACAGCGACATCGACTTCCTGGTGGACCTGGAAGAAGGGCGGAACCTGTTCGACCTCGGCGGGTTCCTGATGGATCTGAGGGACCTGCTCGGACCAAGGGTCGATCTGGTGACGGCGCGGTCCCTCCATCGCTATATTCGAGAGCGCGTGCTGGCCGAGGCCGCGCCCCTGTAAGCCATGCCGGGAAAGGACGCCCTTATCTGGAGATTCTCGGCGAGGCGGCCAAGAGAACTGACTCGGAATTCCGCGCCGCGCATCCCGAGATTCCATGGCGGAAGATGGCCGGCGCCCGGGACATCCTCATTCACGCCTACGAAGAGACCGACCCGGAGATCGTCTGGGACATTGTCGAGAACGACATCCCGGCGGTCCTCGCCGAGGCTCGGCGGTTGCTCGGGGAAACCAACCGCTGACCACCGCCCCGACCTGGCACCTGGTGTCGGTCTCGGGGTTTTTCAGAGGTCACCTCCTTGGACCTCCCAGAGCTATCTTTGCCGCTACTCGCCCAAACCCACCTACCGCCGCATTTGGCAGTCGGTGAGCGGGCAGCGGGCGCAGCGGTTGCCGTAGGCGGTGACCGCCGCGGCCGGGCCGATGCCGACCAGGCCGCGGACGGACTTGACCGGCTTCGTGATGGGCGTCGAAGAACGGGGAAATGGGCACTGTCCCGGTTCTCCTTGACATCCTTTTACGCCGTCTTTACACTGTAAGCTTGGAGTTCGACTGGGACGCGGCCAACATCGAGCATGTCGCCAGGCACCGGGCGACGCCCCGCGAAGTGGAGCAGGTGTTCGCGAACGAGCCGATGATCGTCGGCGCTCAGCAACACCCCGAGGAAGAACGCTTGCTGTGTTTCGGGCGGACGAACACGGGTCGCTTCCTCACCGTTATTTACACCGAGCGACGGGGCAAGATCCGGGTGGTCACGTGCTATCGGATGACGCGGGCTCAGCAGCGAATGTACCTGACAGGGAGGTGGTGATGGCCGGGAGGAAGATGACGATTCCGAAGTTCCGCAGTGAAAAGGAAGAGGCTGAGTGGTGGGATGCCCACCCAGAGGTGGCGACTTGGCTGCTGAAGAAGGCGCTGAGGCAGGGCACCGTTCAGCGGCGCCCAGGAGAAACGCGCATCGTGACGATGCGCATCCCGGTTCGTGATCTGGAAGCCGCCCAGGAGTTGGCCGAGCGGAAGGGCCTGCCGTACCAGACCTACATGAAGATGCTCCTGCACCAAGCGCTTGAGAAGGAACGCGTGGCCGGGTAGCGCCGGTCGGGACAGCCGGGCAGCGCACGTCGGCCTCCGCTTGCCTGGCTGCGGATGTAAGCCTGGGCGGCGCCGGGAAACGGGGGAATGGGTTACCGTCCCGGTTTTAAAGAGACAAGTCGGGAGACTTATCCTACCGCCGCATCCGGCAGTCCGCGAGCGGGCAGCGGGCGCAGGGGTTGCCGTAGGCGGTGACCGCGCCGGCCGGGCCGATGCCGATCAGGCCGGAAACGGACTTGACCGGCTTCATGATCAGCGACGGCAGCAGCTCGACGCCGATACGGGCGGCGTCGATCAACTCGAAGATAGTGCGCTGCTGAGCCAGCGAGATGCCGCAGTAGCCGGGGCTGTAGCGAAGCGTCAGCGCCTCGCCCGGCGCGAGGCGCCCGCGCAGGTCCTCGACGATGCGCTCCACAACCGCCTCGGCCAGTTGCGCGCCGAGGGCGTGGAAGACCAGCCCGCCCAGCGTGTCGCGCGCGCGCATGGCCTCCTCGGCCATGGCGACGACCTCGGGGCCAGCGGTGGCCAGAAACACCGCCGCCCGGTCCGCTTGGCCGAGGAAGTCGCCGATGGTGCCGGTGAAGGTGGAGCCACCTGCCAGCGTCAGCGAACGCGGGGTGCGGTAGGCCACCTCGTAAAGCGCGTACATGCCGCGCGGGCGCAGCTTGCCGCGCGAAGCGTCGATGGCGCCGGCGACGCGCTGCGCGATTCGCGCGTCCGGCGAAACACCGGAAGGGTAGCCGAGGTAGCGGAGCACCTCGGCGGGATCCGGCTCAATATCGAGAGGATCGAGTACGCGCGACACGGACCATCTCCCGGAGGTTTTCCACCGGCGTCGCCGGCTCGATGCCGCAGCCGGGGGCCAGAATGTGCACGCCGGCGGCGAGCGAGGCGTCGAGAAACGGGGAAATGGGTGACTGTCCCAGTTTAATGGGGTGGATGCCGCCGATGATCGCGCAGGGGCCGGCCGCAGCGGCCGCCAGATCGGTTCTGTCCTCCAGGCTTAAGGCCGCCGCGCCCGTCTGGAACAACAGTGCCAGTATCTTCGTGTTAGAGCCGCAGATGTGCAGGATCACGGGCGCCGGAATGGCCGCGATCAGCTTTTGCTGCGCGGGCAGGATGAGGCTCTGGTAGATCCGCGGCGAGGTGAGGTCGAGGCTGGCGCTCATGTCCTCGATGCAGATGGCGTCGGCGCCGGCATCGACCTGCCGCCGCGCGTAGTCGGTTCCGAGCTGCACCGCAAAGTCGAGATAGGGCAGCAGCCGGTCGGGCTGACGCGCGGCCGCCATGAGAACGTTGGAGATGCCGGCAAGCTGGCACACCAGGGTGAACGGCCCGACGAGGCCGCCGATCACAGCGGCGTCGGTCCGGGCTCTCAACAGGCGGATGGCCTCGATCACTACCCTGGCGCGGCCGACGCCCAGGTCCGGAAACGGGGGCAGGGAATCGCCCAGCTTGAGAGGATGCGAGCGCAGCGAGCAATTCGATGTCTGGTCGCCATAATCGACTTCGGCGCCGAGCAACCCGGCTTCGACGGTCTGATCGAACGGCACGCGGACCATGTCGAATCCGACGAGCGTGTGGGCGCCTTCGGCAAGGGCGGCCATTAACCTCGGGTCGGAGTGAGCCTCGGGCCAGCGGATGCCGAGCGTCTCCATCTGCCAGACGCTGGCGGACTGCGTAACGGCTCCGACCGGAAGCGGCGAGACCCGCTTCCGCCCGAGCGCCGCCAGGACTCGCTCGCGCGGGCTCATGACGGGCGCAGGCGGCGGCCCTCCTCGATCATCGCGCGGACGTTCTCCACCGGCGAGTAGGAATCGATCTCGCAGCCGGGCATCACCACGGCGGTGGTGTAAGGCGTGGTGGCGTCGATGAACTCGCGCACCATCCGGCGCACCTCGTCCGCCGTGCCGTGGCAGGCGGCCTGCGTGGTCGGCGAGTTCATCGCGCAGCGCTTGCCGGCGAACAGCCGCGCCACCGACTCGCACCACTCGGGCCAGGCGAGCTTCTGGCTGTAGTACGGCATATCGTATTGGACCGCCTTGATGCCTTCCCATTCGGCGAGCAGGCGCATCGCCTCGGGCAGGTTGTGGCCGCAGATGTGCCAGAAGACATAGGGGAACAGGCCGACGGCCTTCTTGACGAACAGCTCGTCGGCGTAGCCGAACTCGGCGAGCTGCCGCGGCCCCCAGGTGCGCGCGCCGCCGAACAGGCAAAGGAACTGGCAGCCGTTCTTGCCGGCGAACTCGGCGTAGAAATCGAGCGCCGCCAGCCGCTCCTCCAGCGCCAGGTCCAGGTAGCGCTTCACCTTCGCCTTGGGCTCGGTGACGGTCCAGCGCACGAACTGCTGCACCTCGACGATGGTCTCGGCGTAATTGGACGGCGTGGCCACGCCGACGATCACCGGCGCCACGCGGTCCATC
The DNA here is from genome assembly GCA_038060875.1 of Acidobacteriota bacterium. Lineage (GTDB taxonomy): Bacteria > Acidobacteriota > Terriglobia > Bryobacterales > Bryobacteraceae > JBBTDS01. The sequence continues at coordinate 24,357 of JBBTDS010000587.1, read as the reverse complement.
TTCTCCTGGAATTCGAGGAGCTGGAGCATGTGCGGGGTGTAGTGGGTGACCGGGCGCGAGCCGTCGATGTGCTTCTCGTAAGCGCGGCTTTCGTAGAGCGCGATGGCCTCGTCTAGCGTCTTCGCCAGCGGCTTGAACAGCAGGTAGTCCTTGTCGCCGCGATGGACGAAGTGGGCGGGGCGCTGCTCGGCCGGGATGAAGTGCTCGATCTGGTGGCTGATATCGACGTACATCCAGATGGCGTCGGTGCGCAGGTCGGCCCAGGTCTTGATGCAGGCGTCGGTGGTCTTATCGACGTCGTTGTAGATCTCCTGGTGGGAGTAACCGGCGTAGGTGATCTGCCAGTAGTCGAGCTCCGGCGCAACCGGCACAAGGTCGGTCTGCTTCAGGTCGAAGGCGGCGGCCAGGCGCTGCCAGTGGCTCATCTCGCCGACGGGCGGGAGCTTCCCTTTCAGCCGGCGGACCCAGGAATCGACGATCTCGCTCATGAGTTCCTCCCCGAGGCGCGCAGCTCCTCCATCAGCCGGTCCAGCTTGCCGACGGCCTCCCAGGCGTCGTCGCTGGCGTCGTCGGCGCCCATGCGGCGGGCGGCGCCGGCATCGACCGCCGGGCCGCCGCAGATGATCTTCACCCGCGGGCGCAGCCCGGCTTCGGCGATTACGCGAACGGTCTCGCCGGTGTGCATGAAGGTCGAGGTCATGTAGGTGCCGAGGCCGACGATGTGCGGATCGTGCTCGCGGATGGCCACGACGAACTGGCCGTCGGGCACGTCCACGCCGAGGTCGATGACCTCGTAGCCGGCGGCCTGGAAGACGGGCGCGGCCACGTCCTTGCCGACGGTGTGGATGTCGCCGTAGATGGTGCCGAGAATCATCCTGCCGCGGCTGCCCCGGCCTTCCTGCCCCTGGATGAGCGGGCGGACCATCTCCAGACCTCGATAGTACACGTCGCAGGAGACCAGCACCTCGGGCATGTAGATTTCGCCGTTCTTGAATTTCTCGCCGACCTGGCGCATGCCGGCCGAGAGGCCTTCGGCGAGGACGCTGGCGGGCGAGAGGCCGCCGGCGAGGCATTCCTGGACCAGCGGGCCGATGCGCTCCGCATCCATCTCCAGCACCATGCGGGCGAGACGTTCCAGCTTCTGGGATGGGTCAACCATATGGAGACCCATTCTGACACAGCGGGAAGCGAGGGGTAGGGGGACGATCAGCCGCGGCGCTTCAGCGTGGGCCGCTCTTCTTCGTCCTTCTGCTTTTCCTTGGACTTCTCGTCGCCGGCTTCGATCGGGCCGGCGCCGGTCCCCTTGCGCAGCCGCGGACGGTTGAGGTCCTTGTCGTCGGGCTTGCGGCGGTTGTGCAGCGCCAGCAGCCGCGCCTTCACGTTGTCGAACTCCGAGGTGTTGACGACGTACTCGGGCTTGGCTTTGAGGATCTCCTGGATGTTCTTCTGCGAGTCCTTGACGCGTTCGTCGGTGAGGGGGTGGGTGGAGAAGACTTTCGACATGGTGCCGGGCTTACGCTTCTCCAGCGTCTGGATCTTCTCGAAGAAATCCACGAAGGCGGTCGGGTCGTAGCCGGTCTTATAGAGGTACTGGAGCCCGAGCACGTCAGCCTCGCGCTCGAAGCTGCGGTTGAACTGGAGGAACTGCATCGGGACCAGCACGCTGGCGGCCTGGCGGACGCCGTAGCCGGTCCAGCCGCCCATGAAGATCAGCGGGATGGTGGCGAGGTTGGCGATGGTGCCGCGGGTGGCCTGCCGCGTGCCGTGGCGGGCGGCCACGTGGGCGATCTCGTGGGCCATCACCCCGGCCAGCTCCGATTCCGACTCCGCCTTCATGAGGAGGCCGGTGTTAACGAAGAAGAAGCCGCCGGGCAGCGCGAAGGCGTTCACCTCTTCGCTGTCGATCACCTTGATGGTGAAGGGCACCTTGGAGTCGGAATTGCGCACCAGGTTCTGGCCGACCCGGTTGACGTATTCGGCGATGATCGGGTCGTCAACGATCTTGGCCTGGCGCTCGATCTCCTGGGCCAGCTCCTTGCCGACGGCGATCTCTTTCTCGATCGAGTAGAAGTTGATTCCCCGGCTGACGTCGCGGTTCCCGATCTGGTCCGGATCCTTCTTCTTATCCTTCTTGTCCGCGGCCAGGCCGGGAGCCGGCGCCAGCAACGCGAGCCCGAGGGCCACTGCGGCAAGCCGTCGCATCTTGCACCTCCGGTGGCGCCCGAGCGCACCACCACTTCTTTGATTATAGTCCTGGAGCACCCGACAGCGCTCCCATATCTTTAACGTATAGTTGGTCTGATGGGTTACAACGGTCTGGCCAGCCCGGCCCCGGCGGTCGCCCAGCCGGTCTGGGCGGCCTACCGCGACCAGTTCCCGGTCACCGAGAGCCTTATCTACCTCAACCATGCCGGCGTGGCGCCGCTGTCGAAGCGGGCTGCCGACGCCATGAAGCAGCTTGCCGAGGACGCCTGGCGTTTTGGCTCGTTTCATTACAAGGAGTGGCTGGAGACCTACGACGGCCTTCGGGCGGCCGCCGCCCGCCTGATCGGCGCCGAGGCCGGCGAGATCGCCATCACCAAGAACACCTCGGAAGGCATCGCCACCGTCATGACGGGCCTGGACTGGCGGGCCGGCGACAAGGTCGTGATCTTCGAGGAGGAGTTCCCGGCGAACTACCTCCCCTGGAAGCACCTGGAGCGCCGCGGCGTGCGGGTCGAGGAGCTGTCCATCCTGGATTCGTTGGAAAGAGTGGACGCCGCCTGCCGGGGCGCGCGGCTGCTGGCCATCAGCTTCGTGCAGTATCTGAGCGGTTACCGCGCCGACCTGGAGGCGATCGGCGAAATCTGCCGCCGCCGCAACTGCCTGTTCCTGGTGGATGCCATCCAGGGCCTGGGGGCATTCCCGTTGGATGTGCGCGACGCCCGCATCGACGCGCTGGCGGCTGACGGGCACAAGTGGCTGCTGGGCCCGGAGGGCTGCGCCGTCCTCTATGTGCGGCAGGACGTTCAGGAGGCGGTGGCGCCGATCGAGCTGGGCTGGACCAACTTCGCGCGCTGGGAGGATTACGCCAACCGCGACCTGGCGCTCCGCGCCGACGCGGGCCGCTACGAGTGCGGAACCCTGAATACGGCGGGCTGCTTCGGGCTGCGCGCGGCCATCGAGTTCCTGATTGAAGTGGGTATTGACCGGATTGCGCCGCATGTGCAGGCCCTCGGCGACCAGGTTGCGGAGGGCGCGGCCGCCAAAGGCTACGAGCTGCTTGGGACGCGCACGCCCGCGACCGGCGCCGGCATCGTCAGCTTCCGCAAGCCGGGTCTGGACGTGCGCGCGGTGGTGAGCCAGCTCAAGGCCAAAGGAATCGTGGCTGCCGCCCGCCAGGGTTGGGTGCGCGTCTCGCCGCACTTCTACATCAGCCCGGAGGACATTCAGCGGCTAATTACGGAGTTGCCGTGAGGGAGCAGCCGCGCTCCCTCACGGATTCACCACCAGGTTGTTGGTGACCGAGAACACGCCGGGAACGCCGTTAGCCTGGAGATTGGCGATGTTCTTCGCCATCTCGCTGGCGGCCGCGCCCTCCAGCGTCACATTGCCGTTCTTGACAATGATGCGGATGGGCGCGATCGGCTGCACGGCGTGTTGCAGCATGGCGCTGTGGCCGTAAATGGCCCAGTACGCCTGCAACCGGATGCGGCCATCGAAGGACGACAGCGGCAGGACCTCAATCTGATTCACCACTTTCTCCACGCCTTCGAGTCTGGCCACCACGCGCTCGGCGTCCGTCTTCAGGGTCGGCCGGCTGACCTGGCCCAGCAGCGTGACCTCGCGTCCATCGACACGGAACGCCAGGTTGTCGAAGACACCGTAGTACGGCAGCATGATCAGCTCGTGCCGCACCTGGCGCTCGAACTGGCTGAGGGCCGCGCCGGTGTAGTGCTCCTCGGGTAGGGCGGCCGGCGCGGCCAGCAGGCCGAACACCGCCACCGCCGTCATTGTTCTGAGATTGGTTTTCATTGTCCCCTCCTGTCGCCCACTTAAGAGCAAACGTCGTGCCAAACCAGCCGCGTGTTGACACGGCTGGCTTTTCGCGCTGCTTTCGGTTGAGCGTGGCCACCGGCGCATGCACGAAATGAGCCAGGCCGGTGGCCGAAAAGGCGCAAGTCGTGCGCCGCCTGCGCGATCGCCTCCCGGTACAATAAATACCAGGCGGGAGATACGAGCGTGAGGATTACGGCCTCCAAGCTTCGCGAGAACCTCTACAACATCCTCGATGAAGCGCTCGAAAGCGGTGTTCCCGTCGAGGTAGTCCGCAAGGGAAGGATCTTACGCATTGTGCCCGAACGGAAGCCCTCCAAGTTGAGCCGGCTGAAGAAGAGAAACAGCCTGGCGGGTGATCCGGAGAGTATCGTCCACATGGATTGGCTGAGAGAGTGGAGCGAGTTGCGGTGAAGTACCTGGACCACCACGTCGCGGTCCGGCTCCACGAGGGCAGCCTGGAGCTTCTGAGCGCTAACAGTGCCGCTGCGAGCTGCGCGCACCGGCGGCGCGTCACTGGCCGCAGCAAACGGCAATCACGTTTACTGGAGAGTGGGTTCGGGACCCCTTCGACCGCCTGATTGTCGCGCATGCAAAGGCCAACCGCGCGCCCTTGGTCACCAAGGACGAGAAGATGCGCCGGCATTACCGCCTTTCAGTGTGGTGAGCACGCCGGCCGGGGCGCAAGTCCTGAACAACCGCCGCGATGCCGTCGCGCGCAATGCCAGATCCGCCAGTGCTCAGGAACGGCTCAGCGCGGCAGCGGCTCGGTGCCTTCGTTCAGAATCGCCAGGTAGGGATCGTAGACGAACAGCCGATGGCGCTGTTTGCCGGTGATCTCGCGCAGCAGCCCAAGCCTGATCATGTGGACGATCGATTTGGTGACAGTTGGGGCGGAGAGCGGCAGCTTCTCGGCGGTGCCCGGGATGGAGATGATCGGGCTGGTTTGCATGAATTGGTGAACGCGCAGAGCGGAAGCCGCCGGGCGGCCGAGGTCCTCGATCTTGCGCCGGCCGGCCTCAAAGAGGGCAAGGATACGCCGCGCCGTTTCCGCCGCCTGGTCTGCGGTCTCGCGCACGCCGCTCAGGAAGAACTCGAGCCAGGTTTCCCAGTCACCGGTTTCCCGCACCCGCTGAAGGAGGTCGTAGTAGCGCTGGCGGTTTGACTTGAAATAGAGGCTCAGATAGAGGATCGGCTCGCGGAGGGACCCGGTGGCGCACAGCAGGAACGTGATCAGCAGGCGCCCGAGGCGGCCGTTGCCGTCCAGGAACGGGTGAATCGTCTCGAACTGGACGTGGGCAAGCGCCGCCTTCACGAGGGTCGGCAACTCCGGCCGCTCCTCGTGCAGGAACAGCTCCAGCGCTCCCATGCACTCCATCACTCTCTCCGGCGGGGGCGGCACAAACACGGCGTTCCCCGGACGGCTGCCGCCGATCCAATTCTGGCTCCGCCGGAACTCGCCCGGCTCCTTCTCGCTGCCCCGTCCCTTCGCCAGCAGGGTCTCGTGGATCTCACGGATCAACCTGAGCGAGAGCGGGAAGCCTTCCCTGAGACGCCGCAGGCCATGGTTCATGGCCGCCACGTAGTTCGAGACCTCCTGCACGTCGTCGAGTGGGACGCCCGGAGCTTGAGCACTCTCGAAAAGCAACAGGTCAGAGAGCGAGGATTGGGTGCCCTCGATCTGCGAGGAGAGAACCGCCTCCTTGCGGACGTACAAGTAGATGAACAGAGAGATGTCCGGCAGGATCGCACCCAGGCCGTCGAGCCGTCCGAGCGCCTGGTTGGCCTTCTCCAGAAGTCCTTGAAGACCCATGAGTTGCAGTGGCGGCCTCGGCGGCAGCGGCGGCGGCACGAAGGCGCGTACGCGTTCTCCACCGACGGTCGAGACCACGTAGGCGCCAAGCCGGGGTTTCACCTCACGCCAAGCCATGGTAACGAAAGGATCCTTTCGTTGCGTAAACCATAACGAAAGTATATGCCACTTTCCTTTCGTTACGCCAGCCCCACTCCGCTCCGGCGGGCGGCGCTAGCCGGGCGAGCCGCGGCCGCGCCCGGCGCTACCGGCCCATCAGGAGCGCGTTGAACAGCAGCTTCAAGGTCTGGTAGCTCTGGGCGCGGTATTGCGGCCGCATGCCGAACAGCACGACGCGGCCGGCGCCCACCGGGTAGTCGACCAACGCCGCCTTGGCGGCCAGGTACTTGTCGCCCAGCAGCCAGCCGGAGGCCAGGATGCCCGACTCCGGATAACGCGCCACCACGCGGGCCGGCGAGTCCTCGGGGATCTCCCAGGCGGGGCTGCCCTCCGACCAGATGGCGATCTGGGGCGGCAGGCCCTGGCAGAGCGGGCTGCGCGCATCGAGCGCCGTGTTCAGCAGCGAGCCGGGCGAATAGAAGTCGCGGCTGGAGAGGCCGGCCACCACGTTCTTCACTTTGAGGTCGAGCTTATCGACGGCGTACGCTGTCGAGTCGTTAAAGAAGACCAGCGTGCCGCCCTCGCTCGCGAACTGCCGGAGCGCTTCGGCGCCCTTGTCGCCAAGGCCTCCGGTGAACTCCTCGGGCATCGCGCCGCGCCCGTACCCGTTCGCGATGGCTGAGGCGGACTGGTCCGCGAAGATCAGAACGTCAAGCTTGCCGCGCAGGCCGCCGGCCTGGATGTCGGCGTTGCGGAGGCTGGCGTAGTCGAACTCGAACTGCTCCAGCAGCCAGCGCGTCCAGCCTTCGTCCATGCTGGGCACGAAGCTCTTGTAGAGGCCGATGCGCGGGCGAGCCAGCTTTTGAACGTTGCGGAACTCGGCGTGCTCGGGGAAGAAGTCTCCGCTGCCGGCGTCGCGCCACACCGTGCCGCCCTTTTTCCAGATGCGGTTGATGGCCCGCCAGGAATCGATGTCGGCCACCGGGAGGCCGCCGAACGGGGGCCGGCGCGAATTCAACTCGACCGTGAACTCGCTCACCTGCTTCAGCGGCACGGCCACCGGCGCGTCGAGGGTTGCGACGTCAACGCCCATCAACAGCGGCAGCGTGTGCGCGGTCACGTCGTAGGGCCGCTTCGGCGGCCCGCCCGGGTAGAGGCGCAGATCGGGATAGTTCTGCCGCTCCAGCAGCGTCTTGGCGAACGAGCTGTACGGCTGCCGCATGCGGATCACGTAAGCGCCGGGCGTATACTTGCGGCCGCCGGCTTCGAAAGCTCCGGCGGCGCGCTCGATCTCGACCTGCCCGAAGGCGAGCGTCTCCAGCATCTTCCGCGTCGAGCCGGGATCATGTTGCATGGCCGGCGCCACGAACGCCCACGGAGATTTGCGCTCCACCGCGCGGCGGCCGATGCGGTAGAAATTCCGCAGCATGTCGTCGCGACGGATGGCGGCCTGGTAGAGGATCGACTCGTAAGCGATGAGCTGGTAGTCGATGATGTCCCGCAGCCGCCACTCGCCGCCGGCCCAGGGTTCCAGGTGGTTCCAGCTCGGCTGGCGTGAGTCGTAGCCGCGGCCGCCCTCGCCGAACTGGGTGGGCTTGATGGTGACCGGCGAGGCGATGCGCACGCTGGCCGACTCGGTCAGGATGCGCAGGCCGCCGTGGTAGGCCTGGTAGTGGCGGCCTGGGGTCCAGAAATCGTACATCGCGTTCAGGATCACGCCGGTCTTGCCGGCGGCGGTCAGGTCCACGGCCATGCCCGTGCCGATCATGTTGCACTGCTGGGTGATGATCGGGTCGATGTTGGGATCGATCGGGTCCATCCACGGCGGCACGAAGATGCGCGGGGACGTGGGTCCCATCTGGTGCACGTCGTAGACGATCTGCGGGTGCCAGACGTTGTGAAGCTGCGCGACGGTGAGCCGCGTCTCGGCCTGGGAAAAAATGTACCAGTCACGGTTGTTATCGTGGCCGACGTACTTCTGATAAAGCTCCGGCGGTGAGGTGCCTTCGTGGGGCGTGCCGAGCGTCTTGCGGTACCAGCGGGTGACCAGATCGAGGCCGTCGGGGTTGAGCGAGGGAACCAGCAGGAAGACGGTGTTGTTGAGGATGGCGCGGTAGCGGGGCTTGTCTTCGGTGAGCAGCCGCCAGGCGAACTCGACCGCGGTGTGGGTGGAGGCGATCTCGGTGGCGTGGATCGAGCAGGTGATCATGACCACCGCTTTGCCCGCGTCGATCAGCTTCTCGGCTTCGGCCTCCGGCGTGCGCCGCGGGTCGGCCAGCCGGGCCTGGATCGAGCGGTAGCGGTCGAGGTTGCGGAGCGTGGCTGGGGCGGCGATGATGGCGGCGATAAAGGGGCGGCCCTCGGTGCTCTTGCCGAGCTCCTGGACGCGGATGCGGTCCGAGCCGCGCTCCAGCGCTCGGAAGTAGGAGACGACGCGGTCCCAGTCCAGCACGGTGCGGTCGGCGCCGATCTTGTGGCGGAAGTGGCTTTCGGGAGTGGGGACAGCGGCTTGCGCCAGCCAGCAGGCCAGCGCCGCCACCAGCATCAACCGTCTCAACATGGCCGGTTCAGCTCCCTCCACAGCGCACTGTACCAGCGCAGGAACCGCTCCGGCTCCTTGCTCTCCTGCGCCTCGCATAGCGTGTAGCGGTCGTACTTGGTCTCGCGCAGCAGCGTGAACAGCTCGCGCCAGGGATAGCGGTCGCTGGCCAGCTCGTTGATGTGGACGCTCTTCAGCCACGGTCGCAGCAGGCGGAAGCTCTCCTTGATCGACCCGTTGACGATGTCGCCGGCGTTGGAGTTCCAGCACAGGCCGACCTGGCCGTGGTTAGCGGCTTTCATGATGGCGGCCGCCACCGGCGGGGCCGAGGTTTCGCGGCCGTGGACCTCCAGCCAGATCTCGACGCCGCGGCCCTGGCCGTACTCGCCCAGCTCGCGCAGCGCGGCGCCGATGTTGCGGATGGTCGTCTCCGGCGGCACTTCCTTGGGCAAGCCGTTGGGGCGGACCTTGACGCCCCAGGCGCCGGTGTCGTGGGCCAGATCGACGAACTGCCGGCCGATCTCGACCTGCTTGGCGCGCACCGCCGCCTCCGGCGAGTGGAACTCGCAGGTGGTGCCGTAGCTGAGCAGGCGCGCCTTGCTTTTGGCGAACCGCTCGCGCACCCGCGCCCGCTCCGCGGCGCCGAGCGAGGGCTCGACGCCGTGCTTGTGCCCGGTGCGCAGCTCGACCGCTTCAAACCCGGTCTCTTCCAGGTTCTTGATGATGGCTTCCACGTCCCAATCCTTGAGGACGTTGTAGGTGACGGCTCCGAGACGCATAGTTGCTCCTTGGCGGAATGGTCCATTCTATCGCATTGATTTGCGCACCCCGCATGGCGGTAGGATAAGTCTCCTGACTTGTCTCTCCTGCTTCCACCCCGCGGCTGGGCCGGACAAGCCAGGAGGCTTATCCCACCCGGCCTCACCCCAGCTTCGGCACGTGCCAGGACGGCTTCCACTCGACCCGCCGGCGCTTCTCGTAGGCCAGGTTGCCCATGTGGCAGACCATCGATAGGTAGTGCGAGTAAACGACGTCGCAGTTGGGCTGGCGGCGGCTGCGGACCGCGTTGAGGAAGTTGGTCATGTGCGGCGGGTCGGCCGGCGGACCCTTGACCTCGACCGGCGGCGCGCCCTTCTCGGCCGGGCGGAAGACGTAGCCGTAACGGAAGATGTTGAGCACCCCGCCGGAGCCGTGAAACTCGCAGTCCACGATGTCGCGGATGCTGGACTGGGTGGCGTCGAAGGTCACCACTACCTTCTCCGGGTACTCGGCCAGGATGCTGATGGTGTCGGGCGTGTCGCGGTCGCTGGAGAACTCATACATGCCGCCGCTGGCCACTACCGCCGACGGCGCACTGAGGCCGAGCATCATGTGGGCCACGTCGGCCGTGTGGACCAGCAGCCCGCCGGGCTGGCCGGTGGAGTAATCGGCGTACGCATACCAGCCGAAGTAGCGCTGGGCATCGAACGGCCGCTTCGGCGCGCGGCCGAGGTAGCGGTTCCAGTCCAGGTCCTTGGGGTCGTGGACAAAACCGGCGGGCGGGCGCCGCAGGTAGCCGCGATTGGCGATCCACCAGGTGCGCACCAGCGCCACCTTGCCGATCTTGCCGGAGTCGAAGAAACGCTCCTTGGCTTCGAGGAAATGCGGGCCGCTCTTCTGCTGAGTGCCGACCTGCACCACGCGCCCGCTCTGCCGCACCGCCTTGACGATCTCGTGGCCCTCCTCGATGCGGTAGGTCATCGGCTTTTCCAGGAAGGCGTCCTTGCCCGCTCTCAAGGCGTCGAGCAGGATGGGTGTGTGCCAGTGATCGGTGACAGCGATGACAACCGCATCCACATCCTTGCGGTCGAGCACCTGGCGATGGTCCTGCACCACCACGGCCTTGATGCCCGCTTTCTCGCAGGCCCGCTCGGCCCGGGTGCGCCAAACGTCGCAGGCCGCCACCACCTCGACCTCTTCGCGCCTGGCCAGGTTCATGGTGTGAAAGGCGCCGCGCCCGCCAGTGCCGATCATGCCCACCCGGATGCGCTCGTTGGCGCCCAGGATACGGCTCGCGGAAAGGGCGGTCACCCCGCCGGTCAGAAAGCTGCGTCTGGTGTTCATGGTGGTTTCCCCTCGTCCATGCTACCCCAGACGGCCCAGGGGAGTGTTGTGTTGCCTGGCGGGCAGGGGAACGCCCTCCCTGGGCGGTGCAAGAAGGGCCGAAAACGAATCCGCATGGCGGAAACCCCGGCTGCTGGCGGATACTCGGGCTGGCTGGCGGGCCGCCGGTCTGGTCGCCCGGTATTGCCGCATGGCGTCCCCGAGACGGACGCAGAAACAGAATCTTCCGTCGAGAATCCCTCTCCCGGAAGGCTTGGCAAAACGTGTCAGCGCCAGTGCGGTGAGCTCTCTCTTGCTCCAGAGGGTCAGACAGTCTTTGGAAAGAGCCGGTTCCGGGCCGCGTCTGAAATGGCCACTACGGCCGGATGCTTGAGCTTCCGCTCGACGCTGATCGCATAGAAGTGTTCGAGCATGGAATCGGTCCGGCCTATGACCGAAACGCCGTACTGTCGCCGAATCTCCTTCTCAACCACTGTCGCGGCGGCGAACAGGCCGATGCCAGCCTGTCCGAAGACCTTGAGAAGTGCGCTGTCCTGGAATTCTCCGATCACCCGAGGACGGATTCGCTGGGCCTCAAACCACCGCTCCAAGGAGCGGCGTAGCGTCGCATTTTCCAGCGGAAGCAGGAAGGGGGCGCCATCAAGCGAGGCAGGGAAGTTTTTTCGATACTTGACGGCCAGTGAGGATGCGCCGAAAAAAGAAACGCCGCAGGCGCCAAGCAGGTGGCTGAAGGCGCGGACTCGAGCCAAGGGGCCGACCGGTGCGTCCGCCAACATCACATCGAGGCCGAATGTGGAGAGTTCAGCGAGCAGCCGTTCCGGATGGTCCTCATAACAGATGATCTGAACGGGTTCGGGTAAGGTGAGTGCCGGCTCCAAAAGCCGGAACGCGATCAGCTTGGGTAGGGCGTCGGACACCCCCACAACCAGGCGAACCGGACGGCCCGCTGACCGTCCCTTAAGGGCGTCCGTGAGTTCACGGCCCAACGAGAAGATCTCATTCGCGTAGCGAGAAACCAGGCGGCCCACCTCGGTCAGCGCGAGGGTGCGCCCGGACCGGATGAAAAGCTTTTCGCCGAGAGCGTTTTCGAGGGCGCGTATTTGACCGCTAATGGTGGGCTGGGCCAGCAGCAGTTGCCTGCTGGCCCGGGTGATGCTGCCTTCGCGCGCGACTGTCCAGAAGTAGAACAGGTGATGGTAATTGAGCCATTCCATCCCCTGATCATACCTCGGTTTTGCCGAGGTGTTCGCTCCAAATTATCTATTTGTCTATAGATTGGCTCTGTCCTAAAGTTGAGGTGAGATGAACCGTACCAGAACTCTGATCCTGCTGGCGACGCTGACGGCGTTGTTGCTTTGGGCCGGTCATGCTCTGGGCGGGCAAGCCGGTCTGATGTTCGCGTTGGGGCTGGCCGGGCTGATGAATTTTGGCGCCTACTGGTTCTCCGACAAGATTGTGCTGCGCATGTACCAGGCGCGGGAAATCAGCCCCGCCGAATCCCCCGATCTGTACGCCGTGGTGCGGGAGCTGGCGATGCAGGCCAGCCTGCCTATGCCCCGGCTGTTCCTGATCCCGGAAGAGGCGCCCAACGCCTTTGCCACCGGGCGCGATCCCCGGCATGGAGTCGTGGGAGTGACACACGGCCTGTTGCGATTACTCCGTCGCGATGAAATCGCGGGAGTAATCGCCCACGAACTGGCGCACATTAAGCACCGGGACACGCTGGTCATGTCGGTGGCCGCGACGATTGCTGGAAGTCTCAGCATGCTTGCTAACGCAGCGATGTGGGGCTCGCTCTTCGGGGGTGGGCAGTCCTCGGAGGATGAGGAGGTCGGCAGCCACCCCCTGGCCGGGATCCTCGGCGTGATGGTTGCGCCTTTGGCGGCAACCCTGATCCAGATGGCCATTTCGCGGGCGAGAGAATTCCTGGCCGACGAAGCAGCCGCCCGGGTCAGCGGAAAGCCCCTGGCCCTCGCAAGCGCGCTACGCAAAATCGAGAACTGGTCCCGGCGCTTGCCCATGCACTCGGGTTCGCCAGCCACCGCCCACCTCTTCATCCAGAACCCATTTGCCGGCGGCGGTCTGCTGCGGCTGTTCAGCACACATCCTCCGACGGAAGCCCGGGTCGAGCGGCTGGAGGCTATGGCTCTGCGCGGCTCTGCTGCCGCCGTCGGAGAGTTCCACTAAGGACGGAAACGCTATGGCTGCCAAAACTCAGGTCACAGGTCTCGTGGAAACATACTGCCCCTATTGTCATCTTTCCACCCGAGCGGACTACGAGCGGTGTCTTCACTGCCGCAAGCCTCTCAAAACCTCATTAGAGTGGCGAGCCTTGCCAAACAGGAGAGAGAGCAATGGGCAGAATTGCCCTGCCGCAGAAGACCTTCACCGTCTTCAGCGTTAGCCCTTTCGAAGAAGACCGGATACGCTTGGACCAGGTCTTTGCCGGATCGGGTTGGAAGGCACGCGGCGTCCGCACTTGCCGGGAAGCATTGACGCTCTTGCGCAAGAACGCGGCGCCGGTGGTCATCTGTGAGCGGGACCTTCCGGACGGCAACTGGAAGGACATTTGGGACGCATTGACATTACTGACGGATCCCCCAGCTCTGATTGTGACCTCTCGACTTGCCGACGAATACCTCTGGGCGGAGGTGCTCAATCTCGGCGGGTGGGATGTGCTCGCCAAGCCTCTTGACGAAAAGGAGGTGGTCCGGGCGGTCGACTCGGCCAGGCGACACTGGAACGGCCAGCGGGAGCGGGCCAGGCGCGTCTGGGAGGCAACCGCGTAAACGAGGTAGTTGTTCATATCGCGGCCTCGGCGAAGGAGGTCGAAGATGGGGCTGCACGGCCTGAAGAAGCAAGATAAGCGCGGCCACGACCGGGGGGTCACCATATGCTTTCGGTTGGTTTACTACGCGTTGGTGTTTTTGGTCGCCGCGGTGATGACTGCGGTCTTGTATCTCGGCAGTTTACTGGAGTGAGTCGGCTATCGGACGGAGGTCAAAGATCATGTTGCACAGATCGGATGAAGAGATTGATTGTGGCGGATTGTGCCTCGGCATACGCTTCCTGGAATGAGCCGAACAGAGGAAGATAGCATGGAACTCAAAGCCCTTCAGAAACACATTCTAACTCTGGCAACCCTTCAGGAATCAAATGCTCCGGTGGTCAGTTGTTACCTCAACCTCACGGCAGATGAGTATCTCAACGTGCTGGACGAAAGGGTCCGTGTGCTGCGTAGGAGTCTCAGTGGAGAACCACTGCACTACTTTGAAGACGCGCTGCGTCTGATTGACACTTTCCTCGCCACGGGAGTTCAAGCTGGCACAAAAGGCGTGGCCGTGTTCGCCCGTGGGGGCCAGCAGCCGTTCTTCCTGCCGCTGCAATTTCGGGTGTCGTTGCCCAACTGGATTGCGGCGGCTTCCACCCCTAATATCTATCACCTGATCGAACTGAAGGACACCTACCACCGCTACGTGGTGATGCTCGCCACGGCAAAGAGCGTGCGTATTCTGGCGATCAACCTCGGCTCGGTGACGCAGGACCTTTGGACGCAGCGTCCGGAGTTGCGGCAGCGCGTGGGCCGTGAGTGGACCAAGGAACACTACCAGAGCCACCGTCGCGAGCGAACCAACCAGTTCATCAATGAACAGATCGCGATTCTGGACCGACTGATGTCGGCAGGCGGGTATGGACACCTGGTCCTGGCCGGAAATCCGCGGGTGACTTCGGAGATCAGGAAAGCTCTGCCCAAGCACCTGGCGGCCAAAGTGGTTGATGTCGTTCCTGCCTCCGAGTACGACCCGACATCGGACGTCGTGGCAGCGACGCTGGCCTCCTTCATTGAAAAGGAAGAACGGGAATCAGTGGCTGTGGTTGACAAGCTCCAGAAGGAGATAAACACCCACGGTCTTGCGGTGGCTGATACCCGTGCGAGCTTCGAGGCGCTGAGGCAGGGGCAGGTGGACGTGCTCGTGTTGGCGAAGGCGTACGAGCCTGACGCCGCCTGGATTTGTGGCGCCTGTGGAGCAACGGAAGTCGAGCAGCCAGCGCCCGACGCCTGTCCACAGTGTCGGGCCAGAAAGATGCGGCAGTTCAATGTCAAAGAAGAGATGGTCAGAGTGGCCGAACAGATGGGATCTGAGGTGGAGGTCGTGAATCACAGCGACACCCTGATGCGCCTCGGTGGAGTGGGTTGCCTGCTGCGCTTTCTCGGATCGGAAAAGTACCATAACGGAGGCCGCATCAAAGGCAAAGGGAGCGCCGGGAAGAGGGCATAGCCAGCGAGGAGAGAGCTAGACGTGCAACGGTTTAAGAACATTTTGTTGGTCTCGGATGGCGAGGACCGAAGCAGGGCGGGACTCGAACGGGCGGCCGCGCTCGCAGTGAGGAACCAGGCACAATTGACCGTGGTCAGCGTGCTTGAGTCGCTGCCCCGCGAATCGCAGAGACTGATTGCAGCGGTCCATTTTGCGGATCTATGGCAGATCGCGGTGGATGAACGAAGGGAAGGGCTGGAGCGCTTCGTCGAAGGCGTCTGCGCGGGCGAGGTTAGCGTCACCACCAAGATCCTGTGCGGAACACCGTTCCTCGAGGTGATCCGGGAAGTGCTGCGGCATCAGCGCGACCTGGTGATGATGATCGCCGAGGAGAAAGGCGGAGTGAAGGATATTCTGTTCGGCAGCACCTCGATGCACCTTATGCGTAAGTGCCCGTGTCCGGTGTGGGTGATGAAGCCGGGACAGCGCAGGAGGTACGCGCGCGTCCTCGCCGCCGTGGATACGGTTCCCCCGGACGAGCAGCACAACTCGCTGAACGTCAAGATCATGGAACTCGGCGCGTCGCTGGCTCGCGTGGAAGGAAGCGAGCTTCACGTCGTCCATACCTGGGTTCCGGCCAGCGAAAGAATCTGGGGCCTCGGCAGCCGATTGCGTGCGGATGATAGGGAAAAGATCGCTCGGGAAAGCCAACAGACCCACGGGAAATGGTTTTCTGAACTCCTTGAGAAATCCGCACTCGACGATCTGAGGGTTCAGCTACATCTGCTGAGGGGCGAAGCAAGCGATTTGATTCCGTGGCTCGCTCGAAAGAAGCACATTGATGTGATCGTCATGGGTACGGTGTGCCGGACGGGCGTGCCGGGACTGTTTATCGGCAACACCGCCGAAAAGGTTCTGCGCCAGGTGGATTGTTCGGTGCTCACAGTCAAGCCGGAAGGATTCGTGACGCCAGTGACGGCGTAACGGCTTTCATCGACCGAGGGGGATTGACATATGCCCGCAAAACCGAGTGCCAGTGAAGAGGAGTACTTCGCCCGGCAAGAAGCCGAACGCAGGCGGAAATTGGCCGAGGAGCGGCAAGCAAAGCTCTTGGCTGAAGAACGGGAGCGAGAGCGTGCGCTCCACTTTATGAAGTGCCCGAAGTGTGGCATGCAGCTTGAAGAGATTGCTTTCGGCGATGTTCGCGTCGATAAGTGTTTCTCTTGCGACGGCCTCTGGCTGGATAAGGGGGAACTCGAGGTCATCCGAAACAAAGAGGGCGGCTTCATCGGGAGATTGCTGAATGTGTTTCGCTAACGGGTCAACTGCTTGGAGGAGCCTGCCGGCATGAGACTGCAAATGCGTGGACAGCAGATCGATTGGCCCGAGCCGCTTCGGGAACACGCCGAAAGGCGGCTGCATCTCGCCCTGAGTCGATTCAGCCGCCGTATCAGTCTGGTGACGGTGGACATACGCCATGACGCCGGCGCGCCCGCGGATTTCCAGACAGTTTGCCGGATCGCGGTAAGGCTATTGCCCAAAGGGAGAATTCTCGTCGAGAACAGCCAGGGGGACCTCTACGCCGCCATCAGCCGATTGGCAGAGCAGGCTGGCCGCGCGGTTGGGCGTGCGCTGGACCGGGAACGCGACTGGGAGGGCAGTCCAACGCAGCCGAAAGCGGCCGCAGGCCCGAGGTCATGAGCGCGCTGCCCCCAATTCATCACTGGGACGACATTCTGCCTGGCTACCGGACGTGGCATCGGGAGTAGTCCATGGGCATTGAAAGCGTAGGAACACCGTTGCTGTGGGTCGGATTCACTCTGTTCGTACTCGCGATGCTGGGTCTGGATCTCGGCGTGTTCCACCGCCGGGCACACGAAGTGCGTGTGCGGGAGGCGCTCCTCTGGACCTTGGTCTGGATCACTGTGGCGCTGCTCTTCAACGTCGGAGTGTACTTCTGGTTCGGGCCGGAGCGCGCACTCGAGTTCTTCACGGGTTACCTCATCGAGAAGGCGCTCTCGGTGGACAACATCTTCGTCTTCCTCGTGATTTTCTCCTACTTCGCCGTTCCGGCAGCATTCCAGCACCGGGTGCTGTTCTGGGGAATTTTGGGCGCCCTGGTCATGCGGGCGATCTTCATCCTGCTGGGCGCCGCACTTCTCCAGAGGTTTCACTGGGTCATCTACATCTTTGGCGCCTTCCTTGTGTTCACCGGAGTGAAGCTCTTCCTCCAGCGTGGGAGTGAAGTCCATCCTGAGCGCAATCCGCTGTTCCGCCTGTTCCGGCGGCTTGTCGCGTCCGTAGGAGACTATCGGAGCTCGCACTTCACGGTGGTCGAAGCCGGAAAGCGCTACGCGACCCCGCTGCTGCTAGTGCTGGTGTGTGTCGAGGGAACCGATATCGTCTTCGCCGTTGATTCCATCCCGGCCATCTTCGCCATCACCCGCGACCCCTTCATTGTTTACACCTCGAACATCTTTGCCATCCTCGGCTTGCGGGCGCTCTACTTCGTGCTCGCGGGTGTGATGGGCAGGTTTCACTACCTCAGGGTAGGTTTGGCTCTTGTGTTGGCATTTGTTGGCACAAAAATGATGCTGACGGACCTCTACAAGGTGCCGATCACCGCCTCCCTTGGCGTCGTAGCTGCGCTGCTCACGGGTTCCATCGTGGCTTCCCTGATCCGCCCACGGGCCGAACAGCCGCCGGCGCCGCTGGCCGATCAACCGGCGGTGCTGAAGCCATGAGTTTCCGCACGCGTGAAATGCGCGAGGCTGCCTCACTTCGCTCTACGGCTTCCAAGGGGGATGCTTGATACAGGCCTGCTGCCGCCGCGTCGCCGAGGACGGGCGGTTTCAACATTTCGTACTTGGGATCATCTTGTTCAATGGGGTGGTCATGGGACTGGAAACCTCCAGCACCCTGATGGCCTCCTACGGCCGGTTGTTTGGATGGCTGAATCTTGCGGTCCAGGCCGTCTTCGTGCTTGAGATTGCGGTCCGTCTGCTGGCGCACTGGCCACGAATCCTCCAATTCTTTCGTGATGGCTGGAACTGCTTCGATTTTGCGGTCGTCGCTATCTCGTTGCTGCCTGAAGTCGGGCCGTTCGCAACGGTGGCCAGATTAGCACGGGTGCTGCGAGTTGCGCGCCTGCTCTCCTCTTTCCCGGAGCTGCGCCTGATCGTGAGCACTATGTTGCGCTCGATACCATCCATGGGTCATGTGATCCTGCTGCTGGGATTGCTTCTATACGTCTACGGCATCCTGGGCTTCTGGTTCTTCCACACCCATGATCCAAAACACTGGGGCACGCTGGGCACTTCGATTCGCAGCCTTTTCCAGATTCTCACGCTTGAAGGATGGGTGGAAATACAGGCCGCGAGCGTAGCCGTGAATCACTTGGCCTGGATCTACTTTGCTAGCTTCATTGTGATGGCAGTTTTTGTGGTTATCAACTTGTTCATCGCGGTAGTGATCAACAATCTGGAGGAGGCTAAGAAGGAGCACCGCGCCGCTTTGGACGTTGAAGACCCACGCTATGGGTGGATACGTGGCATTGAGGCACTGAAAGAGGGCCTGGCAGAACTTGAGGGGCAGTTGCGAAGTCAATGCGATTGCGCACAACGTGCAGGCAGGGAGGTCGGGCGCGAACTTGGGGCCAATCCAGTGCGGTCAAACGCCGCCGGAGGTTCAAGGCCGTGAGCAAACTTCTCCCCGTCAATCGCTTGGGCGACGTTCTGCCCGCCTACCGGAACACGCCGGTCGCGGACCTTCTTGCCTACCACAACTTGAGAAGGCCGCACCGGAGCCACGACCGGGCTGAGCTTCTCATCGGGATGTGTATGGACAACCGAGTTGCACTTCGGATCCCTGACAACTTCGCCTACATACTTCGTGCGGGGGGCGCGAACCTCCAACGCATCGAGTTCAAGGTCTCCTATGCGGTTGCCGTCGGCGGTGTGCGCACGCTCTGCCTCATCGGCCACGACGAGTGCGGCATGGTTGCCCTGCGCGGGCGGCGCGACGTGTTTGTGAGCGGCCTGGTTGAGAACGGCGGCTGGGAGCGCCGGGAGGCCGGAGAGCATTTCGACCAGTTCTCGGCGGTCTTCGAGATCCGCGACCCGGCAGAGTTCGTCCTCTGCGAGGGGCGGCGCTTGCGTGAACGCTATCCGAGGGTGACGGTTGCGCCGCTCCTCTATCACATTCGCGAAGGCCTTCTGTACCAGATCGCCGAAGGAGAACAAACGTTATGAAGGGCAATGAAGTCTTGGGAGGGTGGGCACTTGCTGCATGCTCACCGTCAGCCCGCGCAGCCACCGAGCAGTCGGGAGGGGGTATCTGACATGGGCATCGAAAGCGTAGGCACGCCGCTCCTGTGGATCGGATTCACCCTGTTCGTGCTCGCGATGCTGGGCATCGACCTCGGTGTGTTTCACCGCCGGGCACACGAGGTCCACTTGCGGGAGGCCCTGCTGTGGACCGTGGTCTGGATCGCTCTGGCTCTGCTGTTCAACGTCGGAGTCTACTTCTGGTTCGGGCCGGAGCGCGCGCTCGAGTTCCTCACGGGTTACCTCATCGAGAAGGCGCTCTCGGTTGATAACGTCTTCGTCTTCCTGGTCATCTTCTCGTACTTCGCGGTTCCGGCAGCGTTGCAGCACCGAGTGCTGTTCTGGGGAATCTTGGGCGCCTTGATCATGCGGGCAATCTTCATCGTGCTGGGCGCGGCACTTCTGGAGAAGTTCCACTGGCTTATATACATCTTCGGCGCGTTCCTCATCGTCACCGGGGTGAAGCTCTTACTCCAGCGTGGCAGCGAGGTGCATCCTGAGCGGAATCCTCTGTTCCGCCTCTTCCAGCGACTTGTCCCATCCGTAGCCGACTACCGAGGCTCGCAATTCACCGTCGTTGAGAACGGAAAGCGGTACGCCACACCGCTGCTCCTGGTCTTGGTGGCCGTTGAGGCAACCGACCTCGTCTTCGCCGTCGATTCTATTCCGGCCATCTTCGCCATTACCAGGGACCCGTTCATTGTCTACACGTCGAACATCTTCGCCATCCTTGGCCTGCGGGCGCTCTTCTTCGTCCTCGCCGGCGTGATGGGCAAGTTCCATTACCTCAGCGTGGGCCTGGCGCTTGTGTTGGCTTTTGTCGGCGCAAAGATGATGCTCACGGACTTGTACAAGATCCCGATTGTGGCCTCCCTCGCCGTCGTGGCTGTGTTGCTCACGGGTTCCATCGTGGCTTCCCTGATCCGCCCTCCCACCGAACCGCCGCTGCCAGTCCATCCGCCGGACGGACCGCCGCCGGCCCCATTGGCCGATCCCTCAGCGGAGCTCAAACCATGAGTTCGGAGGTGCGCACCATTGCCGGACCTATTCGTGCGCCCCGGATGGTGCGCAAATGCGCCGTGCTCATAACAGGCGCGAGCGCCCTGGCGTTCGGCGTTGCCCTCATCGTCCTCCCCAGAACGACGGCACCAGTGGAGCTTGGGAAACAACTCCCATGAGACTTTTCGCACTCCGGTTGGGCTTGCTCGCCGTCCCTGCTGCTTTTCTCGCCTCAACCGGGACTCTGTCCGCCGAGGAACTGTGGAGCTGGCATGCGGTTGATTTCACCTTGCTGAAAACCCCCGGCTTTGAATGGGGGCTGCATACCAGGCTTCGTACCCGCGAGGGAGAGGTGCAGCAAGGCCGCTCCGGGACTATTCTGAAATTCAAGCCTCACTCGCGGGTTTCCCTTATCGGAGGCTACTACTACGGCAAGGAGGAAGACACCCGCGAGGAGTGGCGAGACTCCCATCGCGTGTTCTCCGGCGCCGAGGCTCGGGTCTATGGGAAAGGCGCCGTGTCGGTAGCCGCTCGCGGGCTGGTGGAAAGGTTTATTGCCCGTAGCCGGCCGGATTTCACGCGTTTCCGCCAAAGGATTCGCCTTTCGACGGACCGCCGGATCGGCCCGTTCGCGAGCGGGGAGTGGTTCTTGGATGTCAAGGGGTATCTGGCCGGACGCTATTCGGGAGGGCTGCGCTGGCGCTGCTGGAGTTGGAGTTCCGTTGAATTCGGCTATCTCTATGATGCGCGCAGCCCGCTACTGGGCGTCCCGCGCCACACTATCATCACGCATATTTTCCTGGAGCGGCGGCAGAAGCAATAGCTGCTCATACGCGGGCGGCAAGAACAATGAACCTCGAACGCCTAGCCGTTCTTCTCCTCATCCTGGGAGCCGAGTTCGTAAACGGCTGGACGGACGCCCCGAACGCCATCGCGACGGTCGTGGGAACCCGCTCGCTCTCTCCTCGTGCCGCGCTTGCCCTGGCATCTGTGTTCAACCTTATTGGCGTTATGTCCGGGACGGCGGTGGCGACAACCATCGGCACGGGGATCATCGACCCGAGTGCCGTAAACCTGGCCACCGTTGGTGGAGCGATGGTCGGCATCATTGTCTGGTCGAGCGCAGCGGCTCGATGGGGAATCCCAACCAGCGAGAGTCATGCGTTGGTCGCGGGTTTGGCCGGCGCGGGGCTAGCTTCCGCTGGGCCCTCGGTGCTTCTCTGGGCTGGATGGAAGAAGGTTCTCCTTGGCCTGGTCTTTTCCAGCTTGCTCGGCTTCGGGGCGGGGTTGTGCCTGATGTTGGCCATCTATTGGCTATTTCGCAACGCCGTACCCGGCCGGGTCCGCGGATTGTTTCGCTGGCTTCAGATCTGCTCCTCCGCGTTTATGGCTTTCAGCCATGGGTCCAACGACGGCCAGAAATTCATTGGCGCCTTCACTTTGGCCCTTGTCCTGGGTGGCAGCCTGTCCGCGTTTCAGATCCCGACGTGGGTTATTCTTCTCTGCGCGGCCGTCATGGCTCTAGGCACTAGCATCGGCGGTTGGAGGATAATCAGGACGTTGGGCGGGAGAGTGTCGAGACTGAAGCCTCACCACGGGTTCGCTGCGGAGACTGCGGCCGCTGGCACGATCATCCTGGCTTCTGGATTCGGTATCCCGCTCAGCACGACCCACACCATCTCGACATCGATCATGGGGGTCGGGGCGGTTCGCAGAACTCGTGCGGTACGCTGGAGTGTGACCCGCGAACTGGTGATAGCCTGGCTGCTCACCTTTCCAATCTGCGCGGCCATCAGTTGGACCGTGGTCAAGTTGATCGCAATGCTTCAGGAGAACTGAACGATGTGGATTGCAGGAGTCATTGCTGTACTTCTAATTGCCTTAGCCGCCTACGAGTACCGGCTTCGGAAACCCGACCAGCTTGTGTTGTGCGAGGCCGATGGGACCATCCGACTTCGCAGGCGCGTTTTCTACCCACGCCACTTCAGTCTTGCACTCCCCGGCACGACCCATCAGATGGAGCTCAAGCTCGACGGCGTCGCACGTGGGAGCGTCCAGATCAGGACAACGCTCGTCGTAACGGTTGCCCCTTCCCGGGACAACCTCGCCAGCCTTATCCGGGTCGGCGGATGGAAACGCGACGCGGTCATCAAGGCGGCCAAAGAGTTCGAGACGGTGATCCAGGGAATCGTCAAGGAGTTCACCGAAAGGTATCTGATCGAAGAGCTGTCTTCCGAGAAGCTGAGCGAACATCTGTCGGCCAACGTCAATGTCCGCACGCCTCAGTTCGGTCTGGAACTGGTGTCCCTTACGGTCCAATCGGTCGATGCGGTTGACCCCGAGATTGCCGAAGCCATGCGGCGGCGCGAATCCGCCAGAATTCTTGAGCAGACCGAACTGCTCAACCAGAAGGCTCGTGTGGCGGCGGCGCGCGCAAAGCTCGAGGCGGACGAGCAGATTGCCTTCTTGGAACATGATCTGGAGCTGAAGAAATACGATCTGCGCAGGACCGAACTCGAGCAGGAGGCCATTTTAGCGGAGAAGCGCACCGAGGACGAACTCAAGCGCAGCCGGATGAAGCTGGCTTTCGAAAGCGAGGAACTGGCCCTGCTGAAAAGCAACCCCGAACTGCTCCTGCTGAGCCCGCAAGCGGCGCGCCTCGCCGAGGCGAGCCAGAATCTCAAGAACGCCCGCACCGTCGTTTCGCTCTGGTCGTCGGATGCGGGACGGGAATCCAGGCTTTCGGGCTTGTTTCAGCGTTTGCTCGAGCTCGTCCTGGAGGGAGACAAAAAGCAGTTGAAAGCCGAAGGCGAGAGCGAAGGCTCCTAACCCGGCCCGGCCCAGGAGCATCGTGAATTCTGTTATTGCCCGCCTATGCGTGAAACTGAACCGCATGTGATCAACCGTCCGGGAGCCCCGAGCCGCTTGGTAACGTCCCCGAAATTTCTGCCGGACGCCTTTTCCCTTCGGCCCGTCAAGGCTGCGGTGGTGTCGGAGATCAGCGAGGCCACCGCCTCGTCTCTCGTGCCCGCTGAAGAGCGAGTGAACTTCCATATCGGCAATCCGGTTCAGGACCCGCGGTTGGTGGAACTCTATGCCCGCATTGCGCTCGGACTGGGACCGGGAAAGGTTGCCGCGGCGGGTGATCTCGCCGCCGCATTGACGGCCGAACTCGGCTGGGACGCGGAGGACCGGGCCAAGGTGGAATTCCTGCTGGACTTGATCCGCAAAAGCGCTCCTTACCTGCCGAGAGGAGGATTCCTGAAAAACAAGCCGGGGGAGTTGATCCGGCTCTTCGGCGAATGGCTGACCCGGCAGCCCGAGCCGCTGGCGTACGACTTCGGAGAGAAGACCGGCAGACGGGAAGTCATCCTGGCATCAGGTGGAATTACAGAATCGCTGCGGGTGTTTTTTCACGCTCTGGCAAGCCAGCTACAGCACCTCCCGGCGTCCATTTTCAGTCACGGCATCCGAATTCCACCCCATCTCAGGCAGTTTGAAGCGCTCCATTTCCGCCCGCTTCCCGAAAACGAAACTGCCGCGGCCGAGGTGCTCGGACGCTCCCTGGCGCGGAATGGAGCCCGCCCGTCGTTCGTCCTGCTGGGCAAGATCCTGTCGGAAGAGACGCGGCGCGTGCTGCGCCTGATCAGCCGCGACTACCCGCTGTTCATCGTGGAAGTAAACGACGCCCCGAATCACCTGTCTCTGGCGCGCGAGGCGAAAATGATGAACCGCACGCTGAGGTTTCTAACTCCGGCCATTTTCTCTCCGCTCCTGGATGGGCTGTCCACGGTGTTCATCGCCGGGTTTGAGGAGTTCATCCGGATGATCGAAACTGTGCATTTTCAGCTTAAAGGGACCCCGTCGGCCGCGGAAATCGAGTTGCTGACTTTTCTGCTGAAACGACGATTGCCCGCGAGAGACGCCTCACCGGTTCCGGAAGAAACGCTGTACCAGGAAAGCGCTCCGGTCCTGCCGGGGATACACCATGCGGCCGGCGCGGCCATCGCCAGAATCGAAACCAGGATTGCCCGTATCGCCAATGCGCAGGGCGCGCGGATGGAAAACCGGTTGTGCTCAGTGGTGGAGCGCTCGGCCGAACGCCTGGCAAGGACATGGGGGCCGGTGGTCCGGGCTTCCGTTGTGAGCGACCCATTGGAGGGGCTGGGTTTTCAGGAGATCCTG
>JBBTDS010000586.1:0-1817 GCA_038060875.1 Acidobacteriota bacterium | reverse complement strand
CCCGCGCCCGCGCCGGCTCCCCCAAACTCACGTACAGGTCGCCCAGCCTTTCGTAGCTCACCGACAGGTCCCGGGCGTACTCGGCCGAGTCCGGCGCCCGCCGCCTGAGCTGCTCGCGGATCGCCAGCGCCTGGTCGTAATTCTCCCGCGCCCGCGCCGGCTCCCCCAACCTCACGTACAGGTCGCCGAGCTTGTTGTAGCTCACCGACAGGTCCCGGGCGTACTCGGCCGAGTCCGGCGCCCGCCGCCTGAGCTGCTCGCGGATCGCCAGCGCCTGGTCGTAATTCTCCCGCGCCCGCGCCGGCTCCCCCAACCTCACGTACAGGTCGCCGAGCTTGTTGTAGCTCACCGACAGGTCCCGGGCGTACTGGGCCGAGTGCGACGCCCGCCGCCTGAGCTCCTCGGCGATGGCTAGGTTCTGCTCGTAGTAGGACCGCGCCCGCGCCGGCTCCCCCAACCTCACGTACAGGTCGCCCAGATTGTTGTAGCTCACCGACAAGTACCGGGCGTACTCGACCGAGTCCGGCGCCCGGGCGTGTAGATCCAGGAGCCTTCCTCGGGCCGCTTCGACCAGCGACACCCTGCTCTTCACTCTCGCGTCATCTTGGAGCGCATCGAGCAGGTCAAACAGACACCGCTCGCAGAGCACGTAGCTCGTCCGCTGCTCTAGCTCTTCCAATTCAAGCAGCGAAGCCACCCACTCCGAACCAGAGTTCGGATCCTGGCCTTCGTGCGCCAGAATATGCCCCGCCAACGCGCGCATCGCGCCCGCCCGCTCGGCCTCCGCCAGCCTGCTCGCGTAGTATCGGGCCGCCCGCAGCCGGTCGTCCGACCCGATCAGGTGATACATCAGCTCGGTCTGCCGTAGCGGATCGTCCGGAGGGAGCGACTCAAGCTGATCGGCAATCATCGCGTGCAACCGGCGGCGGCGGTCCGAATCCGGCAGATTGCAGCGCTCCACCGCCGCCCGCATCTGGGCGTGCGAGAAGTCCCACTGCCCCAGGGCGCCCCGCTCGACCAGGTGCGCCCGGAAGCCGCGCCGCAGCGCCGCAAACCGCAGCTCGCTCCATTCCTCTCCGGTCGCGGCCGGCAGCAGGCGCCGCAGGTCCGGCTCCCGCCAGCCGGTGCGGCTCAAGGCCGTCAGGCTGGCGAAAGCGCGCGCCCAGCTTTCTCCGTACAGCTCCTTCGTGCGCTCCAGCATGTAGGCGTGGAGCGCCTCCACCTCCGCCGGCAGCTTCCCGGCCACGTCCACCAGCAACGCGCACAGCTTCTCCTCCGGCCTGCCGGTGAACTCGCGCTCGGCGCGCTCGAAATCGTCGGCATCCAGCAGCAGCAGCTCCTCGAGCGCCAGTTCCAGCCACAGCGGGATGCCCGCCGCCGGGCTGCCGTCCGCCAGCTTCTTCTAGACCAGCAGGCCGAGCACCTCCGGGTGCAGGGTCTTGCGATACCGCCGGCAGACCGTCTGGGCAATTTGCCCCGCTTCGGCCTCGCTCAGCAGGGGCAGCGCAACCAGCTCCACGCCCGCGCGCTTTCCGAGCGCCTCGGATTCCGATCCGGCCACCGCCGTGACGATCAGCCGGGCATTAGGCGGCCACAGCTCCGGCAGCCAGGTCAAATGCCGCGCCGCCGGCGTACGCTCGAACTGGTTGAGCGCATCGATCAGGCAGACCACCCGCCGCCCCACCGCGACGCGGGACAGCGTCTCGGCGAGCGTCTTCTCCAGCTCTCCGCGCGCGGTCAGGCCCTCGGAGGGGTCCGCCATCCCCAGCGCGGAGGCCAGCTCCCCGATCCAGCGGCGCAACAGTGTGTCCACCTGC
>JBBTDS010000585.1:0-6555 GCA_038060875.1 Acidobacteriota bacterium | reverse complement strand
GTCATCTCAGACCCCTTTCGGCGTGGCCCAGTGCGTGCGGTAGCGGCGCGAGACGTAGAGGTTGGCCTGCTCGTCGCCGACCACCGTCTCCGTCGCTTCGTCGAAGGCCAGGTTGCGGCCGGTGCGGGCCACCATGTTGCCCAGGTGCGCGTGCAGCGTCGAGATGTGGCCGATGCCGATGTCGGCGTTAGGCAGCTTGCGCGTACGGACACACTCCAGGAAGTTCTCGATGTGCGTGTCGGGCTCCTGCTTCTGGTCGTGGTGCACGAGCTTGCCGGCCGAGTCGAACACCTTGAAGCCCCACTGGCCGTTCCAGCGGCCGATCTGCACCATGCCCTCGGAGCCATAGACGGCCATGCCGCTGTCCTGCTCCTCCAGGCCGTACGGGTTCCAGATGCGCATCTCGAAGATCAGCACCTTGTCGCCGTAGTCGAAGGTGATGTTCATGGTGTCGGGCGTCTGCTGGTCGTCGTCGAAGTAGAGCTTGCGGCCCATGCCGCTGGCGCGCGAGGGCACGCCGGCGCCCAGCGCCCAGCGCGCCATGTCGAGCTGGTGGACGCCGTCGTTGCCGATGTCGCCGGTGCCGAAATGCCAGTGCCAGTGCCAGTTGTAGTGGAAGCGGTTTTCGTTGAAGGGAATCCACGGCGCCGGGCCGAGCCAGGTTTCGTAATCGACGCCCGGCGGCGCCGGCCCGTCGTCTTTGTGGCCGATGTTACGGCGCATTTGCACGTTCCAGGCTTTGGCCGCCCGCACCTTGCCGATCTTGCCCGAGCGGACGAACTCGACGCCGCGGATGGTGGACGGCCGGCTGCGCGCCTGGGTGCCGTGCTGCACGATGCGGTTGTTGCGCCGGGCGGCGTCGATGACGAGCCGCCCTTCGCGGATATTGTGCGAGCAGGGCTTCTCGAGATACACGTCCTTGCCGGCGTCGCAAGCGAGGATGGCGGCCGGGGCGTGCCAGTGGTCGGGGGTGGCGACCAGCACCGCGTCCACGCCCTTGTCCTCGAGCAGGCGGCGCATGTCGGCGGCCACGCGGGGCGTGCCGCCACCGCCGCTCTCCACCAGCTTGGCGGTGCGCTCCAGGTTGGCTTGGTCCACGTCGCACAGGTACGCGATGCGGGCCTGCGGCAGCTTCGCCGCCGCGCCGGCCAGCGAGCGGCCGCGGCCGCCCACGCCGATGAAGCCCAGGTTGACCTTGTCGCTGGCGGCAACCAGCCGCGGCCTGGCGACGGCGGCCGCCAGCGCCGCTCCGGTGAAGTATCGTCGGTTCATCATGAGTAGCTAGCCCTCCTCCTACGTTTGCTCGAACGCTTTGATGATCGCACTGTTGTCGGCGCCGCCGAAGCCGGCCTCCTCCACCCGCTCCAGCAGCCGACGGTGCAGCGCCGAAAGCGGAAGCCGCGCCCCGCAACGCTCGCCGGCCGCCAGGATCAGCCGCACGTCTTTCAGGTGCTGGGAAAGCCGGGCTTCCGCGCTGAACTCGCCGCTCAGCATCTTTGCGCCCTTGGTGTCCATGACGCGCGAATAGGCCGGCCCGGCTTTCATGATCTCCAGCGCCAGCTCGGGTTTCAGCCCGCATGCCTTCGCAAACGCCAGGCCTTCGGCCAGGACGGCGCGGTTCAACCCCAGCACCAGGTTCAGCGCCAGCTTCATCCGCGCCCCGTGCCCGCAGGGCCCGGCGTGAAACGCGCGGCGCGCGAAGCAGGAGAACAAGTCGCCGGCGCGCGCGAACGTCTCCGGTGGGCCGCCGGCAATCACGATGGCGTCTCCGGCCCGGACCTGTTTGCTCGATCCCCCCACGGTCGCGTCGAGATACGCGACGCCGCGCCGGCCGAGACGCGCCGCGAATCCCGCCATCTCCTCAGGCTCCCCGGTGGTGGTGTCGATCACGAGCGAGTCCGGGCGGAGGTGCGGCTCGATCTCTTCCAGGACCTTCGCCACCACGCCCGAGTCCGGCAGGCTGAGGACGACCCGGCCGCATGCCGCAGCCACCGCCACGGCCGACTCCGCAACGTCGCCGCCGGCGGCCTTCAGGCCATCGCGGCGCGCGGCGTCGATGTCAAACCCGACCACGCCGAACCCGGCGGCCAGGAAGCGCTCGGCGAGCGCCGACCCAAGCAGCCCGGCGCCAATCAGGCCGACCTGTTCCATTTGCCCGCGAGTATATCACCGCGGGCGGAGGGCGGCTGCCGGCTACGTCCGGCTCCCAACCGCCTGCCGGCGGTTCCGCAGCCACCGCCAGATGGTGACCTGGCTCAGTTCCCCCGCCTCGGGCTCGCCGAGCAGCAGGCTGGCCGGATAGCCGACGCCCAGCAAAACCAGGTGGGCGACGGCGCCGATGGTGAGGTCGTCCCACGGGTAGTTGAAAGATCCGAGGTCGAGCACCCTGTTCTTGGCGGTGGTCAGCGTCGCCCAGGTGGTGAAGGCCACGCAGGCGGCGATGCCCGCGTAGACGCCCTTGCGGGTGGCGCGGCGGCTGAGGAACGCCAGCAGGAACAGGCCGGCCAGCCCGCCGGAAAGAACGGCCGAAACCGAGAACCACATCGATAGCGCGCCGCCAGAAGTGTGGGCCAGCACCAGCGCCGTCGCCACGCCCAGCACCCCGAACACGCCCACCAGGATCTTGCCCACGCGCAGCCGCTGGCGATCGGTGGCCTGCGGCCGCAGCAGCCGGTAGAAGTCTTCCGTTCCCACCACCGCGATGCAGTTCAGATCGCTGGCCAGCGTGGACATGGCCGCCGCCATCAGCTAGGCCATGAAGATACCGGCCATGCCCGGCGGGATGTGGGTGCTGAGGGAGTGCGGAAAGACCTGGTCGGCCTTGGTGATGTAGGCCGGCAGCTTCTCGCCCGTCAGCCGGTAGAAGGCCCAGGTGCAGGCGCCGATGAGCATGAACAGCGTCCAGACCGGCAGCGTGAGCAGGGCGCCGAACGAGATGCCCTTGAGGGCCGCGCGGTCGGAGCGGGCCTCCAGGTAGCGCTGCACGAGGGTCTGGTCGGCGGCGATGGCGAAGACAGCGGCCGGGCCGCCCGGCGGCAGAAACAGCAGGTACGCCAGGCAGACGATAATCCCCGCCCACATGATGAAGCCCTGCACCACGTCGGTCCAGATCACCGCTTCAATGCCGCCGATGACCGTGTAGAACACCGTCACCGCGCCGGTCAGCAGGATGGTCGCGTCGAGGCTCCAGCCGGTCATGCTGTGCGCCGTCAGCGCGACCAGGTAGTAGATAAAAGCCATCTTTCCGAAATGCCCGAGCGAGAAGGCGGCCGAAGCGTACAGCCGCGTGGGATGGCCGAAGCGCTGGCCGAAATACTCGTAGGCGCTCATCCGGACCGCTTCACGGTAGAACGGGATGAGCACCGCGCCGGTGATCGCCAGCACGCCGACGACCAGGAAGCCGGGCACCAGCAGCGACCAGTCCTTGCCATAGGACGAACCCGGATAGCCGACGAAGGTGACGCTGGAAACCAGCGTCGCCATCATGGACATGCCCACCGCCCACCAGGGAATCGAGCGCCGGGCGGTGAAGTAGGTTTCGGTGGAGGTCTGGCGGCGCGCGAAGCGCACTCCGATCCAGGCCATCCCCGCCAGGTAGGCGGCCAGCATGATCAGGTCGAGCCAGCGCACGTGTTTTCCTCCAACGCACTATAGATCGTATATGATCTTGGCTGGCACGAACGGCATGTCGCACAAGATGACGCTGTTTGAGGAGTCCGCGCGCGTGCCGCTGGTGATCTATGCGCCGGGAGCGAAGGGTGGAGTGTGCGGCTTCGCGCTTCCCGCCGGGCTCGAAGGAATCAGTCTCGTTCCGTGGCTGAACGATCCAGCGCGGCCGGTGAAGCAGGCGGCCTTCACCATGGTGGGCCGCAACGACGACCGCGCGAAGATGAACAACGAGCTCACGAACCTGGCGGGGCGCCCCGAGCACAGGAAGGTGGTCGAGCAGCTCAAGGCGGTGCTGAGATCCGGCCAGGCCGTGCCGCCGAAGCTGCTGCTGTGAGCGGGCTCCGCTACAGAAAGAGATCGACTGGCACACGGAAGAACCGGGCCAGCCGCTTGGCCTGGTCCTTGCTGACGGACCGTTTTCCGCTAAGGATTTCCGAAACCCGGCTTTTCGGTATGAGGGTCCACAGATCGCTCGGCTTCAGTGCGTTTTCCTCCAGCAGATAGGCCAGCATCTTGTGGGGGCGGCCCTTGGGCAGAGGGTGCCTGCGGTCTTCGTATTCCTCGGCAAGCATCGCCAGCAGCTCCAGGAGCCGCCCTTCTTCCACGCTGAGATCCTCTTCGGGCTTCTCCATGAGTTCCCCGATGGCCGCCATCATGCGACGATACTCGTCCTCCGTCTTAATCACCGCCGGCAGGGTCTTTCCCAGCAGCAGACGGTATTTCCGGTCATTCAGGGTGGCCAGGCTGCTCATCGTTTCCAGTCCTCCTCGCTGTACTGCCGGTGGGTCAAGATCTGCCTCACATACACAACCTGCCACCGGAACTTGATGGCGGCAATCAGGCGGTATCGGTTGCCCGCGATATTGAACACGATGTATGGCCCAACGAAATCCGCGTGCCGGAAATCAGACCGGACTTGGGCGGGATTGCGCCAGGCGGCCCGTTTGGTGATCCGATACCAGTGCAGCAGGGGTTCCAGCGCGTCCGGGTGCTTCTGACTAAACTCCCGGATTGCCGCCTTGCTTATTACCCGCACTGTCTTTAAGTTACCACAATGGTAACCACCAATCAAGGGGATTCCCGAGCTTCGGTTCGGAGTGTAATCGCCGAACGAGATCAACCAGCCCCTACCGCCAGATCGGCAGCGGGTCGTTGCGGTGCTTGGCGATGAGCCGCGGCGGGCGCGAGGGGACCTCGGGCGCGGCGCCGTCGTTGTTCAGGTAGAGGTGCCTGCCGATGCGCTCTTCCGAGACGCCGGCGAAGCGGAAAGCCGGGTACTTGAAGTCGGGCCCGTGGATCCAGCGGCCGCGCAGGTAGTAGAAACCCATCATGCCGAGCTTCCACGCCAGGTTGGATTGGCGGCGGATGACGGCGAAATCCAGGCTGCGCCGCCACGCGGTCAGGATGAACTCCCACTGGAGCCCGGTCAGTTCCCGGAGCTTGAGCGGCTTGCCGCTGGCGAGCCGCGTGTCCTCCAGCGGGGTGAAGATGGAAGGCACATAAATGATCTTGAACTTGCGGAGGCGCTCCAGCAGCTTGAGCGACTCGCGCATGTCGTCGTCGGTCTCGCCCGGCAGGCCGACGATGAAGGTGCAGACGGGGAACCAGTTGTTGCGATTCAGGATCTCGATGCCCTGTACCACCACTTCCTGCCAGTCGCGGATGTCGTATGGAAGCGACTTGCCGGCCATGGTCTGGGCGGCCAGCCGGACCGAGCCGGTCTCGAGGCCGATGAGCGGCGCCAGAAACTGCCGGCCGGCGTTCGTCGCGGCGGGATTCTTCAGCACGCTCTTGCCGAGCAGGATGCGCGACAGCTCCCGGATCAGGTGCGGGTTGACCAGCGCCGGAGTGATCGTGCAGTGCGACAGCGGCACGAACTCGACGCCGGGGACCTTGGCGATCGATTCGTAGATGTCGCAGATGGCGTCCGCGTTCGGCACATAGAACGGCTGGCGGGCCTGGTAGATGAAGAAGTCCTCCGAGACCGGGAAAATGCAGCGGCCGCCCTCGCGCACGTTGGCGCGAACCGCTTCGAGGATCTCGTCCTTTGGCACCGAGACGCGGGTCTCCAGCGTCGGCGAGCAGAACGAGCACTGGCGTCCGCAGCCTCGAGTCAGCTCGACCACTCCGAACGTCGAGCGCCGCTTCGGCACGCGGAGCTGATCGAGCCCGGGCTCCGGCGGCACGACGCAGCGCGGGAGCGGCTCGCCGCGATCGGCTTTACCGAACAGATCCAGGATGACGGCCTCCCCGCGGCCGTTGACCACGCAATCCACGCCCAGCCGCTCGTGGGCGTTCGTCTTCTCGATCTGCCAGGCGCCGGCCCCGCCGGCGATGACCTTCGGCCGGTGCTTCCGGATGGCCGGATGGAGGAACACGCGCTCGGCTTCGTAGGCGTTGATCGGCCGGGCGGTGCTGCCGAAGATGCTGCTGTAAACGCCGGTGGAGAAGGCCACCCCGATGGGGTTGTGCGCGGCCACGCCGACCGCCTTGGTGCGCG
This sequence comes from Acidobacteriota bacterium, assembly GCA_038060875.1. GTDB lineage: Bacteria > Acidobacteriota > Terriglobia > Bryobacterales > Bryobacteraceae > JBBTDS01. The sequence continues at coordinate 386 of JBBTDS010000585.1, read as the reverse complement.
GCCCGACGAAGCGGCCCAGCCCCGAGGGATGACAGACGACGACGTCTTCCGGCGGGTAGTGCTCAAGCAGGATCGCCTCGACGACCCGCAATCCGTAAGGCATGGTGACCGCGCTGCCGTCCGGATAGGATTCGGGACCGAGGCGTTTCGCGTACATCCAGCGGCGGGCGAACTGCGCCGGCACGGACGCATACACCATCTGCTTCCAGGGACTGAAGCCCTGCTCGGTGCTCTCGGTCTCCGGCGCCGTCAGCACGAAACGAACGCCGTCTGCGGAATAAGCCATGCCCAGAGCCTCGCTGCGACCAGATTCCCTATTATCACCAAACATTGGGGGCCACGGGCTGCGGCGGTCGGGTCCCGGCGACCGCTGGGCCGCCGGCCGG
>JBBTDS010000584.1:0-14025 GCA_038060875.1 Acidobacteriota bacterium | reverse complement strand
ACAGCGAGTGGGTGACCTGGGTGGGGGAAACCGCCCAATTGACCCAGGCAGGCCCAGCGTGACCGCAGCCACCCAGGGCTAACCCTTTGAGATTACACGTCCGGGGATTGGCACGCCAGTTGCTTCTCTAAGGGCACGCATAAGTCGTCATTGACTTATTAGCATCCCCGGCGACGAGTCCCAGCTCGTCGCCAGCCCCTCTGAGCGAAGCCCCGCGTACCCAACACGGGGCTTCGTTCGCTTGTACAGCGGTTTTTCCCGGCTGGCAGGCCCGCCTTAGTGCCGGAAGTGGCGCACCCCGGTGAAGACCATGGCCAGGCCGAGGCGGTTCGCGGCGGCCAGCACCTCGCCGTCGCGCACCGAGCCCCCAGGCTGGATGACGGCGGTCACACCGTGGCTGGCCGCTTCCTCGACGCCGTCCGGGAAGGGGAAGAAGGCGTCTGAGGCCAGTACGCTTCCGGCCAGCGGCAAGACCGCTCGCGAGGCGCCGATCTTGACCGAGTCAACCCGGCTCATCTGTCCGGCTCCCACGCCGACAGTCTGCCCCGCCCTGGCATAGACGATCGCGTTGGACTTGACGTGCTTCACCACCTTCCAGCCGAACTCCAGGGCCACCCACTCCTCCTCGGTGGGGGCGCGGTCGGTCCTGACTTGTGCCTGTGAGCGCTCGAGGCGGTGCAGGTCCGGAGTCTGGACGAGGTAGCCCCCGCTGATGGACTTGACCACCGGCTCGCCAACCGCGGGTTGGGTCACCTTGACCAGGCGCAGGTTCTTCTTGGCGCCCAGTACCGCCAGAGCTTCCGGCGTGTAATCTGGGGCGGCGATGGCCTCGATGAAGGTCTTGGCGATCTCGCGCGCGGTCTCCTCGTCAAGCGCGCGGTTGAAGGCCAGCACGCCGCCGAAGGCCGAGACGGGGTCGCACTCGAAGGCCTTGCGGTAGCCGGCGGCCAGCGCGGCCTGCTCGGCGCACCCGCAGGGGTTGGTGTGCTTGATGATGGCCGAGGCGGGTCGCTCGAACTCCGAGACAAGCTGCCAGGCGGCGTCCAGATCGACCAGGTTGTTGTAGGAAAGCTCCTTGCCCTGGAGTTGCTCGGCGCCGGCGATGCCGGTGCGGGTGCTGGAGTACAGCGCGGCGGCCTGGTGCGGGTTCTCGCCATAGCGGAGGTCGAGGATGCGGCCGGCCTGCAGGTCGAGCACCTCGGGCAGCTCACTGCCGGGCTCGGCGAACCGGCCGTCCCGATACTCGATGCGGCCGAGGCGAGCGCTGATGGCGCGGTCGTAGGCGGCGGTCAACTGGAAGGCCGCCCGGGCCAGCCGCCAGCAGGTGGCCGGCGAAACCTCGCCGGCGCTCGCCTTCATCTCCTCGAGAATGGCCGCGTAGTCCGCCGGGGACGTGATGACAGCCACGTCCTGGTAGTTCTTGGCCGCGGCCCGGATCAAGGTGGGACCGCCGATGTCGATGTTCTCGATCAGCTCCGGCACGGTGGCGTCCGCGCGGGCGGCGGCCTTCTCGAAGGCGTAGAGGTTCACCACCACCATGTCGATCGGCGGGATGCCGTGCGCGGCCAGCGCCCGCTGGTGGGCCGGATTGTCGCGCATGGCCAGAATGCCGCCGGCGATCTTCGGGTGGATGGTCTTCACGCGGCCGTCGAGCATTTCCGGGAAGCCGGTCACCTCCGAGACGTCGCGGACCGCCAGCCCGGCGTCACGCAGCAACTGGGCCGTCCCGCCGGTGGAGAGGATCTCGACCCGGAACGGGGCCAACTGGCGGGCGAAATCGGCCAGGCCGGTCTTGTCGGTGACGCTGATCAGCACGCGCTGGATTCTGGGCATGGATTTCCATTGTGCCACACGGGGGCGAACCCACTACAATGAGTAGGTGTCCTACCGCGTGACGCTGATCCCCGGAGACGGAATCGGCCCCGAAGTAGCCGACGCCACCGTTCGCCTGGTGGCCGCCACTGGGGTCCCCATCGATTGGGAGCGGGTGGAACTCAACGCCAAGATCATCGAGGCGGCGCGCCAGGAACTGCCTTCAGCGGTGGTGGAGTCGCTCGAACGCACGCGCGTCGGCCTGAAGGGACCGGTCACCACTCCGGTGGCCGGCGGGTTCCAGAGCGTCAACGTCGCCCTGCGCAAGCGGCTGGACCTGTTCGCCAACTTCCGTCCGGTGCGCACCATGCCGGGTCTGCGGACCCGCTTTAGCGACGTCTTCATCGACATCGTGATGTTCCGCGAGAACACCGAGGATCTCTACGCCGGGCTGGAGCACGAGGTGGTGCCCGACGTGGTCACCAGCCTGAAGGTGATGACCCGGGCGGCCGAGACGCGCATCGCCCGCTACGCCTTCGAGTACGCGCGCCGCGAAGGGCGGCGCACCATCCACGCCATCCACAAGGCGAACATCATGAAGCTCGGCGACGGGCTGTTCCTGCGCTGCTGCCGCGAGGTGGCCCAGCAGTACCCCGACATCACGTACAAAGAGCTGATCGTCGATAACGCCTCGATGCAGTTGGTGATGCGCCCGGAGACCTTCGACGTGCTGCTGATGCCGAACCTTTACGGGGACATCGTCTCGGACCTGGTGGCCGGACTGGTGGGCGGGCTGGGAATCGTGCCTGGGGCCAACCTCGGCGAGAACAACGCCGTGTTCGAAGCCGTGCATGGCAGCGCGCCCGATATCGCCGGCCGCGGCATCGCCAACCCGACCGCGCTGATGCTCTCGGCGGTGCTGATGCTGAACTACCTGGGCGAGCGTGACGCCGCGCGCAGCATGCAGTTCGCGATCGAGCGCACTTACGCGGCCGGCTCCTGCGTGACGGCGGACGTCGGGGGCGCGGCTACAACGACCGAGTTTACCGAAGCGGTAATGCGAAGCCTCGAACGCGCGCCTCAATGAGCCGCGCGGGGAGTTCAGATTAGCGGCGCAGCCGACGCAGGAAGCCGGCGGCGACAAGCCCCAAACCGAACAGCGCGAAAGTGCCGGGCTCGGGGATGATCTGATTGACACTCACATTGTCCAACGCCGGGCCGAACGCGCACGGAGAGACGGGGTCGTTGCACGTGCTGTCGTCCTCGCTCCAAAAGCTGAGGGTGGTCGAGGTGGATTCTGCGGTGAATTCAAAGACGTTCGCGACCCAGCCCATATTGGACAGGCTGTACCCCTGCAAGACGCTGAAAGAGTAAAGCGCTGAGGAGTCGCCGGCAGTTACCCGCAGGGTCGTGGTCCGGGGTCTCCTGTCAGGGTTGCCGGCCATGAAGAAAGTGACCTGGTACCGCCCGCCATCTTGTGTAGTGAAGCTCTGCTGGATTCCGCCTATACCTGAGCCGTTCAGATCCAGGCTGAGGCTGCCTTCGGCGCCGACCCAAGAGGGTGGGTTTAAGATGTAGTCGATGTTGGTCCCCCTGACTACCCACCCGGGGATGCTGGCAGAGTCCCCAAAGGGCAGCGTGGCGATTCCGTACACCCCGAAGTCTACACCTAGCCCGACGGTTTCGAAGCTGCCATTCGTGAACGGCCCCGCCCAAACAGCGGTGGCCAACACGACCGCCAGCCATACATTACGAACAACACTGCATCGCATGTTTTCTACCTGCTTCCTGTCCTTCTAATACAATTTAAACTCTTTCCCGGTGCATTTGGCAAGCCCTTTTCGTACCCCCCTGGTCACTTGCCGCGGTACTGGTACTCTCACCGCCGGCGTGTCCGATCAACCTGGCAGTGAGCCAGAGCGCTTAAGACGCGAGAATCCGCTGGCGCGCCTGATCCCACTTCACGTATTTCTGGCGACGGAAGGACTCGACCCCCAACGCACAGGCCACCACGCCGTAGTAGCCCAGGCGGCAGTCGCACTTGAGCGGCTCATTGAGGCGGATCGCCCGGATCAGGTTGCGGTGGTGAAGGGTGACGTCCTCGCCCCCGGTTTTGCGGTGCACGACTTCCTTGCCCTCCTTGCCGAAGAGGGCCTGGGGGCGAATGACGAAGCCGGTCCGGGTGAACTCCAGTGTCGCCTTGTGGCCACGCAGCAGGTGATCGACCGGTGCGTCGTTGGCCATTGAGGAGATCAGCAACACGGTGGGCCCGCCGGGGTAGTCGAGCATGATGTTGAAGGTGTCGGGGACCTCGGCCGGGCTGTCCTTGAATTCCCACTTGCCGCCGCAAGCGACGCCGCGTTCGGGGAAAGTGAGGTCAAGCGCCTTGATGATGCGGGTGACGCGGTGGATGAACAGGTCGCTGGCGATGCCGGCGGAATAGTCCCAGTACCGTCGCCAGTGCAGATAGCGTTCCGGCTCGAAGAGTCGCTTGGGAGCCGGGCCAAGCCAGGCCTTCCAGTCCAGGTTGACGCCGGGCTTGAGGTCGGGGTCCGCCCGCCCCACCCAGAAATCACGCAGGTGGTTGCGGGAGTAGTCGATCTGGGCCAGAACCACGTTGCCGAGCGCGCCGGCCTTGACGTGCTTGGCAGCCGCCTCGTAGGAGTCGTCCGACATGCCCTGGACGCCGACCTGCATCTTCACGGCCGCCCGCTGGATCTTCTCCACCACCTTCCTGGCCTGCCCGGCGGTCTGGGTCATCGGCTTCTCGCAGTAGATGTGCTTGCCGGCCTCGGCAGCATCGATGGTCATCTGGTAGTGCCAGTGCTCGGGGGTGGCGATGAGGACGTAATCGATGTTCTTGTCCTCCAGCAGGCGGCGGTAGTCCTTGTGCGGCTTGGCGCCGGTGAGCTTAACCGCCTGTTCCAGGCGCTTGTCGTACACGTCGCAGACGGCGAGGATATCGATGTTGTCGGTGTCGCGCATCTTCACCAGCGCGCGCATGTGGCTGGTGGCCATGCCGCCGCAGCCAATGACGCCGATGCGCAGGCGCTCACCGGCGCCGGCGACCTGCGAATAGCCGCGGGCGGTGGCGAGGACCGCGGCTGAGACAAAATTCCTCCGCGAGATTGGGCCCATGGCCAAGATTGTAAACAAGTAGGGGTCGGGCATGCCCGACCCCTACGAACCAAAGCTCAGAAGTGCAGCTTCAGCGCGAACTGGATCGTGCGCTCGCCTTGCGCCCCGGTGATCTCGCCAAACGTCGCGCTGGAGGCGTTGCGGTTCGGGGAGCTGAACTGCGGGGTGTTGGTCAGGTTGTCGAACTCCGAGCGGAACTCCAGCTTCCAGCGCTCGGTGAGGGAGAACCACTTATGCAGGCCGAGGCTGAAGGTCTTCCAGTCCGGACCGCGCACCACGCCGATCCCGGAGTTGCCGAGGGTGCCAGAAGCCGGCTCCTTGAACGCCGACTTATCCAGCCAGGTGGCGCCCGGCCCGACCTGCATGGGCCCAGTGCCCTCGCCGAAGCGGTCGGCGCGCGGTCCGCGCGAGCGGGTGCCCGAACGGTCGGTCGCCTGAACGGTCAGCGGGAAGCCGGTGTGCATGGTGAGGATGCCGCCCATCCGCCAGCCGCCCAGCAACCCGTCAAGCACGGGATGCCAGTCCGAACCGAGCGTCCGGCCCTTGCCGAACGGCAGCTCATAGGCGTACACGAAGTTCAGTATGTGCGCGGCATCGAAGTACGTCGGCCCCCACTCCGCCTTCCGGTCGTAGAGGTATTGCCAGTAGGCCGACTGCGACGCGGACTGGCCGCCCTCGCCGTAGTAGCCGATGGCGTCGCTCATGCCCTTCGACCAGGTGTAGGAGAGCTGGTACTCCAGCCCAGCCGAGAGCCGCTTTCGCGCCGTGACCTGTAGGGAGTCGTACCGCTGGTTGCCGTTGGACTCGGTGCCGGAGATTTGCGCGATGTTGGCCAGCGACGGGTTGCCCGAAAGGTACGGGCTGGGCTCGGTCCTGCCCGGCGCCACCAGCCGTCGCTGGAAGTAGGGCATGGGCACCACCAGGTGGGTGCCGTGCTGCCCCACGTACCCGGCAGTCACTACCGTCTGCGAGGGCAACTGCCGCTCGACGATGAAGCTCCACTGCTGCACGTTGGCGGGGCGGACAAAGGGATCCCAAAGCCGGATGGTGGCGTTGGCATAAGGATCCTGCGCCTTGAGCACGGTCAAGCCCTGGTCCACCCTCGAGCCGATGGCCGTCTGGCCTTCATAGATCGCCTCGAACTCGAAGTTGAAGGGCGGGTTGAGCGGCAGCCGCAGGTTGGTGCCGGTCCCCTCCATGAAAGAGGAGATGGTGTAAGCGCCGCGGAAGACGGTCTTCTTGCCCAAGGCCGCAGGGGTCCAGGCGAAGCCCACGCGCGGCTGAAAGTCCTTCTTGAAGGGGTTGTACAGCGCCCGGCTGTTGCCGTCCTGACCGGCGATCATCTGCTGGCCGCTGAACGGCGAGAAGTTCGCCTGCCGGTCTTTGACCTCCACCAGCGGGCTGTGATACTCCCAGCGGATGCCCAGATTCAGGGTCAGCTCGTTGGTGGCGCGCCAGTCGTCCTGGACATAGAAGCCCAGGATGATCTTGCGGTGCCCCCAGCTTCCCGTGTTGACCCCGCGCCCGGCTCGACTGGGATAGCCCAGGAAGAAGTCCGCTTCCGAAAACCCCCTGGAAGTGGGCCTGGTGGCATCCGGCCCGCTCGTGTACTGGCCGTTGAAGCGGATGAACCCGGTGCGCCCGAAGTTGCCTGCGTAAAACGGGTTCATCTGCTGGCGCAGCAATTGTCCGCCGGTCTTCACCATGTGCCGGCCCTTGATGAGCGTGAGGTTGTCGGCGTAGTGAAACGTGTTGTTGGGAAACCTCTGCTGGGTGCCGATGTTGGCGCTGCCCAGGCCGCTGGCCAGGCCGCCCGAGAACTCCAGTGACATCAGCCCCGGACCGCGGTCGTTGCCCTGCGTGATGCCCAGCTTCTCGGCCACGTTGCCCGCGCCCTTATCCTCACCGCCATTCCACAGCGTGATGCGGTTCACTCCGATACGCAGCTCGTTGACTAGCGTGGGCCTGAAGGAGCGCGTCCAGTTGACCACGCCAGCCAGGAACGGAGCGTGGTTGAAGCTGTTGAAGAACAGCGGGAAGGTGTTCTGGCCGGGCAGCTCCTGGCGGCTCCAGGAGTAGCGTGCCGAAAAGTCGTCTTTGTCGGTGAGCTTGGCGTCGATCTTGGCGTCGTACTGGTCGGTGATCATCTGGCTCTTGCTCGCGGTCAACTGGTTGAAGCGCAGAGCCGAAGTGAGCGGCAGCGGGTACAGGTCCTGGGAGTTGAACAGGTTCGTGGGCACGACGTTGCGGCGCGCCACCGGGATCTGGTTGTTCGCAAACGGCTGGCGGATGCCGGCCGCGGTGGTGGTCAGCGGGTCATAGAGCTGGATATTCTGCTCGGTCGCCAGCCGGGCGAAGTCGCCCTGGCGGAATTCGGCCGGGATCACGCTCACGCTGCCGACGGTGGCCGGCGTGTTCCGCCGGATGCCCTGATAGTCGCCGAAGAAGAACAGTTTGTCGCGTTTGATCGGCCCGCCGATGGTCCCGCCGAAAACGTTCCAGCGAATGGGGGGGCGCGGCGCCTTGCCGGTCCTCGGGTCCGGCGCCAACGACCAGTTGCGGCCCCAGTTGTTGGCGTTCAGCTTGTCGTTGCGGAAGAACTCGAACACGTTGCCGTGCAGGCCGTTGGTGCCGCTCTTGATGCTCACGTTGATCACCCCGCCCTGGAAGTTGCCGAACTCCGCCGAGGCGTTGTTGGTGATCATCTTGACTTCCTGGATGGCATCCAGGTTGGGCTGGTAGGCCGTCAGGTTGTCCGAAGTGTGATTGTTATCGATGCCATCCAGCAGGAAGTTATTGGCTTCCTTGCGGTTGCCATTAACGTAGGGGCGGCCGCCGCCCGCGGTTCGCTGGCCGTTCATGAAAGCCGACGGGTTGGTCGTCGTCACGCCCGGTACCAGCAAGGTCATCGCGATGAAGTTGCGCGTCGATAGGGGCGAGTTGGCGATCGCATTGGCGGTGATCACCGCGCCCACGATGGTGGTGTCGGTGTTGAGCTGCGGCGCCTCCCCGGTGACCTCGATCGACTCGGTCACCGCGCCGATTTCCATGGCAATGTCCACGCGCGCCCGCTGGTTGAGCTCCAGCAGGATCCCCGGCCGGGTGGCCGTCTTGAATCCCTTCGCCTCCACCTTCAGTTCGTAAGCGCCTATAGGGATGCGTGGGAAAGCGTAGATGCCGTTTTCGTTGGTTTGAGTGGGCCAGAGCGTTCCCCGCTGGGTGTCTCTGGCGGTAACGTTGGCGCCCGCGATAGCAGCCCCGCTCGGATCGGTGATCCGCCCCGTGATGCCTGCGCTAACCTCTTGTCCCAGAACGAGTTGCGCGGTCACAAGCAGGGAGGCTGCCAACACCAGCACCCTCGATAGTCGTGTTGACATAGTACCCCTCCGATACTTCTCTTCTTTTCTTCCTTCACTAACCTCTTCCCAGTTGTCGCCACACAAGGCGGCCTGCCTGATTCTGTCCTCACTGAGCCAAAAAAGTCAAGGCGAAGTCAAGCCATTTGTGTAAATTAATTTCTCCCGCGACCGGTCGCTGTCTTCCGAAAAGAGCTGCCTCGATGAGCGACGACGCCCCACCGGGGGGCAGGATGGTAGAGAATATTCGAGGAGGCATTATGAGAAGACGCGAATTTCTGAGCCAGACGGGCGCGCTGCCGGCGGCGGCGCCGCTGCTCCAGGCACAAGCCCAGGTGGGTTCAAGGCCTGGCATCAAGATCACCGACATCAAGTCCTTCCTCGTCGGCGCCGGCGGGCGCAACTGGATTTTCGTCAAGGTGGAGACTGACCAGGGCATCCACGGCATCGGCGAGGCCTATTCCTGCGGGCCGGACGAGGCGACCGTCGCCGCCATCAACGATTTCAAGCGCTGGCTGGTGGGCCAGGAGCCGCGCAACATCGAGCACTTGTGGGCCACCATGTACAACTTCACGCGGTTCCCGGGCGGCTCGGTGGTGAACGCGGCCATCAGCGGCATCGAACATGCGCTGTGGGACATCGCCGGCAAGGCGGCCGGCTTGCCCGTGTACATGCTCCTGGGCGGCAAGTGCCGCGAGAAGATCCGCGTGTACCAGAGCGCGGGCGGCGGCGATCCGAAAGAAGTGGCCGAGAGCGCCAGGCGCCTGGTGGAGAAGTACGGCTACACGGCCGTCAAGATGGCCCCGCACCAGGGGCGCAGCGACGCCATGCCCTATAACGCGGTGACCCGCATCGCCGGCCAGCGCGTGCGGGCGGTGCGCGAGGCGCTGGGGCCGGACGTCGATATCGCGGTGGACATTCACGCCAAGTTCTTCGAGGTGGTCCGCGCCATCCGGCTGGCGCGCGAGATCGAGCCGTATTACCCCTTCTGGCTGGAGGAACCGATCCGCCCCGAGAACGTGGACGCGATGCGCAAGCTGGCCGATCACGTCAACATCCCGCTGGCCAGCGGCGAGTGCAACTACACCAAGTACGAGTTTCGCGACCTGCTGGCCGCGCAGGCGCTCGACATCATCCAGCCCGACGTGTGCGTCTGCGGCGGGCTGATGGAGATGAAGAAGATCGCGGCCATGGCCGAGGCCAACTACGTGGTGGTGGCGCCGCACAATCCGATGGGGCCGGTGGCCACCACCGTCAACGTGCATTTCGCCGCGTCCACGCCCAACTTCCTCATCCTGGAATACCACCCTGACGACGTTGCGCCGCGCAAGGACATCCTTAAGGAGCCGCTGATGGTGAAGGACGGCTACATCCCCGTGCCCAACAAGCCGGGCCTCGGCATCGAGCTGAACGAGGAGGCCTTCAAGCACTACCCGCCCAAGCCCTGGCGGCGCGGCTTCGCCTACCGGGCCGACGGCTCGGTGGCGTTCATATAGGGGTTGTGCAGGCTGTCCCGGAGATTGGCCGCGCAGGACCTATCTCACACGCACGGAAACAATATTAGACGGGTCCGAGTTCCCCGCAGCATTGAACGCCCGTACCCTGTACTGCCAGTTGCCTCTGCCCGGCGAATCCTGGTGAGTGGTCACGTTCGCGCCGATAGTGGCGGTCACGCTCCAGTTTCCCGACTTGGGCTTCCGCTCCAGTCTAAAGCCAGTCTCGTTGGCGGAGTTATCTCTCCAACTCAGGGTTACAGCGGAACCACTCACCGAAGCCACAAGGTTGCCGGGTGCGGCCGGCACAGTGGGGTTCACGATCGTGATGGTCACGCTGTCGGTGTCCGTCGCACCGAGGCTGTCGGTGACGCGCGCAACCACGGTGTGATCGCCGGCTTCGGTGCAGGCGTAGCTTTTTGAGACCGAGCCACCGGCGCCGAACCCTGTCCCGTTATCGCTCCAGGCGATCGAGGAGGTCAGATCGCCGTCCTCGAGGTCGCTGGCCGTGCCGGTGAAGTTCACCGTCATCGGGCAAATGAAAGCTGCGCCGTTCGGCGGGCTTGTGACGGTGACTACGGGCGGCTGGTTGACCGGGCCGGCCGCTCTGTTTACTGCCTCGCGCGCATCGATGCGGCCCCATCCGTAGGTGTTGTTTGGGCTGGTGAAAGCGGGCATCCCACCGCAGGTCTCACTGGTGGTCAGCACCATGGCGCTGTCCTTTAGCAGTTGCTCCGTTCCGCCAACATTACCCAGGTAAGCCGGCGCGGCCGACCAGACCAGGGCCACCGTCCCAGCCGAGTGGGGGCTGGCCATCGAGGTGCCGCTGTATGTTGCGTAAATGTCCGTCGGGACGCTGGAACGGACATTCACGCCCGGCGCGCTGACGTTCGGCTTGATGCCTCCGAAAGCGGAGGGCCCGCGCGAGGACAGAATAAACACCAGGTCGCCGGAGTCGGTAGCGCCGCTGGCGAAGGACCCCGGGTAGTCACCCGGCGAACCGGCGGTGCCGCAACCGGGCCCGCTGTTGCCAATGGAAAACGCCGGGAAGATGCCAGCCGCCCGCCAGTTCTCGACGTAGGATTGGAACCATGGGTTCCCTCCCCCGCCGCCCCAGGAATTGTTGACGACGTGCGGCCGGTCGGAACTGGAGCCGTCTTCCCGCGGGTCCAGGGCCCATTGAGCGCAGGCAATCAGGTGCGAGCTGAAACACTGGTTGGTGGTGCAACCCTTGCACGCGATCCACCTGGCGGCCGGCGCCACCCCGATCTGGTTGGCGCCGCCGTCGGAACCAACCATGGTTCCCATGGTATGAGTTCCGTGCCCGTTGTTGTCGCACGGCGCGAGGCCGCCACAGAGGCCGGTGGGGTCCTTCCAGTTCCCGCTGTGAAAGAACGCGCCGCCCGTGTTGCCGCGATACTGTGCGACCAGCGCAGGGTGATTGAACTGCACACCGGTGTCGATGTTGGCCACCACCGTCCCGGCGCCCCGGCTGGTGGACCAGACCTGGTCGGCGCGGATCTTGGCGATGTTCCACTCGATCGCCTGAATCGCCTGGGCCTGCGGCCTGGGGATCGCGAGGATCGTCTCGGGGACGATCGCCACGACCTCGGGTCTCTGCGCCAGCGCGCGCGCCAGCGCCAGAGTGCCCTTCGGCACGAAGATCCTGTTTTCGATCCAGTAGGGCGTGAAGGCCGCCCCCTGCGCCTGTAAGTACCCCCGGACGCCGGCCTGGCTGCGGTTGGCCGTGGATCGCAAGGCTTGCACGACAAACCTCCCCCGCGCGGACCAGTCGGACATGCGATGTGCCGCTTTTACGTTCGCCTTTTCGGCGAGCACCACGAAGAACGGGGCGGCCGCCTCGGCGTCGTCGGCGAGGACATTCATCAACTGGCGATCGATCTTGTAATCCGTGCCGGGCGCCGGTAAGAGGCCCAGGGCTGCCACCAGCACGCCCAAGAGAACTCGCTTCGCCTGCCCGTCCGGCAGGCAGTGCTTAGTGCAGTTCACCGCTCCCTCCCGAAGTTTATGCGTCAACCTCTCGCGCGATCTGTCCGCTATTCTTGGCCGTCACCCTTGGAACCGCTGCGTTGGGCTTCCAGCTCCCGGTCGATGATGCGCGCGAAAACGTCTTGGGGTTGAGCGCCGTTGAGCATGATGCCGTTAATCACGAACATGGGCGTTCCCCCGATTCCGAGACCCTGGGCCTGCCGCAGGTCGGCTTCCACGCCCGACCGGTGTTTGCCTGAATCCAGGCAGTTGCGAAACTCCTGCTCGTTCAGCGCCAGCTTCGCGGCGATCACACCGTAAGAGTCGGGCTTGACCGCAGCTAGCCCGAACAGGGCATCGTGGTACTCCCAAAACTTGCCTTGGTCGCTCGCGCAACGGGCCGCCTGGGCCGCTTTCTCGGCTTCGGGGTGCATCGCCAACGGGAGGTCCTTGAACACTAGGCTCACTTGATCGCCGTACTTCGCCAGCAACTCCCGCAAGACTGGCTGCACTCTCTTGCAGTAGGGACACTGGAAGTCGGAGAATTCCACGATGGTGACCGGTGCGGCTTCGGAGCCTCGGCGCGGCGCGGCGCCAATCTCGATGGGAAGGCGCGGCGGTTCCAGCAGGATGACGACCGAACTCTGGGCGCGCAGCGCCCGCAGGTACTTCTGCCGGGCTTCCGCGGTCCTCGCGGACTTCAGCGTTCTGGCGATCTGCTCCCGCACCGCCTCCAGGGGCTGTTGTTGCCTGTCCCTCTGGCCCAGATAGAACGCCTCGACCTCCTGAGGCGCAGGGTCCGCGATGAGGTCATCGACTTCCTGCTTGAGCAGTTGCTCGGGCGTCAGCTTCTTCGCCGCGGCGGCTTTCTCCAAAAGACGTCTGGACACCGCCTCCTCCACGGCGCGCAAGCGCAACTGGTAGGCCTGCTGCTCGAGCTGGATCAACTGGCCGCGCACGTTCAGTTCGTCTTCCCGGATCGGGGTCCCATCCACGGTAGCCACCGGCTTCTGCTCCGCGGCGGCAAGCGCTGCCAGGTACGGCGCACAACAAAGCACGAGAGCAAGCTTCTTCATTGGGGATCTCCTCCACTATTGAGCTCGAGCCTCGCCGGCGCCGCCGCGTCCCGCCCCCATCACCGCCAGCGTGAAGTGTGGGAATTCCTTGTCATTCGTCTGGAAGCTGGCGGAGCCCCGGAAACGGCCGGCTGGAATGATTTCCGGGCGTAGGGTGAATCTCAATTCGTAGCGGGCGACGTTCTGCTCGAAGGGCAGCGGCGCCGCCTCGGCCTCTACGAACGGCAGATCGACCTTAAGATTCTTGACCGCGAACCGAGGATCTCCGAATTTCTCGACCACCAGGGCCACCTTCTCCGCCCGGCCGTCCGGCGACCGGAATACGACAGCGCTCCGGCTCAGGTAAACCTGTTTCTTCTGGACCACGGTTACCGGGATTTGCGGGTTGGGCCCCTTGGATCCCTCCAGCACCAGTTCCAGCACGCTCCGATAACCGCCGGGCGGCAAGTTCGGGTCCCTGGTAACCGTCAAATTGTATTTTCGGCCCGGCTCGATCTCTTGCAGGTTGGCATGGATGTCCGGCCGGCCGGCCTCGACCTTGACGATTCGGAGCGGCGCCGGTTCGCGGTTGGTGATGGTCAACGTGGCGGTCTGCGGCTGGCCCGGAAAAGCCTCTATCAGCACGTAGTGAGGACTGATCTCGATCGGCTCACGAATTCGGCCTGTCAGCAGGAGGACCACGCTGGGAACCGCGGCATCGCTCCACTCCACCCGCGCGCCCTTCGAAAAGTGCAGCCGCAAGTTCGCGGTGTCCACCATCACAATGACTTTACCTTCCTGACCAGGAAGGACGACCTTGTCAAAGTCGCTTACGGCGCACCCTCAAGTGGGCGTCACGGATTTTATCTCCAAGGGAACGCGTCCAGCGTTCTTGAAGACAAAAGTGTGACTCAGCTTCGAGCCTTTTTCAACCACGCCGGCGGAATACTCCGTTTCTCGAAATACCGGCTGCGGAATTTGCGGGCGATCGGCCGGACCACGCGATTGGGCCAGCGCCGCCACGGTTACCAACAGGGCAGCGCCACGAAACAAAAAGACCATGTGAACTCCAAAACGAAAAATGGGGGGACGCATGGCATCCCCCCGAAGTTGCAGGTTTCTCTACAGAGTGCCGCAGCTCACCATCTGGCCTTGCGGCACACTGCGGGCGAACTGGTTGAT
>JBBTDS010000583.1:0-24103 GCA_038060875.1 Acidobacteriota bacterium | reverse complement strand
TCCTCCATGCCGGCGCCCATCGGGCCGCGGCCGGCCAGCACCAGCACGTCGCCGGGCTTGATGCGCTCGGGACCCCGGCTCTTGATGGCCGCGATCGCAGCCGGTTCCGTGGTGAACACGCGCGCGGGGCCGCGCAGGCGGTAGACTCCATCCGGGTCCACCACGCTGGGGTCGATGGCGGTGCTCTTGACCACCGCGCCTTCCGGCGCCAGGTTGCCTCTGGGAAACGTTACGGTGGACGTCAGCCCCCGAAAACGGGCCGCATCCGGGTCCAGGATCACGTCGGCGGGATCGACGCCGTCGCGCTCCTTCAGCAGCCGGCGGAGCCTCGCGCGGCGCTCGGAGCCTTCCCACCAGTCGAGCATGCGGTCGAGGGTCTCGCCCGAGACGGTGAGCGCATCGGTCTCCAGCAGCCCGGCGCTCCGCAGGTGCAGCATCACCTCCGGCACGCCGCCGGCAAGAAACACCTGCGCGGTGGGATGGTTGCGCGGGCCGTTGGGCAGCACATCGACCAGCCGGGACACGCGGCGGTTCACCGCCATCCAGTCATCCACCGTGGGCCGCCGCAGGCCGGCCGCATGCGCGATGGCGGGCAGATGCAGGATCAGGTTGGTGGAGCCGCCGAAGGCCGCGTGGGTCATCAGGGCGTTGCGCAGCGAGGCTTCGGTGAGAATGTCGCGGACACGGATGCCGCGCGCTTCCAGCGCCATCAACGCCCGCGCCGAGCGCCGGGCCATGTCGAGCCACACCGGCTCCCCCGAAGGCGCCAGCGCCGAATGCGTCAGCGCCAGCCCCAGCGCCTCGCCGATCACCTGCGAGGTGGCCGCCGTGCCCAGGAACTGGCAGCCGCCGCCGGGCGAGGCGCAGGAGCGGCACCCGTACAGGGCGGCATCCTCCAGCGTGATCTCGCCGTGCGCGTAACGGGCGCCGATCGACTGAATCGCGGCCGCGTCCTCGCCCTGTTCCGGCAGCAACGTGACGCCGCCGGGCACCAGCACGCACGGCAAGTCGCGCGCGCCGGCCAGCGCCATCATCATGGCCGGCAGACCCTTGTCGCAGGTGGCCACGCCGATGACGCCGCGCCGCGTCGGCAGCGAGCGGATCAGCCGGCGCAAGACGACGGCGGCGTCGTTGCGGTAGGGCAGGCTGTCGAACATGCCGGGCGTGCCCTGGGTGCGGCCATCGCAGGGGTCGGTGCAATAGCCGGCGAACGGCACCGCGCCCAGCGACTTCAACTCCTCGGCTGCCGCTTGCACCAGCAGGTTCACTTCCCAGTGGCCGGTGTGGTAGCCGAGCGCGATGGGAGTGCCGTCCGGGGCGCGGAGGCCGCCGTGGGTGCTCAGCAGCAGCACCTCCTTGCCGCCCAGAAGCTCGGGCTTCCAGCCCATGCCGGCGTCCTGCGTCCAGCCGAACAGGTCGCCCGAGGGGCGAGTGAGCAGCATCTCCGGCGTCAGCGGCAGCGCGCCGGCGGGTCCCGGTGCGCGCGTGCGCGCGTCGAAGATGGATTCGTCGCCGGAGTCAACGATGGAATCAAAGGTTGGGAAAGGCATGCTTCTCCACATGATAAGGGGCCGGACAGCCTGCTACAATCGGGCAAGTGGCCTTCGATCGCGGCGGCGTGACCGCCATTTACCCCGGCTCGTTCGATCCGATTACCAACGGTCATCTCGACCTGATCGAGCGCGGCGCGAAGCTGTTCGACCGGCTGATCGTCGCCATCCTAGGCAACGACACCAAGCAGCCGCTGTTCACCGTCGAGGAGCGAATCGAGATGGCTCGGGAAGCGGTGCGCGGCTTGTCGAACGTGGGAGTGGATTCCTTCGACGGCCTGCTGGTGGATTTCGCGGCCGCGCGGCAGGCCAGTGTCATCCTGCGCGGCATCCGGGCCATCTCCGATTACGAGTACGAGCTGCAAATGGCGCTGATGAACCGCCGGCTGGCGCCGGACATTGAGACGGTCTTCCTGATGGCCGGCGAGGCCTACTCGTTCCTCAGCTCGCGGCTGGTAAAAGAGGTGATCGCGCTGGGCGGAAACATCGCCGGGCTGGTGCCCCCCGCCGTCGAGGCGCGGCTGCGAAACCGGCTCCTGCCGCGCAAGTAGAGGTCAACATGGCCGGAACCGCGGAACTCTCGGAACGCATCTTGAGCATCAGCATGTCGGCCACCATGCGGGTGGCGGCGGCGGCCGAGAAGATGCGCCTGGCCGGCGTGGATGTGGCCGACTTCGGCGCCGGCGAGCCCGACTTCCCCACCCCCGACCACATCAAGCAGGCGGCCATCCGCGCCATCGAGGAGAACTTCACCCGCTACACTTCCTCGGCGGGCACGCTCGAGCTGCGGCAGGCGGTCTGCGATCGCCACGCCGCCGACTTCGGCACCGCCTACCAGCCCTCGCAGTGCGCCATCTCGGTGGGCGGCAAGCACACGGTCTTCAACCTCGTCCAGGCGCTCATCAACCCCGGCGACGAAGTGATCGTTCCCCTGCCGGGCTGGGTCACCTACGCGGAGGTGGTCAAGTACTCGGGCGGCCAGTGCGTGTTCGTCGAGAGCGGCGAAGACACCGGCTTCGCGCTGACCAGCGCCATGATCGACCGCCGCCTGACGCCGCGCACCCGGATGGTGATCATCAACTCGCCGTCGAACCCGAGCGGCGCGGTCGTGGACCGCGAGGAGCTGGAGCGCATCCACCACCTGACGTCGCGGCGCGGCGTCTGGGTGCTCAGCGACGAGTGCTACGGACGGCTGCTCTATGGCGGCGCGCCGTTCTCGGCGGCCGCGCTCGCTGGCGCCAGGGACACGGTGCTGGTGGCCGGTTCCCTCTCCAAGACCTATGCGATGACCGGCTGGCGCATCGGCTACGCGCTCGGCCCGGAGGCGGTCATCCAGGCGGTCATCAAGCTCCAGAGCCACTCCACTTCCAACCCGACTTCGGTGGCGCAGAAAGCGGCCGTGGCCGCGCTCAGCGGGCCGCAGGACTGCGTCGAGCGGATGCTGGCCGAGTACCGTCGCCGCCGCGATTTCGTCGTGGCGCGGCTGCGGCGGGTTCCCGGCGTGCGCTGCGTCGAACCCGGCGGCGCTTTTTACGCCTACCCGAACATCGGTGTCGCGCTGGGCAGGAACGGGATCGGCAACACGGTGGAGTTCGCGCACCGGCTGCTGGAGGAGGCCCGCGTGGCGGTGGTGCCGGGCGAGGCCTTCGGCACCCGCGAGCACGTGCGCATCTCCTTCGCCACCTCGATGGAGGCGCTCGAACACGGGCTGGACCGGCTTGCCCGGTTCATGGCAAAACTGGAGTGATGGGCTTGAAACCGCTTCGATTCCTGCCGTGGGACCGGCGATTGATTTGGGGAAGCACCGATCTGGATCCCTGGTTCGGCCGGCGCGACAAGAGAATCGGCGAGGTCTGGCACTTGTTCCCCATCCTGACGAAGTTCATCTTCGCCTCGGAGCGGCTTTCGATCCAGGTCCACCCCGATGACGATTATGCCTGGCGTCACGAGGGCCAGTGGGGAAAGACCGAGATGTGGTACGTTCTGCGGGCTGAGCCGGGCGCCCAGATCGCGCTCGGATTTCGAGAGACGATTACCCGCGAGCGGTTCCGTCAGGCCGCCTTAAGCGGCGAGATTAAAGAGCTGGTTCAGTGGATCCCGATCCAGGCTGGCGACACGTTCTTCATTCCGCCGGGCACGGTGCACGCCATCGGGCCGGGCGCGGTCCTCTGCGAGATCCAGCAGAACTGCGACCTTACCTACCGCATCTACGATTACGGCCGCGGGCGCGATCTGCACGTGGACAAAGCGACCGACGTGGCCTTTCTCGGCCCCCATCCGGGCCGTTCCACTCCGGTGGATTTGGGCGAGGGCCGAAAACTGCTCGCTTCCTGCAAGTACTTCGCGACGGAATTGATCGAGGCGGGAGGGCCGCTGGTCTGGGCGCCGGACGAGGAGCGGTTCCACCTGCTGATTGTGATCGAGGGCCGAGGCCGGTTGGGTGATGAGCCGTTCCACCCAGGTGAGTGCTGGCTGATTCCGGCCACCGCCGCGCCGTTCCGCCTCGACGTGGACGGCGCAGTGCGGCTGCTGAAGACCTACGTGCCGGAACCGTAGCCAGGCGGCCCTTACGAAAACAGCGCCGTCCAGCCCGCCTTCAGCACAACGTAGACAGCCCACGGCGCCGCCACCCAGCAGAAAGCCCGCCCGAAGCTGAGCTTCCTCACCGCCACCGAGAGCCCGGTGGCCAACAAGGCCATCTCCCAAAAGGTGAACAGGTCCACCGAGCTGGCCACGCTCACCACCCACTTGGACGTAGTCTCCGGGTCCAGGTAGGCGCCGATGTTGAAGGCGGTCGGGTTCTGCACGTCGAAGTCGTCGGGGATCTTCAGGTGCATCATGAGGATGGCCAGCGGGGTGGAGATGACTCCGATCACGGAAGCGTAGCAGGTGATCCCGAACGTCTGTTTGAACCTGAGCTGCCCTCCGAGCACCACGTTGGCGACGAACAGCAGCACACCGCCGACCGCCAGCGCGAAGATGGCCGGCCCGGCCACCGCGCCCACGTACCCCATGACCTGAGCGAAAGGCACCTGCCGCTGGATCACCTGCTCGCGTTGTTCGGCCGTCAAGCTCTCGGTGCGCGGGCTCGACTCGATCACTTTCCGCATGTAGCGCTCCCAACCCACGCGCTGAGAGAACAGATACATGTAGACGATCGACAGCAGGGACAGCAGGATGAGCGGAACTACCCAGCGCGGGCGGGCGGCGATGTCAGCGAAGGCCGGCTTCGGGTCGAACAGGACTCCGGTCAGGCGTCCAAGCTCGCTCATGCCGGCCGCGGGCGTTTCGGGAGCGGGAGCAGTTTCGGCGGTCATAACGCCGAGAATTATGACATAAACCGAAGCTCGAAGCGATCAGCCCGGCGACCGCGCCGCGCGAAGCTGAACGCTTCGGCTAAACTACATATTGGAACCGCGTTGCGCCCTTTCTGCAAGGTTGGCTCGCTCCTTCTGATCCCTGCCTTCTGGCTGCTGAGCGGGTGCTCTTCCGCGCCGCGGCGCGAGACGGTGCTGGGCGAAGCCTACATCGGGCCGGCCACGCTCAAGCTGCGCCGCGAGCTCACCTCGCGCACCGCCGACGGGCCCGCGCTCAAACACGGCGAGCGGGTGGAGATCGTCGGGCGGCGCCGCACCTTCGTCAAGGTCCGCGGCGCGCAAGGCGTGGTGGGCTGGGCGCTGATGAGCCAGCTCCTTTCCACCGAGCAAATGGAGGCGCTGAACCGGCTGGCGCAACGGGCGGCGGAGCTGCCGTCCCACGGCGCGGCCTCGGTCTACGAGCCGCTGAACGTCCGCACGGAACCCAACCGCCAGGCGCCGACCTTCCATCAAATCCGGGAAGGCGAGCGCGTCGAGGTGATCGAGCAGCGGCTGGCCCCCAGGGTCCCCTTCCGCAACCCGCGCCTGCTTCCCGCCCCGCCGGAGACCACGAAACAGGCGCAAAAACCCAAGGAGCCAGCCGAGCCTCCTCCGCCGCCGGTTCCGCCCTCCACCGAGCCGGCGCTCCCCAAGCCCCTGCCGGCGGACACCTGGGCGCTGGTGCGGCTGGCCAACGGCCGCGCCGGCTGGGTGGTAGCGCGCATGGTGCGTATGGACATCCCCGACGAAGTCGCCCAGTATTCCGAAGGCCATCGCATCACCTCTTATTTCTCCATGGGCCAGGTGAGCGACCGCGGCGCCGTCAAGCACAACTGGCTCTGGACCACCATCGCGCCCGGCAACCACGAGCATGATTTCGACAGCTTCCGCTATTTCGTCTGGAGCCTGCGCCACCATCGCTACGAGACGGCCTATATCGAGCGCAACCTGAAGGGGTACTTCCCCGTCACCCTGGAGCAGGTCCCGGTCACCGCGCGAGGGAAGACCCAGACGATGCCCGGCTTCTCGCTCATCGTCGAGGAGGCCGATGGCGCGCGCTATCGCCGCACTTACGTCTACCAGGTGTACCTGGTGCGGCTGGTCTCGAAGGCGCGCCTGGGCTCATAAGGGCGCCGACACGCGGTCCAGCGCCAGGAACTCCTGAATGTGCGGGTGGCGGGATTGCTCCAGCCCGGCGACGGCGCCGAAATAGACGACCTGCCCCTCGTGCAGCACCACCACGCGGTCGGCCACCTTGCGCATCAGGTCCAGGTCGTGGGTGACCACCAGCGAGGTCAACCGGAGCTGGTGCTTGAGGCGCAGCATCAGGTTGGCCAGGTGGTCGGACATGATCGGGTCCACCATGGTGGTCGGCTCGTCGTAGAGGATGCAGTCGGGCTGGGCGGCCAGGGCGCGGGCGATGGCCACCGACCGCTTGTGACCGGTGGAGATGTCAGCCGGGTAGACGTCGCGGTACTCCAGCAGATCGACCATCCTCAGCAGGCCGTCCACCACCTCCTGCTTGTTCTCCTCGTCGTAGTCCTCGCGCAGCTCCAGCGAGAACAGGATGTTGTCGCCGATAGTCAGCGAATCGAACAGCGCCCCGGACTGGAACACCATGGTGACCCGCTTGCGGATCCGTCCCAGCTCCGGCTCGGAGAAGTCGGTGATGTCTTCGTGGGCGACGATGACGCGCCCGCTGTCGGGTTTGAGGAAGCCCATGATGTGCCCGAGGGTGACCGACTTGCCGACTCCGCTCCGCCCGATGATGGCCACCGTCTCGCCGGCGTCTACGTCGAAGTTGACATCGGCCAAAACCGGGGTGTCGAACGTCTTATAGATGTGGCGGAACTCGATGTAGTGGGGGTAGCTTTCCCTCATCGGCCCTCCCGCGGGGCTTTGGCATGATTCGCCCAGGCTTCCGGAGTGTTGAGATTCTCGAACCAGGCCTCCTCGGGGACTTTCCACTGACCGGCCTGCAAGGCGGCCAGTGCGTCGGTCATTTTGCGGACGCCGCGGTCGAGCAGCGCGCTGACGGCGGCGAGGCAGCCGCGCTCGTAAACAGCGCACAGCGGCTCGGGGCGGCCGGAAGCCGCCACCGGGACCAGGCACTGGAAGCCGTTCCCTTCGGCCGCCTCCAGCAGCGAGCCCAGGAATGCGGCCGTCACCGCGGGCATGTCACATGCCACCACCAGGTTCCAGCGCGCCTGCGACTCCAGCAGGGCGGTCTCCACCCCGCCCAGCGGGCCATAGCCGGGCCGCCGGTCGGGCACCACCGCGTAGGGCAGATGACGATAGCGTTCCGGCGCCCCGACCAGGCGGACCGAACCGGCTGCCCGCTCGACTTCGGCGGCGACGTGCTCGACGAGGGTGGCGCCACGGAAGGGAAGCAAGGCCTTGTCGCGCCCCATCCTGGAACTGGCCCCGCCCACCAGGACGAACCCGGCGCGGCTCATGAGAAAATGATAGCATTGGGGAGCGGGCCAAGGAAACCCCTTGGCGGGGTGCTGATTTAGCGCTATAATCTTAAAAAACAAACAGATGCGCTCTTGTTTGCTCATGGCGGCCTGGCTGGGATGGGCGGGGACGGCCCCGGCGGCGTCCAACGTGCGCGAGCCGGTGCACAAGCTCACCAGCGTGGTGCGGGCCGATCCGCGCAGCGGGCGGCTGGTGCGCACCGTAGCCGTCCCGGCGCGCGTCCTCCGGGCGAGCGAGATCAAGCCGCGCGTGGTGGCGCCGGTCGAGCCGGACGCGGCGGCGCCCCGCCGCCAGCCGTCCAGCCTCGACGCCTTCATCGCCGAGACGGCGCGGCGCTACGACGTGGACCCGCTGCTGGTGCGGTCGGTGATCGAAGTGGAGAGCGCGGGCAACCCCTGGGCCATCTCTCCCAAAGGCGCGCAGGGGCTTATGCAACTGATGCCGGCCACGGCCCGGCGCTTCGACGTCGGCAACACCTTCAATCCTTGGGAGAACATCGAGGGCGGCGTCCGCTACCTTAAGTACCTGCTGGCGCTGTTCGGCGACGAACGGCTGGCGCTGGCGGCCTATAACGCCGGCGAGGGCGCGGTGTTCCGTTACGGGAACGTTCCGCCGTATCGCGAAACCACCAATTACGTCTACCAGGTCGGCAGAAAATGGGGGCAGGCCCGCGAGGCCGCCGAGCGGAGCCAGGCCAAGACGCCCGGTCCGGACCCGCACCCAAAGATCCAAGAGTACACTGATTCGGCAGGGACGGTACACATCGAGACACGGCTGGCGCCATGAAACGCTGGTCCCATCGAGTCGGCGCGTGCCTTCTGGCCATGGCAGTTCTGCCCTGCCTCGCTCAGAACTCCATCACCGCCGTCCGCTTCTGGTCGCTGGGGGA
The DNA here is from genome assembly GCA_038060875.1 of Acidobacteriota bacterium. Lineage (GTDB taxonomy): Bacteria > Acidobacteriota > Terriglobia > Bryobacterales > Bryobacteraceae > JBBTDS01. Next base: position 15,830 of record JBBTDS010000583.1, on the reverse strand, counting down.
GGTGACGCGGATCGCGGTCGAGGCCGACGCCCCGATCGAACACCGCTGGGAGCGGCTCTACAATCCGGACCGGCTGTTCTTTGACCTCCCGGGCTTCGTGCCGCGCGAGCACCGCACAGGGATCCGGACCATTCCGGTGGGCGACCGGCTGCTGCGGCAGATCCGGGTGGCCGAGACGCAGTTGAAGGTGACGCGGATCGTGCTGGACCTGGAGGGGCCCGTCGAGTTCGCCGCCTCGCAACTGGCCAACCCCGACCGGCTCATGATCGAGTTGCGCGCGCCCGCGCAGGCGGTCCCGCCGGCGGCCGCCGGCGCGCCGCCCGCCGAACCCACTGTCCCGACGCCCGTGCCGGCTTCCGCGCCGCCGGCGGCCAAGCCCGCCGTGGCCAGCGGGCCCAAGGAGGCGCAGGCGCCTCCAACCGCGGCCGAGGTCGCCCAGGCCGCCCAGCGCGACAGCCGCGGCAAGAGATCGCTCATCCGCGCCCTCGGCCTGAAGGTCTCGCGGGTGGTGCTGGACCCCGGGCACGGCGGCCACGACACTGGAAGCATCGGCCCCAGCGGGCTCATCGAGAAAGAGCTTGTATTGGACCTGTCCACCCGGCTGGGCAAGCTCATCGCCGAGCGGTTGGGCAGCGAGGTCGTCTACACCCGCACCGACGATACCTTCGTGCCGCTGGAGTCGCGCACCGAGCTGGCCAACGAGAAGAAAGCCGACCTGTTCATTTCCGTTCACGCCAACTCCTCGCGGCTGCGCACGGCGGCAGGCATAGAGACGTTCTACATGAACTTCACTGCCGCCGCCGACGCCCTGGAAGTGGCCGCCCGCGAGAACGCCAGTTCGCCGCGCGCCATTCACGAGTTGCAGGGGCTAATCGAAAAGATCGCGCAGAAGGAGAAGGTGCAGGAGTCGCGCGAATTCGCGGCCAACATCCAGAAAGCGGTCCACACGGCGCTGCGCAATCCGGGTGGAAGGGATCGCGGAGTAAAGAAGGCGCCGTTCCTGGTGCTGATCGGCGCCCAGATGCCCTCGGTGCTGGTGGAGGTCGCTTTTCTCAGCAACCCGCGCGAGGAGAAGCTGCTGCTGCGCCCGGACTACCGGCAGCGGCTGGCCGAGGCCCTTTACAAGGGCATCGCCCAATACGCCGGCACGCTGAGCCACTTCCAGTTGGCGCGGGGCAAGAGCGAGTAGGGCCGGCTTCAGCCTGTCGCATTTGGGTGCACGAGGGACATGCACGTACTGGTATTCCGTCACGTTCCATTCGAGCATCTCGGGCTGATTGCGCCGGCGCTGGCCAGTCGGGGCATCCGGCATGAGTATGTGGACCTGTTTGAAAACCCAGCGGCGCCGGTAGACTGCGAGGCGGCCTCCGGCCTGATCTTCATGGGCGGGCCGATGTCGGCCAACGACGAGCGGCCCTTCATCCGGCGCGAGCTTGGGCTGATCGGGGAAGCGCTGCGGGCCGGCAAGCCGGTGCTCGGCGTCTGCCTGGGCGCCCAGCTCATCGCCCGCGCCGCCGGCGCCAGGGTGTACAACAACGCCGTCAAGGAGATCGGCTGGGCGCCGCTCCACTGGACCGAGGCCGCCCGCCGCGATCCGCTGTTTCACGACTTCGCCGCACCGGAGACCGTCCTCCACTGGCACGGCGAGACCTTCGATCTGCCCTCCGGCGCCGTGTGGCTGGCCTATACGGAGAACTGCCGCCACCAGGCCTTTCGCCTCGGCGCCAACACCTATGGCCTCCAGTTTCACCTCGAGGTGACCCCGGAGATGATCGCCGCGTGGTGCGCCGCCGGGGAGAACGCGGGCGATGTCGGCGAGCTGGGATCCCCGATCGATCCTCGGGCCAACACCGCCCGCCTGGCCGAGCTGGCCGCCCTCGTCTTCGGACGCTGGGCCGACGGGCTGTTCCCCGCGATGGCGCTTGCCTTTCAGCGCCGAGCCCCCTAAGATAAAGGAGTATTTAACTGCCTCGCCAATAGGGGGAACAGGATGATTTACTCGCGCTCTTCCGAGTATGCGATCCGGGCGTTCATCAACCTAGCCCAAGTCCAGGATGGGAAGTTTGTGATGGTGAAGCAAATCGCCCAGCAGGAGAACATACCCTCGCACTTCCTGGCCAAGATCTTGCAGCAAATGGCCCGGAAGGGGCTGCTGCGATCCAGCAAGGGGCCTACTGGCGGCTTTACCCTGCGCTCGCCCGCCGCCGACATAACGCTGGTGCAGATCGTCGAAGCGCTCGATGGCCTGACCGATTACCAGAAGTGCGTCAGCGGTCTGGCTGAGTGCACCGACGACGCGCCCTGCGGTATGCACGACTCCTGGAAGGCTCTCCGTTCGCGTATCATGGAGTATCTGGAGCAGACGACCATCGCCGATCTGACCAAGGCGCTGATCGAGAAGCGCAAGGCGCTCGAAAAGCCGCGCCGCGGCAAGCGAGCGGCGTCTGCCGCCAGGAAGAGCTGAACCGTCCGGCCCGCCACCGCGGGGTCGGCGGAGGAGGTCGCATGCTCAATTCCGTGCTGGTCCCCATGGTGGTCGAACAGACGTCGCGGGGGGAGCGCGCCTACGACATCTACTCGCGGCTGCTGAAAGAGAACATCATCTTTCTCGGCATGCCGATCGATGACATCGTGGCCAACCTGGTGATCGCCCAGATGCTGTTCCTGGCCGCCGAGGATCCGCAGAAAGACGTCAATCTCTACATCAATTCCCCCGGCGGCTCGATCACCGCCGGGCTGGCCATCCTCGACACGATGCGCTTCATCGAGCCTGACATCGTGACCATCTGCGTCGGGCAGGCGGCCTCGATGGCGGCCGTGCTGCTGGCGGCCGGAGCCAAGGGCAAGCGCTACAGCCTGCCCCACTCGCGCATCCTCATCCACCAGCCCTCGATGAGCGGCCTGGCCGGCCAGGCCACCGACATCGACATCTACGCGAAGGAGATCCTGCGCATGCGGGAGACGCTCAACGAGCTGCTGGCCGAGTCCACCGGCCAGCCGGTTGATAAGGTGGCCCGCGACGTGGACCGCGACTACATCATGGGCGCCGAGCAGGCGGTCGACTACGGCATGATCGACCGCGTGATCACCAGCCGCGAGCTGGCCACGGTGGGCAAACTGTAACCCACCTACCCCCGCAACTTTACGAACCGTTGGTAAGCCGCGTCCCAATCCGCCTCCGGCCGGGGCTCGAACGCGGTGACCAGGAAAGACGCGCGGATCATCTGCCGCGCCTCGCTGAGTCCTGAGAGCAGCCCCGAGCCGATCGCCTGGATGGCGAGGTTGCCGGCGGCGGTGGCCTCGCTCGGGCCGGCGATCACCGGGCGCCCGGTGGCATCGGCCACGAACTGGTTGAGCACCTGGTTGCGCGAGCCGCCGCCGACGATGTGAATGCGGGCCAGCCTGCGGCCCAGCAGCGACTCCAGGCTCTCCAGCACTTGCCGGTAGCGCAGCGCCAGGCTCTCCAGGATGGTGCGGGAGTACTGGGCCGGATCGGCGGGCGCGCGCTGGCCGCGCTCGCGGCAGAAGGCGGCGATTTTCTCCGGCATGCGGCCCGGCTCCAGGAACGCATCGGGGTCGATCACCGCGGTGAACGCGGGCGCGCTGGCGGCCATGCGGGCCAGCTCCTCGTATCCGTACTCGCGACCCTCGGCGGCCCAGGCGCGGCGGCACTCGGCCAGCAGCCACATGCCGGCGATATTCTTCAGAAAGCGGACGGTGCCGGCGGCGCCGATCTCGTTGGTGAAGTTCAGCTCCAGCGAGGCGGCGTTGATGACCGGCGTCTCCAGCTCCACGCCCATCAGCGACCACGTGCCGGAGCTGATGTAGCACCAGTCCTCGCCCTCGGCCGGCACGGCGGCCACCGCCGAGGCGGTGTCGTGGCAGCAGGTGGCGTAGACCGGGACGGCGCCGGCGCCGGTCTCCTCGGCGACCGCCGCGAGCAGCGGGCCGAGCTGCGTGCCCGGCGGCACGATCTCGGGGAGAATGCCGGCCGGCAGGCCGAGCCGCGCGAACAGTTCGGTGGCCCAGCGTTTCTTCACCGGGTTGTAGAACTGGGTGGTGCTGGCGTCGGTGAGCTCGGAGCGGGCGACGCCGGTCAGCCAGTAGTTGAACAGGTCCGGCATCATGAGGAAGGTGCGGGCCGCTTCCAGCGCCGGCGAGCCGGCCAGCTTCATGGCGTGCAACTGGTACAGCGAGTTGAGCTGCATGAACTGGATGCCGGTATGGGCGAAGATCTCCTCGCGCGGCACGACGGCGAAGGTCCGCTCCAGCATCCCGTTGTTGCGGGCGTCGCGGTAGTGGCGCGGGTTATCGACCAGCGCGCCGTCGCGGCCGAGCAGGCCGAAATCGACGCCCCAGGTGTCGATGCCGATGCCGGCCAGCTCGAGCTTGCGCTCGCGCCCGGCGATGGCCAGCCCCTGCTGGATCTCGTGGAACAGGCGGAACGTGTCCCAATAGAGGCCGGTCGGCAGCCGCACCGGGGTATTGAGAAAGCGGTGCAGCTCCTCGAGGGCGAGCGAGCGGTCGGAAACGGTCCCCAGCATGGCGCGGCCGCTCTCGGCGCCGAGGTCGAAGGCAAGGTAATGTTTCATCGGGTCAAGGCAGTAGTATACCGGCGGCGGGCGGCGGCTGTCAGGCGGCGGGGGGACCGCTTCCGGCTGGTCGCACTCCGAATTCGACTGCTGTGCCTACCAACTCAGCCGCTGGATCCCCTTCACCAAGTCAAAGTGCTGGTCCTGGCTGAGAATTGGAAGAGCATACTGGCGACATAGCGCGGCTATCCAGGCGTCATTGGCCGGGATGGGGGTTCCCGCGCGCCTCAACTCACACCGAACCTCCGCACATTGAGTCGTGGTGTCGGCCCCGACCTCAAGCACCCGGCAGGCGGACAGGAACCTGGCCAGCCACCGTTCGTATTCCGTCCGGCGCCGCGATTGCGCAAACCCGAATCGGTACTCCCCCAAGGCGATCACTGGAATCGCAATGGCCCTGGCCTTGGCGATCTGAGCCACGGCCCGCGGCTCACCATCGGCAATGGCCGACAACGCGTCGGTGTCGAGGATCACTGCCGATCCTCCGGCTCAATCCTCTCAAACTCCTCCTCCACTATCCGACGGATGCGCGCACTCTCCTTGCGGAGATGGCGCAGCCCCCCTGCCAGCTTCACCCAGGGCCTTTCTCCGGCTCCCCGTGGACCACTCAGCTTTTCCCCAACTGCCTCACTCACCAACTGGCGAAGCGGGATGCCTTGTTCGGCGGCCCTGGCCTTGGCCCGAGGGAATCATGCATTCCGCACCCCCTGGGCGCCGCGGGGTGGTGCCAGCCTCACTCCTCCGCCGCGGATGATTCAGATCCCCACCCTCCTACACCCGCGAATCCGGTCGAAGTCCCGGGCGAAGGTGCAAATGCCTTCCAGCCCGTATACGGCCACCACCGCCGCATGGAGGGCGTCACGCGCCGAAACCGAGACGTCTGCGTCAATCACTTCCTTCGCACGGTCCATCACTTCGCCGGTCACCGCAAGAACTTCGGGAAAGAGTTCCCGCGCCAGCGAGTACAGCCGCCGCCCTTCCGTCCACCGGTTCAACGCACGGTAACGGTGGATGATCTCCTGCAACACTTCCGCATCGATTGCTGCGACCACCTCGCCTGCCGCGACTTGCTCCAGAAAACCGACGGCCGCAGCTTTGTTCGGATGATCTGCCCCTGCCGCGTACATCAGCACGTTCGAATCGACCAGAATCACGGCAGGGGCTCCACCGTCGGAACCGACTCTCGCTCCATTTCCTCCGGCGTGCCTACCGGCAGATCCAGACCAGCCAGCTCTCTCACCGCCGCCAGCCGTGCCTCCTTGGTCAAGAGCGCGTACTGCTTCCGGCACGCGCTGCGGACCAGCTCGCCCACGCTCGTGTCCCGTTGCTTTGCCAGCCGTGCCAACTGGTCGTGAAGATCAGGCGGGAAGAGGATCGTCGTTTTCTTTACCAGTTCCATATATGGATCATGATCAGTATATCACGCCACAAAGCCGCTTCCCGGCTTCGTTCTGCGAGCCAAAGCCCAGGCATCATGCTCGGCGATGGTGTGGCGGAACGCCCGCCCCAACCGGACGGCGCAGTCTTACCACCCGCAAAAGCAGCAGCGTCGCCAAGCCGGCACTCAGGTGCTTGAGCGTGTGCCCGCTGATGACCTTCGTCACCGCGAACACGGGTGCATCGCCGAGTTCGAACAGCTTCGCCAGGGCGTAGCAGCCCAGGCCCAGCCATATGCCCCCGGCCCGCGTGTAGCGTGCGGGGAACAGACCGAGCATCAACGGAATCGCGAGCATCGGGAAGAGCTGGATCAAGAGGTACAACCTGAAGTCGCCCTTGCCCATCGCTTCCGTGTACCGCCAGTGGAGCACGCTGATAATGCCGAGCGACATCAGTGGCCAGAAGAGCACCCGGCCCGCGCGCAGGCCGATCCGATCGCCGATGATCAACGCGAACACGGACATCAAGAGGATGGCCATCGGCAGCCGGTCCCAAAGCAGGGTCCCAACGCCGGGCGCGAGGTGAAAATACGCCGACCCGATCGAAACACCAAGTACGGCCGCGAACAGGACCACACATGCCGACCGTTCCCAGGCTTCGGTGAACGGCCCATCAGGGCCGACCCTCCTGCGCCAGGCAAACAGCAGCCCGGAGACGCCTATCACCGCCCAAGGGGCATTCGAAATCACGTCCATGAAGCGTGGAATGCCCAGGAAACGCCGCTGGTCCGCAAAGTCGAAATAGGAAGGCGCAAGGTTCCGGGGGAGCGCGCCAATAACGAGCGCAACCGTCACAATGAGCAGCGCCAGAACGAACGCAATCTTCACCCGGAAACGGCGCGCTTGCGCGTCCATGTCAGAAGTAGATCTTCACCGCGAACTGGACGAACCGGGGGGTGTAGCCGGAGCGGCCCGGCGAGACGGCCAGGAAGCCCCAGCGGTCGCCGGTATAGGCCTGGCGCAGCCGGTACAGCTTGAGACCTTCCGGCGTCGTGAGCTCAAAGGAATTCGCGTTCATCGAAAAGAACCCTTCCGGCAAAGGGACCCGGAAGAAGTCCCGGCGCAGCGTTTGCGTGCCGGGAACGCGGTTGTCGGCGACGATCGCGTTGATCTGGGCCAGCGCCGCGGCGCCCTCGGGGGTGGTTCGCCCCGGCCTGCCGGACGCGGCCCGCGCCCAGGCATCGTACTCGGCGTTGGTAATCAGCCCCTCGCCCGGCAGCGCGAAGATCTCGCCGGCGTCCTCCAGCCTGCCGGTCCGGAAAACGGGGTGATTCAGCGCGTTGATCAGATCGACGCGGAATTGCAGCCGCCGCCGGCTCTCCCGGCCGAGCGAGAAGTTCTTCTGTACGGACAGATCCAGGAACTGCTGCGTCGGGCTGCGCGCGCCGTCGAACGTGCGCGGCGCGTTGCCCAGCGTGCCCTTGGCCGGGCGCATGAAGGCGGCCGGGTTAAAGTAGGGTTCGCAGTCGGCGCCGGTGGGGCAGGCGCGGCTCCAGCGCGGGTTGAGCAGCGGAACCCCGGGAACCACATCCGCCCGAATCGCGCGCACATTGCCTTCCACTCCCAGCCGGTTGTCGTCGCGCAGAACGGCGACCATGGGGATGCCGCCCTGGATGCGCCCGATGCCGCTGAGGCTCCAGCCGCCGGCCAGCGCGCCGAGCCAGCCCCTCGCGTCCGGCAGGAACATGCGCCGGCGGCCGAACGGCAGGTCGTAGAGGAACGACGAGCTGAAGTGATGCTTGATGTCGAAGGTGGAAACCGAGCGGTCCAGCGAGCGCGGGGCGCCGAAGTTGACGTGGCCGGGCGAGCGGACGTTCAAGTTGACGAACCGCACGTCGCCGGCGTCGGAGGCCTCGTCGATGCTCTTGCCGAAGGTGTAGTTGACCACGTAGGACAGGCCCCTGTTGTGGCGGCGGCGGACACTGAGGGCGCCGGCGTGGCGGATGCTGTTGGCCGAAGCGTTAAACATTTCCGTCAGGCCTTCGAAGCCGAGGTACTTCGTGCCTACGTAGCCCTGGGAGAACTGGAAAACGCCCGTCCCGGTGGCGTTCAGCCGGCCGAGCGGGTCGTTCACGTTGTCGAGCGGATTGACGCCGATCCCAAGGTAGGACTCGGTGATCTCAAAGGGCACCGGGTTCAGGTTGACCGGGGGAAGGAACAGGTGCGTTCCCTTGCTGCCGACGTAGCTGATCTCCAGCGCCGTCTGCTGCGGCAGTTCCCAGGCCAGCGTGGCGCTCCAGCTTTGGACGTAGGGGACGCGCGCGCTGTCGGAAACGGCCGAGCCGGCGATGTTGATGCCGTTCAGGTACACCAGGCCGTCCTCGGGGATCTGCAGGAACTGCTCCGGCGTCAACGGCGTCAGCACCGGCCGGTTGCAGCACAGGCGCGCGGCCACGTTCGTGCCGGGAAACTCGATGCGGTTGTCGAAGGTTCCGAATCCGGTCGTACCGGCGGCAAAATCCGGCGATGGGTTGCGGCCCATGCCGGTCAGCGGCGCATGTGAGACTCCCCAGCCGGCGCGAAACACCACCCGCCCGGAGCGGTTCCAGCCGAACAGCCTCGGCACATAAGCCAGTCCCAGCCGCGGCTCGAAGTTCGTCTTTTCCACCGGGAAGATGTACCGCGAACGGCCTCCGCGTCCGGAAAATCCAAAGGGGATGACCAGCGCCGAAGTGACGGTCCGGCCATCGGGAAGCTGGCAGACACTTGTCCCGGCCATTGGCCCGGCCTGAATCGCCGGGCACGGCTGCGGAATCGGGAACTCTTTCGCCAGTTGCGGCAGGAAGGCGCCTTGGCGGTCGAATTTCTCGGTGCGCGGCAACTGGAGCGCGTAGCGCAAGCCCAGGTTGAGCGTCAGGTTCGGCCGCACCTTCCAGTCGTTCTGGACGAAGCCGGCCGCCGAGTTCCACTGGTAGTAGTAGGGGATGAAAACTTCGCGCAGCGTGGCCAGGTTGTAGACGCCGAGGAGGAACTGCGCAAACTCGACGCCGCCGGTTCCGTTACCCTGCCCGTTGTTGTTGGTGAGCGTGCGGTTGCGGTTGAACTCGTAGCGGCCGCCCGAGGCGCCGAACATCGGGATGGTCTTCAGCCGCTGCTGGCTGAGGTCGGCGCCCAGCTTCAAGGTCATCCGGCCGCGCACCCACGACAGGCTGTCGGTGATGCCGTAGCTGTGTTCGGCGTTCTCGTTCTGCTGCGACTGGCTGAAGCCGATCGACAACGCGCCGGTCGCAAATTCCGGCAGCCCGCCCTGGGTGAGCGAGGGCAGGCCCAGCTCGCGGGCCAGGTTGCGCCCGTTGTTGGAGTCGAACATCGGCGGGAAGTTGCGCGTGAACCGGCCGAAAGTATAGTTGAGACGCAGCTCGTTAAACACGTGAGCCGAGAAGGTGTGCGTGTCGGTGAGCAGGACCTGGCGGGACCAACTGTAGTCGGTGCCGCCGGTGTTGACCTCGTCGCGCCCCACCTGGAAGTCGCCGCGGCCGCGGTCGCCGCGAATCGGCACCTGTGTGTAACGTCCGGTCAGGCGGTTGAAGGGGGTGACCTGGTGGTCGATGCGCACCGTCAGCCGTCGCTCGAGATTCCGGATAAAGTTCGAGCTGGCATAGTTGCGGAGGTTGCCATCCGACAGAAAATAGTCCCCCGCCTTGGGCAGGTACTGGAGCAGTTGCTGGCTGACCGGGTCGATCATGCTCGCGGGAATGCTGTTGCCGGGAAAGACCGGGTAAGTCTCTCCGGCGGCCAGCGTCAGTCTCCGGAACCGGTTGCCGGGCAGAATCTCGAACTGGTTGTAGAGGGTCGCGTCCTGGATCTGATTCTGCACGCCGAACCGCTCGGCGACGCTGCCGGGCGCGTAACCGCCGTTCACGCGCACAACGTCGCTGAAGTCGCCGCGCAGCATGGGCTCGGTCGGGAGCAGGGCGGTGAACTGGCTGCCGTCGTAATAGTATCGCGGCTCCGCGGCCACAAAGAAAAAGGTGCGGTTGTGCCCATCGTAAACACGTGGCAATACGAGCGGTCCGCCATAGGTAAGCCCGAACTGGTGCTGCCTCCGGTTGGACTCGGGACGGTTGTTAGCGGCGGTGGTGAACGGAGCGGCGTTCAGCGACGGGTTGCGATGATACCAGTAGAGCAAGCCGTTGTACTGATTCGTGCCCGACTTCGTCGTCATGTTGATCACCCCGCCGCCGGTCTGGCCGAACTCGGCCGAGAAGTTGGAGGTTTGCACGGTGAATTCCTGCACCGTGTCGGGCGAGAACGTCACGACCGCCCGTCCGAGGCCGACCCCGGTATTGCTGGCGCCGTCGGCCAGTATGGAAGTGCTCCCGGCGCGCCCGCCGTTGACGTTGACATTGAAGCCCGGAGCGGGGATTTCCGAGCCCAGTTCCGGGTCTTCGGTTCCCGCCACCCCGGTGACGTTGCCGGCGGTCAGCGCCAGGTCGAGCACGCTGCGGTTATTGAGCGGCATCTCGGTGATCTGGCGTTCGGTGATCGTCTGGCCGAGGGCGCCGGAGTCGCTGTTGACCACATCAGGCTCGGCGGTGACCGTGACTTCGGTAGTCACCTGGCCGGGATCGAGCGTCACATTGACGGAGGCGACCGCGGCCGTGTCCACTTTGACGTTCTCGATGACGGCTTTCTTGAAGCCCGTGACCTCGACCGTCACTCGATAGGTGACCGGGTCCAGCAGCGGCGCCGAGAAGACGCCGGATTCGGAGGTCGTGAGCCGGATCGATTCGTTCGTTCCGACGTTGGTGATGGTTACGGTGGCGGCCGGGATCACAGCCCCCAGCTTGTCGAACACCGTGCCGGTGATTCTGCCCTTGTTGGTCTGTGCCAGCGCGACGCCCGCGCAAACCAATGCGGTCACGAGAATGCGGATTCGCTGCATTGCGCCAGACCTCCTTCAGGCATCCACGTGGCGGCGAAAGAAGCGGTCCAGGCCGGCCTTATGGGCGGCGCTGAGGCTGTCGGCCAGCCTCTTCATTTCGGAATCCGGCATGGGCCGGAAAGCCTTGGCGATGCCGGCGTCTTCTTCCAGGACCTTCGGCGCCGGCATCCCGACGGCAGCGCAACTTACCGGCAGGGAGAGCGCATAGCGCATCAGTTGAGCCACCGGCGCCTTGTACCTCGATTGCGCGAGAACCTTCATGGCGATGACGCCCATGTTCTTGCGAACGGCTACCGGCAAGGCGAGCGACTCGAAGCTGTCCTCCCCTTTGGCGCCCCGCAGCGCGGGATTGAGCGACATCTGCGTGCAGTCGAAATCGTGACGCTCCAGCGCCGTCTTCAGCGCCGCCGCATCCTTGTGGCTGGTGATTCCGATGAAACGAGCCTTCTTCTCATCGCGGATTCTGTAGAACGCCTTTAATGCTCCGTGCGGCGCTTCGATGGCGGCCAGATCGTCGGTTCCCTGGAGGTCGTGTATGTGCAGCAGATCCACGTGATCGGTCTGGAGGCGCGCCAGCGACGCGTCCAGCAGGCGCATGATCTCGTCGTAGCCGCGCGGCCGGATTTTGGTGGCCAGCCAGACCTCCTTCCGCCGCGTCTTCATGAGTGCGCCGGCGATCTTCTCGCTCTGGCCGTCTCCGTATGCGGCCGCGGTGTCGATGTAGGATATGCCGAGGTCCAGGGCGCGCGCCAGGGTGGCGAGGGCCTGTTCGAAGGCGCCGTATTCGGCGAAGCTGGCGCCGCAGCCGTAAGCCAGAATGGAGACGCGCGCGCCGGTTCTGCCGAGAATCCTGGACGGCATAGCGGTTGTCTGGTCCTGGGCGGGGGCCAGGGTGGCCGCGGTGGTTCCCAAGAAAGTTCTTCTCGATATGCTCATTCCCTGACCTCCCCCTCAGTGCCTTGTGCCAGCATAGCCGATTCGGAAGCGCGCCTGGGCGGGAAAACCTCACCGGCCGGCCGGGATGCGCTGGGAACAAGCCGCGCCAGCAGCGTGTAATATGCGAAGAAGGAAGGTGCCAATGCTCTCACACCGCTCTCGGCCCGCTTTGATCCTGCTGGCGTCCGTGCTGCTGGCAGGCGCACTCCCCGCCCAGCCCCCTGCCCGCGTCTGCCCCGGCGAGTCCTGGGAACGCATCGACAAACCCGAATCCGCCGGCTTCTCCTCGGCACGCCTGGAGGCTCTCCGCGGCTGGCTCAAGTCGCTGGACACGACCGCCATGATGGTCGTCGTCGGTGGGCGCTCCCTGTTCGAGTACGGCGACCTCAGCCACCTGAGCTATCTCGCTTCGGTGCGCAAGAGCGTGCTCGCCATGCTCTACGGCAAGTACGTCGAGGAGGGCAAGATCCAGCTCCACAAGACCCTCGGCGAGATCGGCTTCACCGACCACGGCGACCTGCTGCCCATCGAGAAGCAAGCCACCATCGAGCACCTCATCTCGGCCCGCTCCGGCATTTACCACCCCGCTTCCAACGCCGGTGACGACACCCGCGCCGCCCCGCCCCGCGGCTCCCAGCGGCCGGGGACCTACTACCTTTACAACAACTGGGACTTCAACGCCGCCGGCGCGGTCTTCGAGAAGCTTACTGGCCGCGACATCTACGACGCGCTCGAAACCGACCTCGCCCGCCCCATCGGCATGCAGGACTTCGATCGCTCCCGGCAGCGGAAGAGCGGCGACCTGAAGGTGTCCATGCACCCCGCCTACCACACGTGGCTTTCCACGCGCGACATGGCCCGCCTCGGCCTGCTGATGCTGCGCGAGGGCGACTGGAACGGCCGCCAGGTCGTTTCCCGCGAGTGGGTCCGCCGCATCACCAGCCTGGTGACGCCTTTCCACGAGATGAACCCGCCCTATCAGCGCTCCCTGGGGGCGCCCCGCCGCTGGGGCTACGGCTGCATGTGGTGGGTCTGGGACGCACCCAACTCCCAGGGGCCCTTCGTGGGAGCCTACACCGGGATGGGCGCGGGCGGCCAGTTCATTACGGTGCTGCCTCAGGCCGGTATGGTCGTTGCCCACAAGGTCGATATGGCCCAGCCGCCGGCCGTCGGCGCTTCCAAGCGCACCCGCACCGTCACCGGCGGCCAGTACGACGCCATCCTGTCGATGCTAAACGCCTCCTACTGCGGGGCCAACTGCCCGTAGGGCCGGAGTCACGGACTATGCCTGAAATCCAGCCCAGCGGCGCCTACGTCGATCTCCGGGGGCTTTCCCTCCCGCGACTCGACGGCATTGACGAAGACAAGATTGCCACCCTCGCCCGCATCGTGCGCGGGCTGGCTTTTGCCGCGGTGGACGGGGCCAAATCGGGCCATCCCGGTGGTTCCTCCTCAAAGGCCGAAATGGCGCTGGCGCTGCTGGTTTCCGGCGTGTTCGGATTCGATGCCATGCAGCCGAAGCATCCGGGGCGCGACCGGCTGGTGTGGTCGGCCGGGCACTGCTCGCCGCTCTTCCATGCGCTGGTGGCCCTGGTCTACGAAGCGCTCCGCCGGCGCGGCCTGCACCCGGCGGGATGGCCGGTCACGTATGCGGAGGACCTTGCCTCTTTCCGCCGTCTCGGCGGGCCGTGCGGGCACGTCGAATCGCAACTGCCTCTTGCCGACGCCTGCACCGGTTCTTCCGGACACGGCTTCTCCATGGGGCTGGGACTCGCCACGCTGCACCGTTCCTGCGGGCTTCCGACGAAGGTGTTCGTCATTGCCGGAGATGCCGAGAGTGAAGAGGGCATGAGTTACGAAGCGCGCAACCTGGCTTCGAACCTCGGCATGGAGAACATCATCGTCGCGCTCGACTACAACACCTTCGGCATCGACGGCTCCATCACCGAGGTCATGCCGTTCCCCTACCTCGGCCATTGGTCCGCCTTCGGCTGGAACATCATCGAGGCCGACGGCCACAACGTGCGGGAACTCGCTCACGCCTACCGTACCGCGGCGGCGGGTTTCGGTAACGGGCGGCCGACGGTGATCCTCTGCCACACGGTGAAGGGGAAACACTACGGGAGGCTGGAAGGAACCGCCGACTCGCACGGCACTCCCCTCACCCACGCTGAGTACGTCCAGCTCATGAAAGCGCTGGGCTTCGAAGTATCCGCCGAAGAAGGAAACACGCGGCAGGACGTCGCGACCGTGCTGGCCTTGCTCGGCGAGGAAGAGATCGACTGCCTAATCGCCCGCCTGGACGCCGCGCGCGCGTTGCTCCGGCCTGAGCCGCGCCTGGTCGAGGTGATGAAAGAGGCCCTCGCCGACAGGCCGCTGGCCGACTACCGGACCATCACCCGGCCCGAGGTGCTTCCGCCGGAACTCGTCTTTCAGGAGGGTGACTGCGTGCCGACGCGCAGGGCCACCGAGGCGTGGTTTGCCTGGGTGATGCGGCAATGCGGCTTTTTCTACGTCGGGGCCGGGGATCTCGCCAAGTCGATCCTGACCGGCAAAGCCGAACAGGTCCACGGGCTGATGAGCCGGGCCAACCCGCGCGGCCGGGGCATCCGCTTCGGCATCGCCGAGCAGAACATGGCTCAAATGTGCGTGACCATGGCCGGCGACACCCTGCCCGGCGGTTTCCGCCCGATGACGGCGTTCGCCAGCTACGGCGTGTTCTCGGTGATGATGGCCAACGCCGTCCGCATGGCCCTCATCAGCCACGAGGTGAACCCGCGCTCGCGCGGATTCTTCATCCTGCTGGCCGCGCATGACGGCCCCGAGACCGGCGAAGACGGCCCCACCCACCACGGGCTGTTCTGGATGTCGCTCTACACGGCGTACCCGGGCATCAAGGTCTACAAGCCCCTGGACGCCAACGAAGCCATCGAGATGCTCTTCCACGCCGCCGGCCGCGGCGAGCCGGTGGTCTTTTCGGTAGTGCGCCCCCCGGTTCCGGTGTTCAAGCGGGGCGACGGGGTGCCCCCGGCCATCGCGGCGGTCAACGGCGCCTACGTCTTCAAACCCTACGCGGAGAACGGCAGGCGGAAGCTCGCGCTGGCGGTCTGCGGCGGCCAGGTGATGGCCAATGTGCTGGCGGCCCTGCCGGATCTCGAAAGCGAGGCCGATATCAAGATCGTGGCCGTCACCTCCCCGCAGCTTTTCGAAGAGCTGCGCCGGAGGGAGCCGGAAAAAGCCCGTGCGGTCCTCTCCGACGAGGAGCGCGGGGAGGCGGTCGCGTTCCACAACGGGTGGAAAGGCTTCCTCTATCCCTTCCTGCTGCCGCCGGACTACGAGCAGCGCGTCTTCGGCATCGACCGCTTCCTGCGCTCGGGCCGGCCTGACGAACTCTACGCCGCCGCCGCCTTCGACCCCGCCGCCATCCGCGAGAAAATCGCCGCGCGGCTGCGGAAGTGATGCCAGATCCTATCCGATCCCTCCCGCAGCCGCCAGGGACTGGAGCGCCCTGTCAGTAACCGTGAGTGGAGCTATGATGGTCACCCGGGTGACCACATGAGGATAAGCACGGTCCGCGAGTTCCGGGATAAGGCGACCGGCCTGCTGCGGTCGAAGGACCCGATCCTGGTGACGCGCCGGGGGCGCCTGGCCGGGGTGTTCTTCCCCTGGCGCGGCTCCACGCTCCCCATCGAGTTGAGACGTGAGCTTTTTTCCATGCTCAGCGCCGGGGTAGGGCGTCAGGTTAAGAGACGTGGACTGGCTGAGGACGCGGTCCTGGCGGATCTTGAATCCTGGCGCAAAGGCCGACGTGAGACTCGCCGCCGACGCTAAGCGTATGTGACGAAATAATATTGTCAGACTTTGCGTTCCTGAGGAAGTATCGAGTAGTTCCAGTCGCCGTGAAATCGGTCCCTACGGAGCGCTACTCGGGCGGATCTTCCCCCTGCCGTAAGGCGCACTTTTTGAGCTAACCCCTTTCCT
>JBBTDS010000582.1:0-1480 GCA_038060875.1 Acidobacteriota bacterium | reverse complement strand
CCGAGTTCCGCGCCCCGATGGCGCGGGCGGTCATCGGCGGCCTGATCACCTCGACGCTGCTGACGCTGATCGTCGTGCCGGTGGTCTACACGTACCTCGACGACCTCGGCGCGCACGCCGCCCGCTGGTGGCGGCGGAAGACCCCGGCGCACGTCCGCATCGAGGAGCGGGTGGGCGAGGCGGTGGAGTAGGCCCGCGGCGTTACTGCTTGCGGATCACCCTCACCTCGCGGCGAAGGCGGTCGAGTTCCGCGTCTGACAAGGCCTGATCCAGCTTGCCAGACGCCTTCATTTCCAGGTAGAAGTTTCGCATCGTCTCCGACGGGACAACGCTCTTCACATTCAGACCGCGGTCCAGGACATAGATAAGGAACGGCTGCGGGTCCCCCATTCGCTCCTTGACCTGCACCTTGATTTCGTCGCCGATGACGGCCACCTCGTACGCGAAGTTGAATTGTTCGAGCTTCCGGTTGAGGGAGGTCCGGGGAAACCAGACGATCGCCTTCTCGGTCCCCGAGGGGAGATCGAGAAGCTGGTGGGCGTCGCCCTCAGCCTGGGTTGAGCAGCCGGACACTTTACGTGGATCCAGGACAACCAGAACGGCCTGCTGCCTGCCGTTGTTCACTCCGCCGAGCAAGATCTCGTGGACGCCATCGCCGTCCAGGTCCGCCGTTTCCAGGTCGTCGAAGTGGCCGGAATGCCAGTATTCGCCCCTCAGGCGGCCGTGGTTATCCAGGACGGCCACCTGGCAGGGATACCCCCAGTGATGGACGAAGCTGGCTGCCACCCAGTTCGCGTCCTTTGACTCGGGCGAGGGGAAGACGCGGAATCGTCGGAGGTGATAAACGGGGGCGTACTCCCTCGACCGGTCCCTCACCTTCCGCTGCGGCGCAAAGCGCCATCGCAGCTTGCCCTGCTCCGAGAGGCACCTCAGATCCATTGGCTTGTCGCCCCCCAACACCGGGCGGTAGGGCGCCACTGTCTCGACGCTTCGGTCACCGTCCAGATCGCCGATCCACATCCCGATTGGGGCGTGGGGATCCACGGTTTCCGGGAAGTCGTACCGCCACGCTTCGCGGCCAGCGCTGTCCAAGGTAACCAGGCTGCGGTCTTTCCAGTAGTACGTCTGCGGCGGCCCCTTCCGCGCGATCCTGGCGAGAAAAATCGAGCCCAGAACCGCCCCAATGGCCACCACTACCGAGAGGGCCAGGGCGTAAATCCGCAGCAATCTGGCGTTATTCCACCACCGGGTTCGCTCAATTGCCGCCTTTTTCCACCGGTCGAGCTCCGCTGTCCAGGCTACCACTCTGCCGCGCTCGCCTCCCAGCCGGTGAACCGGGAGCCGCCTCTCCTCTTCCCAGCGTTGGGCCGTCCGGATGTTAACACGAAGGTGGTCGGCGATCTCCTTCCAGGAGGTCAACTCCGTCGCGTTGTTCTGCTCGGGCGGCATCTGGCCCTCCCCGGCCGAAAGAAACTCCAGT
>JBBTDS010000581.1:0-3857 GCA_038060875.1 Acidobacteriota bacterium | reverse complement strand
CTAGCGTATAATTTGAACCAGGACGCCAAACCGGAAATCCCGGATGGAGGGGGGTGACCTGTTGACTGACCGGACCCAGCCCTTTCCCGAAAGCCGGAAGGCTGCCATGCTCGGCCAGACCGTTTCGCACTTCGAAGTGCTGGAGAAGGTCGGCAAAGGCGGCATGGGCGCGGTCTACAAGGCACGGGATATCCGCTTGCACCGGGTAGTGGCGCTGAAGTTTCTCTCCACGTCGCTGGTTGACTCGCCCGCGGTGCGGGAGCGCTTTCTGCACGAGGGTCGAGCGCTCTCGGCGCTGAACCACCCCCACGTGGCCACCGTCTACGAAGTCGACGAGATTGATGGTGTGCCGTTCCTGGCTCTGGAGTACCTGCCCGGCGGCACGCTGCGCTCGAAGATCGCCGCAGCCAACGGCCGCTTGCCGCTCGCCGGCGTGCTGCAATGGGCCACCGAGCTGGCCGAAGGGCTGGCGCACGTGCACAAACACGGCGTGGTGCACCGCGATGTCAAGAGCAGCAACGTCATGTTCGACTCGGAAGGGCGCGTAAAGCTCACCGACTTCGGCTTGGCCAAGATGACGTCCGCTGACGAGCCCTCGCGCAACGGGACAGTGGCCGGGACGGTCGGCTATATGGCGCCCGAGCAATTGGAGGGCATGCATGCCGACCATCGAAGCGATCTGTTTTCCTTTGGGGTGGTGCTCTACGAAGCCGCCACGGGCAAGATGCCGTTCGCGGGCGCGTCCACCCGCGAGACGATCAACAAGGTCCTGACGGCCACCCCCGTGGCGGCCACCAGGCTGCGGCCCGAGTTGCCAGCCGCCTTCGACGAGGTGGTTAACCGCCTGCTGCGAAAGCTCCCTGGGGACCGCTATGAGAGCGCCGACGAGGTGGCGCGCGACCTTCGAGCGCTGAGCGCAGAGTGTTCCGGCGCTTCCTCCACCGTGGACCTGCCGGTGAGACGCCGGTCTCGCCGATGGTGGATCGCGGCCGCCCTCGCGGCGGGTGCGGTCGCCTACCTCCGCTGGCATCCGGCGACAGCTACTCCTTCCGTCGCGGTGATTCCCTTTGTCAACGCCAGCAACACGCCCGAAAGCCGGTACTTGTCCGACGGCGTTAGCGAGGCCCTCATCAATGCCCTGGCGCAGTTGCCGGACCTGAAGGTGATCGCCCGCAGTTCCAGCTTCAAGTTCAAAGGAGAGGGGATCGACGTCCGGCGCGTGGCCCGAATGCTGGGTGTGCAAGCGCTCCTAACAGGGCGGGTCGCGGAGATGGAAGGACGGCTCAGGATCACGGCCGAATTGGTGAATGGCGCCGACGGAACGCAGATATGGGGTGCGCAGTACAGTTCCGGGATTTCCAATCTGGCGGCAGTGGAAAGGGAAATCACCGGCGAGGTTGCCCGGCGGCTCCGTTCCAAGCTGACGCAAACCGAGCGGACCAGGCTGGCTAAGGCGATCAACGCCAAGCCCGAAGCCTACGAGCTGTTCTTGCGGGGCCGCTATCATGTGCGGCTGTTTACCCCGGACGACAGCATGAGGGCGGTGAGCTACTACCAGCAGGCCCTCGCCATCGATCCCGGGTTCGCGCTCGCTCATGCGGAGCTGGCTTACGTGTACCGCTTGCTGGGCGGCTCGGCCATCCTGAACGCCCAGGACATGATGAGCCAGGCGGAGGCGGAGGTGCGCCGGGCGCTGGCGGCCGACGCGAATCTGGCCGAGGCGCACGCGGCCCTGGGCGACATCAACAAGGATCGATGGGACTGGGCCGGCGCCGAGCTCGCCTATCGCCGGGCCATCGAACTCAACCCTAATCTGGCGGCCGCGCGCACCGGATTGGCCATCTATTTGAGCATTGCCGGCCGGCACGACCAAGCCATCTCCGAGATTCGGACGGCGCGCGAGCTGGACCCGCTCGGCGTGCCGACGGCGGTGGATGCGGCTGCCGTCTATTACAACATGCGGCGCCGCGCCGAGGCTCTGGACATCCTGAAGCGCGCGCTGGATGTCGATCCCGCAGCGGCCACCGCCTGGACCTGGATCGGCATCGTGAACGGGGGCACAAGCCAGTTTACCCGGGCGACGGACGCCTACGAGAAAGCCATTGCGCTCGGCGACGACAGCACCGCTACATTGTGTTACTACGTCTACTCGCTCGCGCGGTCCGGCCGGCGCCAGGAGGCGCTCCAGCTTCTTCAGCGATTGGAGCGCCCCGGCCCGTTCGTGTCCAGGGCGGCCTTGGCCGTGGCGTATCTCGGCCTGGATCAGCGCGAACGAGCGCTTCAAGAACTCGAGGCGGCTTACGCCGCCCGGGACCCTTTGGTTCAGTACCTCAAGGTCGAGTCCCACTTCGATGCCTTGAGCACTGAGCCGCGGTTTCAACAGATCCGCGCAAAGATCGGATTGCCCCGCTAGCCTCGAGATGGCTGGGCGGGCTTGCGAAAGGACTAACGCACATGGCGCTCAAATGGACTAAGAAGCTTTCCGTACTTCCGTTATGCGTTCCGCCGGAGACGTGCACCGACGACTACATGGTGAACTCCGTCGCCATTTCCGACGACGGCAGCCGGGTCGTCGCCGGCACTTATTACTTCCACTATCAGGGAACCACCAGGGTCCGGACGGATGGGAAATTCGGCACTTACTGCTACAGCACGCCGGGTCAGGGAAAGAGGCTGTGGGCCAAAGAGTACCGAGGAGATCAAGGCATATACGCCGTGGCCATCTCCGGAGACGGGACCGTCGCCGCGGGAGGGGGGCTGCTGAACGAGGGGAAATTCCATCCCCACCGGCCAAAGCGTGGACTACTCCGGGCCTTCCAGGTCGCGACCGGCAAGAAGTTATTGGACAGCTCGGCCTTTCCGGCCCGGGTTACTTCGGTTTCTCTGTCCCGCGACGGCGGCGTGCTGGCGGCCGTGGCGGAATCCAGCTTGTACGTTTTCCAGCGGGGCGCTTCCGGCTTGTTTTCGACCCCGCCCAAGGAGATCGATCTGGACGGCTATTCCCCATCCGTCGCCGTCCACCCCAGTGGGAGCTGGCTTGCAGCGTGCGACACAATGGGAAAAGTCTATCTGTCCACCATTCACGCGGGCGTGGTCAGCCAGCCCGCCACCTGGACCGCACTGGAGCCGACCGACCCGATCCTCCCGCTTTCGCCGACAGAACCCGTCAAATTCAACTGCGTCTCCGCGTCCAGGGCCAGCAACTCGTTGGCCGTGGGAGGCGGCGATTTCGTTTACCTGTTCACGCTGGCCTCAATACAAGGCAGCCCGCCCGCCCCGGTCGCGCGATTCACCTCCTTTGACCTCCGCCACCACAATGTTCGCTTCGTGGCCGTTTCCGACAACGGCGCCTTTGTTACGGCCGTCCTGAATGACCAGGACCTGGCTGGCAAGCCCGTCGGGAGACTGATCAAGCTGTCCCCCAACGCCGGCCAGCTCTGCGAGGATTGGCGGGCGGCCCTGCACCACCCGCCCAACAGCGCCAGCATCGATGCGTCCGGCCAATTTATCGCCGCCGCCGACGGCTATCCCAATACCTCGCCTGGCGCTTTCTACCTGTTCGACAACGCCGGCGCCAAGCTCTGGGAGCACCCCACCCCGGCGATGAACTGGCCGATGTTTATCAGCGCCAACGGCTCGGGTATCGCTGGCGGCAGCGACGACAATACGTTGTTCTTCTTCACACCGTAGCTCCGCAGGTTTACACATGCCAAACCTTCTAACTCGTTCACATAACGTGGTTTTGTTGCTTCTGGGCCTTGCCTGGCCGTTGTATCCGGCGATCAAGGTAACGCTGGGGACCGTTCAGGGCAAGTACGTGTTGCGCGGCACGCTTGTCACGCCCGACCAGGTCATCG
>JBBTDS010000580.1:0-9239 GCA_038060875.1 Acidobacteriota bacterium | reverse complement strand
CATGTGACCCAGTATACGACGAGGGCCGCGCGGGCCGTCTACTGCTCGCCGTGAAACTCGAGCACTACCAGGCTGATGTCGTCGGCCTGATCGGCGCCGCCGGTGAACTGCTCGACCGCGCCGGCCAGCGCGCCGTGCAGCTCGCCGGCGCCGGCGGCGGCGTGGGCCAGCGCGATCTGCTCCATCCGCTTCAGCCCGAAGAACTCGCCGGCGGAGTTGCGCGCCTCCGAGAGACCGTCGGTGTATATCACCAGCTTGTCGCCCGCATCGAGCCGCAACTCCTGGGCCTGGTGGGCGGCTTCTTCAAAAAGCCCCACCGGCATGGACGAGGCCGGCAGCCGCTCCAGCCCGCCCCGGCGCAGCAGCAACGGCGGCGGGTGGCCGGCGTTGATCAGCCGCAGCCGGCCGGCGGAGTCGATCCGGCAATAGAACACGGTCGCGTACTGCTCGCCCTCGGTCCGCTCGTGCAGAAAGCGGTTGAGGCGCGCCATCGTCTCCTCCATCGCCAGCCCGGTGTGGGGAGCGGCGAGGAACATGCCTTCCAGCAGCGCGGCCAGCAGCGCCGCCCCGACGCCCTTGCCGGAGACGTCGGCCACCACCACCACCCAGCCGTCGGGAGCGAACTGCCGCACGTCGTAGAAGTCGCCGCCGACCTGGCGGGAAGGCAGGCTGGATCCGGCGACGCGGAACCAGCCGCTGGCGGGCAGCCGGCGCGGCAGCAGGCTCTCCTGGATTTGCCGCGCGATCTTCATCTCCTCCTCCATCCGCTGCCGCGCCCACTGCTCTTCCAGCAGCCGCGCGTTCTCGAGCACAATCGAGGCTTCCAGCGCCAGCGTCGTAAGCAGCTCGCGATTGCCGGCCGACAGATCGGCGGCGCCCCGCCGCGAGTCCATGTAGAGCAGTCCGATGGTATCCTTGGCCGGCGAAAGCGCGGAGGTCTGCTGCGCGGAACCGGTACGGATGCGGACCAGCGGCACGCAGACGGCACTGGTCAGCTCCAGGTCGGCCGCCGTCTGCCCGGTGACCGCCTGCTCGCCGGCCGCCGCAAAGCCCATCGAGAGGAAGTCCTTGCGCTGACTTAACGCCCGCATGAGCAGGCTGGTGGGCACGCGCAGCTCACTCTCCGGCAGCGGACCGGTCCGGTCGCGGGCGGTCCGGATCGCCAGGTCGTCGCCCCGCCGCAGCAGCAGGAACCCGCGCTCGCACCCGGTCACGGCCAGGGCCGCTTCCACCACCGCCACCAGCACCTCGTCGGTGGAGAGCGAGGTTTCCAGCGCCCGCGCCACCTCGACCACCGCCCGCAGCCGGGCCAGGTTGCTTCCGCCCAGCGCCTCGGACTGCGCCAGCAGGCCCGGGCGCTTCCCCTCGCCCAGCGTGAAGGTGAGCTGGTAGCAGTCGGCGAACCCGAAATCGATGCGGTCGGCATCGCACAACGGATGGCGCTCGACGCGGACGCCGTTGACGCGCACGCCGTGACTGCTGCCGAGGTCCTCGATCAGGTAGCGGCCGCCCTCGGCCACAATGCGGGCGTGGTGGCGCGAGATGCGGTTGTCGCGCAGCGCGAGGTTGTTGTCGCTCAGCCGGCCGATGCGGAACGGCAAGGGCCGCACCATCGCCTCGGAGTGCGTGCCGGTAGGGCCGGTCACAATCAGGGTGGCCGGCGGCAGCGGCGGGACCGGATCTTCCGGCCGGGCCATCAGTCCCTCCGCGGGCGGTGGCCGCGCGCCGGGTTGATGGTCTCGGCCGCGCGGGCGGCCTCCATCATCTCCAGCGCCCGCAGCGCCTGGCAGTGCGAGCAGTAGCCGCCCACCTCGGTGCGGGCCATCAGCACTTGAAACCCGAAGTGAGATTCAATCTGCCGCCGCAGCTTCGCCAGCGGCTGGCCGTAAAATTCCTCCACCTTGCCGCAGCGCAGGCAGACCGCGTGGGCGTGCTCCCGCTTCATGCGGGTTTCGTAGTAGTGCTGCTCGCCCTCCCAGTGCATCAGGTCCAGCTCGTCCACCAGCCCGCTGTCCTTGAGCATCTTGATGGTGCGGTAGACGGTGACGCGGTTGAGTTTCGGATCCTGCTGCTTGGCCAACTGGTAGAGCTGCTCGGCGTCGAGATGGGCGCCGGACCGTTCGATCAGATCCAGCAGCACCTGGCGCTGGCGGGTGAGGCGGACCCCCCGTCGCTTGAGCGAAGCCTGAATGCCCTCGACGGCCATGACCGTTTCCTATGGCGCGTGACGCGCAGCCGGTGCGCACAGCGCCCAGCCGCGCGGTTAGCGCTCCAATGGTCACGATAGCATGGGCCGTACTCGCCTGTTACAATCTCCGTGGGCACCGGCCCGGCGCTATGTTCAGCAAAGTCCTGGTCGCCAACCGCGGCGAGATCGCGGTGCGCGTGATCCGCGCGCTGAAGGAACTCGGCATCCCCAGCGTGGCCGTGTATTCGGACGCCGATCGGGCCGCGCTGCACGTGCGCATGGCCGACGAAGCGGTGCGCATCGGGCCGGCCGCTTCCAGCGAGAGTTATCTCCGCATCGACCGAATGGTGGCGGCCGCGCGCGAGCGGGGCGCCGAGGCGATTCACCCCGGCTACGGATTCCTCAGCGAGAACGCCGATTTCGCCGCCGCCTGCGAGGCGGCCGGGGTCGTCTTCATCGGACCTTCGCCGGAGTCGATACGGCGCCTGGGATCGAAGACCGAGGCGCGGCGCCTGGCGCGTGCGGCCGGTGTCCCGGTGGCGCCGGGAACCGAGCAGCCGCTGGCGAGCCTGGAGGAGGCCCGCCGCGTGGCCCGCGAAATCGGCTACCCCGTGTTCCTGAAGGCGGCCCTGGGCGGCGGCGGTAAGGGAATGCGCCGGGTCGAGAGCGAGCATGAGCTGGCGCCGGCCTTCCGCGACGCTTCCAGCGAGGCGGACCGCGCCTTCGGCAGTCCTGAGCTGTACCTCGAGAAGGTGCTCGAGAACCCGCGGCACATCGAAATCCAGATCGTCGGCGACCGCCACGGCAACCTGGTCCACCTCGGCGAGCGCGAGTGCTCGATCCAGCGGCGCCACCAGAAGGTGATCGAGGAGTGTCCTTCGCCGCTGGTGGCCCGGCATCCCGAGATGCGAGCCGCCATGGGCGAAGCGGCGCTGCGGGTGGCCGCGGCCGCCGGTTACTACAATGCGGGCACGGTCGAGTTCCTGGTCGATCGCGACCGCAACTTCTATTTCCTGGAGGTGAACGCGCGGCTCCAGGTCGAGCACCCGGTCACCGAGCTGGCCACCGGGCTTGACCTGGTGCACCTGCAAATCCGCATCGCCGCCGGCGAGCCGCTCCCGCTCCGCCAGCAGCAGATCGCCTGGCGCGGCTGCGCGCTGGAGTGCCGCATTTACGCCGAGGACCCCTACAACAACTTCTATCCCTCGCCGGGCCGGGTGACCCAGTTGGGCCGGCCCGCCGGGCCCGGCATCCGCATTGATTCCGGCGTCTACCTGGGGTGGACGGTTCCGATCGAATACGACCCGCTGCTGGCCAAGCTCTGCGTGTGGGCCGAGACGCGCGAGCTGGCCATCGCCCGCATGGCCCGCGCGCTGGACGAGTACACCGTCGAGGGCATCCAGACCACCGTGCCCTTCTACCGGCAGGTCTTCGCCGATGAGGTCTACCGCCGCGGCCAGCTCGACACCGGCTTTATCGAGGACTTCTTCCGGCGCTCGGCCGGGGCCGCGTCGGGCCCCGATACGGAACTGGAAGCGGTGGCGGCGCTGGTGGCCGCGCTTCACTCGCAAAAGGAGCAGCCGCCGGCCTCGCCCGACGCGAAGCCGTGCAGCCGCTGGCTGGTCGAGGGCCGCGAGAAACTGCTCCGATGAGGCCTCGGGTCGAGATCGGCGGACGGGCAGTGGATTTCGAGCATCTCCAGCCCTCCGCTTCGGTGGTCGAAGTCGAGCCCGGCGTCTACTCGGTCCTGATCGATGGCCGCAGTTACGAAGTCCAGGTCGAGCGCAACAGCGAAGGCCTGGCGGTCACGGTGGCGGGCCGGCGCTTCGTGGCCCAGGTCGAGGACCCGCGGCGGCTCAGCCGCAGGGCCAAGAGCTTTCAGCGCGAGGGCCGGCAGAATCTCACCGCGCCGATGCCGGGCAAGGTGGTCCGGCTGCTGGTCGCCGAGGGCGACCTCGTCGAGGCCGGCCAGGGCGTGCTGGTGGTCGAAGCGATGAAGATGCAGAACGAGATGAAGGCGCCGAAAGCGGGGCGCGTGGCGGCGCTGCCGGTCGGCGAGGGAGCGACCGTCGGCGCCGGCGAGCTGCTGGCGGCGATTGAGTAAAGGACAGCCGCCACCAAGCGATAATAGTGAGGACCATGGCTGAGAGCGTCTGCCCCGCCTGTGGCGGATCGGGTTGGAAGATCGTCGAGCGCGACGGCGTCTCGGCGGCCGAGCGCTGCGAGTGCGCGGCCGCGGAGCGGATGAGCCACCTGGAGGAGAAGGCCGGCATTCCGCCGCTGTACCGCGGCGCCTCGCTCGACAATTTCAAGCTGCCCGCCGATAACCCGATCGCCCACCGTCAGCTTGCGACCGTGTTGCTGACGGTTCGCTCCTACGTTCGCGAGTTTCCACAGCCGAAGCAGCCCGGCCTGCTGCTGATCGGCGAAACGGGCGTCGGCAAGACGCATCTGGCGGTGGCCGCGCTGCGGCTGCTGATCGCCCGCGGCTTCGCCGGCGTTTTCTTCGACTACCTCAACCTGCTGGATCGTATCCGCAGCGGGTGGGACGCCAGCGCCGGCGCCAGCAACCGCGAGGCGTACAGTGCGGCCCTGGAATCGGAGCTCCTGCTGCTGGACGACCTCGGCGCCCACCGCACCAACGAGTGGATCGAGGACACCGTCGCCTCGATCATCACCTACCGCTGCAATAACGAGAAGCCGCTGATCGCCACCACCAACCTGCCCGACGCCGCCGCCGGCGACGCGCTGGTGACCCGCACCGACGACGTGACCGGCGTCCGCTACCGCGTGGCGCTGGCCGAGCGCATCGGCGAGCGCGCCCGCTCGCGCCTCTTCGAGATGTGCCGTGTGGTCCGCATGCCGGCGGTCGGCGACTACCGCCTGCGCGGCCGCTAATTCGGTGACAGGCTACGCTTTCACTAATTAAGTGGCCGCCCCCTCTTCTCCGGCAGTGGTGTATACTTGAGACGTCGGCGTCCGGCTTCGGTCCTGAGGCCGGCCGGCGGATTGAATAGAGGTTAGTACTGTCATGAGGAAGCTACTGCTGTTGTCTTGCCTGACGTGTGCCGTCGCCCTGAGCCAGGTGGAACAGGCGACGCTTACCGGCACGGTTGCCGACCAGTCAGGCGCCGTGATTCCCAACGTGCGCGTGGTCGCCCGCAACAGCCAGACCGGCGTCGAGACGGCTACCCGCACCAACGCGGAAGGGATCTACCGGATTCCCTACCTTCACCCGGGCAGCTACGACGTGAGCGCCGAGGCCCAGGGCTTCAAGAAGGCGCGCGTGACAGGCGTGGGCCTGACGGTCGGGCTGATCGCGACCATCGACCTCACCCTGGAGGTCGGCGCGGTGCAGAACGAGGTGACCGTCACCTCCAACGCCGTGCTCCTGGAGCAGCAGTCGGCGTCGCTGGGCGCGGTCATCGGCAGCTCGCAGATGCTGGAGCTGCCGCTGCTGGGCCGGAACCCGTACGCCCTGTTGCAGCTCTCTCCCGGCGTTCTGCCGAAAGGCGGCGCCGGGTCCGGCCCCATCGTGAGCGGCGGCCGCTCCAACACGAGTGAAATCCTGCTGGACGGCGCCGAAACGCGCAACAGCACGACCAACGACATCACCTTCACGCCGCCGCTCGAGGCCGTGCAGGAGTTCAAGGTCATCACCAACAGCTTCTCCAGCGAGTACGGCCGCTCGGGCGGCGGGGTCCTCACCGCGGCCACGCGCTCGGGGACCAACCAGCTCCACGGCAGCTTCTACGAATTCTTCCGCAACGACAAGCTCAACGCCAACAGTTGGACGAGCAACCGGCAGGGGCTGAAAAAGTCGCCGCTGCGCCGCAACGAGTATGGTTTTGCCACCGGCGGCCCGGTGCTGATTCCTGGAATGTACAACGGCCGCGACCGGTCGTTCTTCTTCTTCAACTGGGAGAAGATCCCGCAGCGCTCGCCGGACAACATCAACAGCACCGTGCCCACCGCCGCCGAGCGGAGCGGCGATTTCTCGGGCACGCTGGACGGCGCCGGCAACCTGATCCGCATCTTCGACCCGCTGACGACGCGTCCCGATCCGGCCCGCGCCGGCCGTTACCTCCGCGACCAGTTTGCCGGCAACCGCATCCCGGCGTCGCGCTTCGACCCCATCGCGCTGAAGATCATCGAGTACTTCCCGCTGCCGAACCGCACTTCGCGCACGCAGAACCTGGCGCTCAACAACTCGCGCGCCAACGACCTCTGGAAGCTGTTCTTCCGCCTCGATCACGCCGCCGGCTCCCGCCACCGCCTCTTCTTCACCCACGGCCGCCAGAACCAGGATCAGAACACGCCGGGCGTCAACCTGGCGTTCCCGCCCGAGGGCGTTAACGGCGAGCAGGGCCGGATCGGCCACCGTCCGAAGACGGCCGTGCTGAGCGACACGGTCACCTTCCGGCCCGACCTGCTCGGCGAGTTCCGCGCCAGTCTTGCGCGCAACATCATCCGCACACAGCCGCGCAGCGCCGGCTTCGACTTCACGCAGCTCGGCCTGCCGAAGTACCTGAAGGACCAGGCGGGGCAGTTCATGTTCCCGCGCATCGACACCAGCGACGTGACCGCGCTCGGCCCCGACCGCGCTTCGTATTTCACCGACGCCGAGCACGCCCTCGAGGTCCAGGGCCACTTGACCTGGGTCCGCGGCACGCACTCGGTGAAGACCGGCTTCGACCGCACTTTCCACGTCTTCAACGTCACGCGGGCCGAGCGGCCCTCCGGCCTGTATTCGTTCGGGCGCGGGTTCACCCAGGGCCCCGACCCGGCGTCCTCGAGCGCTTCCGCTGGTTTCGGCGTGGCCACACTTCTGCTCGGCCCTCCCACCGGCGGACAGTTCACGCTCGATCCGTCGCTCTCGGCCTCGCAGAAATACTACGCCTGGTATTTGCAGGACGACTGGAAGGTCAGCCGCAACCTCACGCTGAACCTGGGCCTGCGCTGGGAGTATCAGTCCCCGTGGACCGACCGCTACAATCAGCTCGCGTGGTTCGACCCGGATGCTCCTGAGCCGTTGACCAAGGCGAAGGGCACGCTCCGCTTCGCCGGCCGCGACGGGAATCCGCGCGATCAGACCGCCCCGGACAAGAACAACTTCGCCCCGCGCATCGGGCTTGCCTGGCGGTTCGAGCAGCGCACCGTGCTGCGCGCCGGCTGGGGGCTGTTCTTCTCGCCGGGCTCGGGCGGCATCGGCGCCGGCGCCAGCGACCTCGGCAGCGGCTTCCTGGCGCAGACGGCGGTCTATCTCGGCCCGCCTCACCCGGCGCCGAATACCCCGCCGCCGGGCGCGTCGCTGGCCGATCCGTTCAAGACCGGCCTGATCCAGCCGCCCTCGACCGGCGTGGGCGCCAGCGTCAACACGGCTTTCCGCGACTGGGTCACGCCGTATGCCCAGCAGTGGAACATCAACTTCCAGCGAACGCTCGCCTCCGACACGCTGGTGGAAGCCGCCTGGATCGGCAGCCGCGGCCAGCGCCTGTGGGTGAACCGCACGCGCACCGCGTTGTCCACCGCGTACCTGTCGCTGGGACCGGCGCTCGATGAGCTGGTGGACAACCCGTGGTACGGCATCATCACCACCGGCGGGCGCAGCGCCCAGCGCATCCGGCGCTCGGCCCTGTTGCAGCCCTTCAATCACTACGACGGCGTGAGCCGGTTCCGCGATGCGATCGGCGACTCGGTCTATCACGCCCTCACTCTGCGCCTGGAGAAGAAGGCGATGCGCAGCCTGATTCTGAATGTCGCCTACACCGCCGGCAAGCTCATCGACAACGTGCAGGAACGCTTCTCGGGCCGCACCAGCCTGCTCGATCCCAACAACCTGCGCCTGTCCCGCTCGATCGCCGATTTCGACCGCCCGCAGTATTTCGTGGTGAACTACATCTACGAATTTCCGTGGGGCAAGGGGAAGCGCTGGCTCCGGGGCGGGCCGCTGAGCGCCATCGTCGGAAACTGGCAGTTGAGCGGCATCACCACCTTAGGCTCAGGGACGCCGATTGTGATCACCGCGCCGAGCGACACCCGCCTGCCGGGCGTGGGCGGCTACGCCAACCGCCTGAAGTCCCCGGTGATTCCCGCGACTGAGCGATCCCTCGACCGCTGGTTCGACACGTCGGCGTTCACGACTGTTCCGGCTTACACGCTGCCGAACGGCTCGCGCACCGAGCCGAACCTGCGCAACCCGGGCATGAAGACCTTCGACGCGAGCCTGAGCCGGGTGCAGCGCATCGGCGAGCGTTTCAGTCTCCAGTTCCGCGCCGAGTTCTTCAACGCGTTCAACACGCCGCAGTTCGACGGGCCAACCGGGTCGGTGACGTCGGTGAACTTCGGCAAGATCGTCTCCGCCGGCGGCGCGCGCAACGTGCAGCTCGGCCTGCGCCTGACCTACTGACGGATTCCCCCCCTTCCTTTGAGGCAGATCATGGAGCGGAAGTGGATTTGTTATGTTGGCGTCGCCTTGATGAAGGCGAAATGGAGGCCCTGCCTACATTGCACTACTTGTCGGGGAGCTGAATCGCGAGCGCCGTGAGAATCTCTTTCTGCCGGGCGTCCGGCTTCGGCAATCGCGTCACCGTGTTCTTCTCATCGATCTGGTATTCCAGCAGGCACAGACGGTTCAGGGCGGCCAGGGCATCCGGGAGGGTAGCGGTGTGGGGATCGCTGTCGGTGGTTCCAAACTTCGCATGCAGCAGAAGACGTGACCCCGCGTGCGGCTCTCCTTTTCGCTGAACAAGCCCATCTGCAAGGTCCCTGCCCCCAGCAAACGCCGAATCTGCGGATCGGTCAGCGCAGTGATATAGTGCAGCCCGGCCGCTTTCAGCGCCTGCTTGCCCTTGCTCTTGACCATGCCCCGGTCGCCCACAAACGCCAACTCCTGCACCCCAAACTGGCTTTGCAGGATCTGGATTTGATCCACCACCGTTACCGGATCGCCGGTGTTTCCGGCGAAGACCCGCACGGCCAGCGGCTCGCCGACGCTGTCGGTCAGCAGCCCAATGACGATCTGGAGCTTGCCGCGCTTGCCGTCGCGCGG
>JBBTDS010000579.1:0-10808 GCA_038060875.1 Acidobacteriota bacterium | reverse complement strand
GCTAGACCCTCTCCGGCACCACGTAGGGCGCGCGGTAGTCGCGGGTGAGCATCCGGTTGGCCTCTTCGTCGCCGAGGAAGCGCTCGGTCTTGCCGTCGAACTGGAGCATGCGCCCGGTGCGCCAGGCGATGTTGGCGAAATGCGGCAAGGCCGCGGAGAGATGCAACTCCTCGGGGCCGGCCGCCAGGTCCGACGGCCTGCGGCTGCGCACCGCTCTGATGAAATTGTCGAAGTGCGGCTGGTCGGTGATGTCGCCCGCGCCCGCCCGGCTCGGCCCCTTCCCGCGCGGAACCGCCTGCGGCCCCAGCCCGCCCGGCGCCGCCTTGGGACCCGGCTCCTGCTTCGGGCCAAGGAACGTGTAGTAGCTGCTGTAGTCCGGCAGAATCATGTAGCCGTCGGCGCCGAGGAAAATCACGCCGACCACGTTGCGCTTGTCCAGGAACGGGAACTCCACTCCCATGCCGGCTTCGGCGTTGGTGTAGCCGCTGCGCGTCTCGAAGGTCACCAGCACGTCGCGCCCGGGCCACTCGTACATCACGGCGTGGACCTGCGGGTACTGCTGGTCGTCCTTGTAGATGTAGCCGCCGCCCATCGAGGCGATCTTGGCCGGGTGGGTGTTGAGGTCGAGCGCCCAGCGGATGATGTCCAGCTCGTGCACGCCCTGGTTGCCGATGTCGCCGTTGCCGTAGTCGAACAGCAGGTGCCAGCCGCGGTGGCGCACCTTCGAATAGGGGCGATCCGGCGCTGGCCCCTGCCAGGCGTCCCAGTTCAGTCCGGGCGGGACCGGTTCCTGACGGATACTGCCCATGGTCCCGCGCCGCTTATAGGCGACGCCGCGCGCCATGTGGACGCGGCCGATCACACCCTCCTTCAGCTTCTGTATGCCTTCGGCGATCTCCGGGCTGGAGCGGTTCTGGGTGCCGTGCTGGACCATGCGGTTGTACTTGCGCGCCGCCTCCACCACCTTGCGCCCTTCGAAGACGTTGTGCGAGCCGGGCTTCTCCACGTAGACGTCCTTGCCCGCCTGGCAGGCCCAGATCGTCCCCAGCGAGTGCCAGTGGTTCGGGGTGGCGAAGCCGACCACGTCGATGGTCTTGTCGTCCAACACCCGGCGCATGTCGTCGAGCATGGCCACCTTCTTGCCCGACATCTGTTCGTAGCCGCTCGCCCGCTGCTTCAACACCGATTCGTCCACGTCGCAGAAGGCGGCGATCTCGACGTTCTCCTTGGCCAGGTTGTGGAACGCCTGGATCAGGCTCTGGCCCCGGCCGCGCAGGCCGACGACGGCCGCGCGAATCCGGCTGTTTGCGCTCAGGCGGCTTTGGGCGATGGCCGGCGCGCCGAGCACGCCCGCCGAAGACTTCAGAAAATCCCGCCGGTTGGTGTCTGGCATTGCTGCCTCCTCTCCTGAAACGACGATTCTACCCGCTCTCACGGCTCCCATTCCAGCACGGAAACCATCTGCGGCGGCAGGTCGGCCCATGTGTCGCCCTCGCCCTGGCCCACGCGCTGGTGGAACAGGTGCAGCTTCCGCTGGCGCTCCCACACGAGCGCATCGTGGGTCGGCTCCCAGCGATCCAGCGACTCGGTCGTCAGATCCTCCACGCGCCATTTGGCGCGCTCCGGATCCTCGCTGATCGCGACCGAAACGCCGTTGCTGCGATCCTCGGCCCGGAAAATCACGTAGACTTCGTCGCGCCTTCCCACCAGCACCAACGGGCGAGAGAGCGGGATGCTCCGGGTGCCCCCGCCGCTCAACTGAAACGGGGCGTTGCGCCGTCCGACCTGGTTGACGCGCCACTGCGCGCCGTCAAACCAGACCAGGTGATATTGCGGCGCCTCGGCGCCCGGCGGCCGCCAGTAGGTGGCGATCAGCGGCTTGCCTCTGGAATCGAGCGCCATGGTGCCCGTGTTGATAAGGTCGCTCTTGACCGGCACCTCGTGCACCACCTCGGCGGTCTCCACCGTGATTGGCAGCCGGTACGCCTCGCCGGTCGATTTCCGCCAGGTCTTGCCCTGGTCATCGGACCGCGCGTAGCAGATGTCGTGGTTGGTGGAAGCGTCGCCGCGCTCGCGCCAGACCCAGGAGAGGTGCCAGGCGCCTTCGCGGCCGATGGCTATGCGGTTCGTGTACGCGTTGCGCGCCCCCTGCCCGTCGATGAGCAGCTCCTGTACCGAGGACCACCGCCGCGCCCGGTGGTCGTAACGCTTCAGGATGGTGTTGCCGCGGCCCGAGCCGCCGTCGCGGTAGAGAAACAGCAGGCCGCCGTCCGGCAGGGGGAAGAATTCGGGGTAGGTGACCCGCGACTCGGTCGTGCCGGTCATCGGCATCTTCCCGGTCAGCTCCAGCGAGCCCCGCCGGACGCTCTGCACATACCGCAGCGGGTGCCCGTGATGGTCCCAGGACATGTGCAGCACGCCGTTGCCGTCCACTCCCAGGGCGATACCGTTGTGAGCGTCCTTGATGTTGCCGGTGTACTGGGTGCGGCGCACCTCCCAGCGGGCCGCGCCCAGCCTCCGCCTGGCCAGCACCACGTACCCCTCCGCATCGTACAAGGCGGCGTACTGGGTGTCGCCCCGGCTCACCACCGGCTGGCAGAAGATGGTCGCGTTGATCGAGTTCCGCGCGTGCCCCGGCGCGATGGGCGCCAGCCGCACCGCGGCGGCGGCGCAGCAAGCCAGCAACAGAGTTCCCGGAAGCTTCACGAACAAGTCCTCCTGTAAAAATGCGATTCTACCGAAGCCTCGTTAGAACGTAATTCCTAACAAGAACTCGAATTGATCGCGTAGTGAGCGCAACAAGTCGGGTTGAACCGAGCGCAAAATATCTGCCCCCACCCGTGTGTAACGGATTTCCGGAGCCAGGCGAATGAACGGCAGCCTGGAGTCCAGTCCCGCTCCAAGCGCGAAGCCCGTCGAGGACTTCTGCACCGCTTCGACGCCGCAACGCCGGCCGAACGTCAGCACGCAATGCCCCGCCTCGCCCACCCCGCTCAGCCGGTTAAACGACGGACCGCCGCTGACGAAGGGGCGCAAGGACCCTGCTCCGAACCGGTATTTCAACAGGATCGGGAAATGCCAGTGGCCTTTACTGAACGAACCCGTGAAGAGCGTCGGCGTCGCGCCCGGACCAAAGCCGTCCACGCTCACCCTCCGGTACAACGCGTCCATGTGAAACCCGAACCCTAAAGGCAGACGAACCTCAAGTGTCGGGCCGACAACGTACCGCCGTGTCTGCGAATTAAATCCGAGGTTCGGGCTTTGCGCCGTCTCCACCAGATTGGTCAGTGGCACGCCGGCACGGACGCCAACGGAGATGTTCTGACCCAGCAGAGGGATCGGAGCAAACAAAAGAGGACCGAGATGTCTCATCGCGCTGTCTCTTTGCTCAGTGGCCAGTGACGCGCCGCCGGTGCGTGCAGCGCCCAGCCGCGGCGGGTAGCCGCTCAAAACAGCAGTTTCAGCCCGAACTGGATCACCCGGCCGCCGGAAGCGCCGGTGATGATGCCGAAGGTCGGCGTGTTCAACAGCGTTCCCGGCAGGCCGAAGTTGGTCTGGTTGAAGACGTTGAAAAACTCGGCGCGGAATTGCGTGTTGAGCCGCTCGGTGATGGCCGTGTTCTTGAGGGCCGAAAAGTCCCAACTGTGGGCGCCGGGACCGCGGATGGTGTTCTTGCCGAGGTTGCCCAGCCGGAACAGCGGCGGCATGGCGTAAGCGGCGCGGTTAAAGTAGTACGTTCCCTGGTCCACGCCGCGCCGCTGGATCTTCGCGCTCCGCTCGATGCCGGCGAACTGGTCCCCCGCCACGTTGGGCCGTTGGTTATTGCTGCTGCCGGCGCCGGTGCCGATGTTGGCGTTGTCCCCGGAGGTGTTGATCTGAAACGGCGGGCCGCTCTGCGCCGAGGTGATGCCGTTGATCTGCCAGCCGCCGACGATCTTATTGAGCGCGCCGCCGGCGTTCAGGAACGGCTTCCCCTTGCCGAACGGCAGCTCGTAACCGTAGCTCAAGACTACGCGCTGGGTGATGTCGAAGGCCGACGGCCCTTTGTTGCCCCGCAGGTCGCAGCGGCACTGCGCGTTGGACGGCGTACCGGAGAAATTCGACGAGCTGTGCGAATCGTCGATGGCCTTGGAGAAGGTGTACGAGAACAGGAAGGCCAGGCCGCTCGTGTACCGCCGCTCGACTTTTGCGATCAGCCCGTGGTAAGTGGACGAGCCGCCGTTCTCGGTGCCGATGATCACCGTCGGGCTGAAGTTCGGGAACCGCACCCGGTCTCGCAGCGGCGCCGGGTTGGCGGGATCCTTGACCAGGATGTTCGGCCCCTGCTGGAAATTGGTGCGCCGCAGCAGGTGCGTTCCCTTCGAGCCCAGGTAGCCGATCTCCACCAGCAGGTTGGCCGCCACTTCGCGCTCGATGTTGAGGTTCCACTGCTGCATGTAAGGCGTCCGCCCGGTGGCCACCGAAAAAGGCTGGATGACGCCCGAGGGCGCGCTGGCCGGCGACGGGAACAGCGCCTCCAGGCGGATGTTCGGCACGAAAGGATCGGAGAGGTAGTTCTGGACGAAGAAGAACGGCGGGTTCAGCCGCATGAACTGCGCTTCGTTGCCCTCCTGAACGTCGTGGAAGATTCCGTATCCTCCGCGGAGGACCGTCTTGCCGAAGGGACGGAAGGCAAAGCCCACGCGCGGCGCCCAGTTGTTGCGGTCCGGATCGAATACCGTTCTCGGCAGCGGCGCCCGGCCGCTGTCCACGATCCCCTTGCCCGGCACGAACGCCTTGGTCGTGCCGGCCATCAAGAGCCTCCCCAGCGCCTCGTCGTGGTCCACCACCGTGAACTGATCGAGCTTCTCCCGCCACGGCGGTGCATACTCATACCGCACCCCGAGATTCAGCGTCAGCCGGGATGAGACCTTCCAGTCATCCTGCAAAAAGAACGCAAACATCTCATTGAGGTTGTGGGCCACCTGGTCGCCCGCGGCCGCGGCGGCGTTGTAAGGGAAGCCCAGCAGCATCTCGGCGATCGAGCTGCCGGTGGCCGACACTCCCGGCAGGTTGGTGAACTGGCCGGTGAAGCTCATGGTGCCGCGGTCATTGTTGGCGACGATCTGGGAGAGGCGCGTGTGCCGGATGTCGAAACCTGCCTTGATGCTGTGCGCCCCGCGCAGCCAGGTGATGTTGTCCACGTACTGCTGCGTCTGAGTGACGGCGTTTTGGGGAAACTGCGACCCCGGCCCGAGACCGGCGAACCCGCCGCTGAAGCCGAACTGCGGCAGGCCGAAGGAGGTGGTGGGATTGACGGTGGTATTGGCGAACCCGAAGATGTCCTTGGCCGGATTCGGCCCGAGCGAGCCCTCCGGAGGCGTGAGGTACTTGACCCGGTTGAGGCCCACGCGGACTTCATTCAGCAGCGCCGGAGTGAAAGTGCGGACCCAGTTCAAGGCCACGTTCTGCCCGCGAATGTCATCGACCGTGCCGCCCAGCGGAATGATGCTGTACCCGCTGCGGAACCGGTCCAGCGCTGAATACCGGGCGAAGAAGCTGTCCTTGTTGCCGAAGCGGTGATCGATGCGCAGGTTACCCTGGTTGTTGTCGTTCATCTGTGCGGGACTGCCCGCGAAGTTGCGCCCGACCAGGCCGGTGTAGTTCGGCTTCGGCCACAGCTCGGCGATCTTCACCGCTTTGGGGGAAATCCGGCTGGCTGGAACGCGGTTGCCGGCGAACTGCTGCCGCGTCCGCGTCGCGCTGTCGAAGGTCAGCGGATCGAAGATGCGCGGCTCGCCGGGCGCCGAGAAGTCGCCCCGCCGCTGCTCCTCGGTGGGCACCAGCGCGAACCCCGTTCCGCCGGTGCGGATCCGCTGCCCCTCGTAGTTGACGAAGAAGAAGGTGCGGTCCTTGCCGTTATAGAGGCGCGGCAAGATGAGCGGCCCGCCGAGCGTTCCTCCAAACTGGTTCTGCTTGAGCGGCGCCGCCTTGCCCGGCTGGAAGAAGCTGCGCGAGGCCAGCTTGTCGTTGCGCAGGAACTCGAACAGCGAACCGCGCCACTCGTTGGTGCCCGACTTCAGCGCGGTCAGGATCTGCGTCGCCCCGCGCCCGAACTCGGCCGTGTAGGCGTTTTGCAGCACCTTGAATTCCTGGATCGCGTCGATCGAGGGCGTGACGCCGGGCGTCTGGAAGGACATGTCGTTGGTGTCCACGCCGTCCAGCAGGAAGCTGACCGACGTGTCGCGGGCGCCGGCCGCGTTGACGCTGCGGCTCACGCCTTTCTGCCCGGCAGTGGCCCCGGCGCGCGACGGCGCCACGCCCGGAATCAGCCGCGCGAGCTGGAGGTAGTCGCGTCCGTTCAGCGGCAGCTCCACGATCTGCTTGTTGGTGATGACGTGGCCGATCTCCGAAGTGTCCGTCTTGAGCAGCAGCGCCGAGGCGGTGGCCTCGACCCGCTCGACGACTTCGCCCACCGCCAGCCGGATGTCCACCCGCGCCGTCTGGTTCACCTCCAGCTTGACGTTGCTTACCACCTGCGTCTTGAAGCCGCCGCGGCTGACCTCGATGCTGTACGTGCCCGGCAGCAGCGCCGGGAAAATGTAGTTGCCGACCTCGTCCGAGGCCGCCTCCTTCACCTCGTTGGTGCCGAGATTCTTCAGCGTCACCCGCGCGCCGGGAATCACCGCGCCCGTTTCGTCGGTGACGGTTCCAAGGATGGTCCCGCGCACAAACTGCGCATTCAGCGGTGCGCCGGCCAGCGCAAGCACAAGACCGGCGCAGACAATCAGAGTTCTCCGAGCCATGGCCCCCTCCTTACTGCAATACGACGTACATGGCGTCTTCCGGAAACCGGAACCGCCAGCCGCCCTCCGTTCGTTCCAACCGGATCTCGCCCCTCTTATTCCCATTCATGTCCAAAACGGTGGCTCTCGTCAAGCCCCCGGTGTTCACCGTGATTTCCACCGCCGCCCGCGCCACTTGCCAGGGCGCCTGCCCGTAGCTCGCCACCTCGAAGCCGTCGAGCATCCGGCCCTCGCTGGTGGTGATCTGCTTCGGCTGTTCCTTCCATCCGGTGGGCCGCGACTGCGTCCCGACTTGCACCAGAATCCTTCCGGACTCCCGGATCGGCAGGTCATCCATCGCCACCACCATCACTGTCCCGTAGTCATTCGCCGAGCGGATGGCAACGTCGCTCAGCGTAAACTCACCCCGGTTCCGGAAAAACGCGGCGACGCCCTGTGCTTTGGGCGTATCCACCGTGCAGAAGCCGAGCTCGGTGTTGAGCACGATCTCGCCGGTCACGCTCCGCACCGTTTTGCCCTCATCGGTGATGTACTGCGCCAGATCGGCCACGGCGGTGCGGGCCGGGTCGCCGCCGTACACCGCTTCCACCGGCCCCGCCAGAAACGCCAGCGGATCGACGCCCGCCTTGACGCTGGACTCCGGCGCGATGTCCCCCGAGTCGCGGTTGGGATCGAAGCTGGGCGACTCCGCGATGATCGGCGTGCGGCGCTGCCACAGGTCTCCGAGCGCGCGCTCTTCCCTCACCACCGGTTCACCGCGCCGCACGTATCCCAGGCGGAACGTCAACGCGGCGGCCGGGAACGTGCCCAGCATATCCGGGTTGCCGAACAGCCACTTGCCCTGCGAAGGCAGGTACCCGTTGGCCGATTGCGGCGGCGTCCACTCGTCGTCGCCGGTCGAGAACCAGCAGAAGGAGTCCACGCCGGTGAGCGAGAGGTACGCGGCCACCAGGAACGGCCCCTCAGTGGCATAGGCCATGGGCATCACCCAGGCGCTCTCGGTCACCAGCATCGGATAGCCGCGCACCTGCTTGAGGTTGAGCGGAAAGTCGCGCGGGCCCAGCAGCGCCGACGGGCTGGTGAACTCATCCCCGTTGACGATGGCCCAGCCGCGATTCGGGCCGTTGTGGACGCCGCTGAAGTAACGGTTAACGGCAATGACATTTGCGGCCGTGTAGCTCCAGCGCTCGGCGTCCTCCAGCCGCACCGGGTCGGCGCTCTTCCAGTTGCCGGCGTTGACGAGCTGCGCGCAGCCCAGATCGAACAGCAGGTAATCCGCCATCTCGCGGTTGAACCGGTACATCGTTTCCGTCCAGAACTGGAGCTGGTCGGCCAGCCGCCTGGCTACGCCGCCGCGGCGCACCTGCGTCATTTCCCAGATGTTGTGGAACTCCAGCACTCCGCTGGCCGGGTCGTCACCCCTGACCGTGTTGCCGCTCCATTCCTTCATCGCCAGCTCGAGCGAGCCGTACTTCTGCTGCACCCAGGCGGCGAACCTGCGGCCCAGGTTGAGCCGCTGCGCGCCCTTGAGGTTGTTCACCGTCCAGAACACCAGGCTGTCCTCGTTCTGAAGCTGGATGATGGCAACCGCCGGCTCCCTGGCCAGAGGGACGCCGGTGTAGGGGTTCGTTTCGGCGAACAGCGCCCGCAGCCAGGCCTTGTAGCCCTCCTGCATCTTCTCGTCGAAGAACAGCAGCCCGTGCGCGGCCTGGTCCGCGCCGCCCGGGATGCCCCAGTTGTTGCTCAACTGCATCGTGTTCGCCCAGTACGGGGAGATGGTCGTGTAGATCCCCTCCCTCTTCATCGCGGCGACGGTGCGCCAGATCCAGTCGCGCTCCTGCTCGTTGACGTCGGCAAGCTTCGCGGACGGCTTGGCCTTCAAGTCCGGGTTCAGATGCGCGTGCAGCCGCACCATGTTGACCCCGCGCTTGGCGAGAAACCGGGCGTGCTGCGCCAGGTCGGGTTCTGTCTTCCTTCCCCGCGGGCGCACGACGAACGGCTTCTCGCGCCCCACCGTCGTGTTGACCGACCAGAACCGCGCCGGCCGCCCGTCGCCGAGAAGGAAATCGCCGTTGGCGTCCACCGTCACGAAACCGGATCCGCCCGCCTCCTTCTCGTTCAGGAAGCGCAGGTCCAGCAGGGCGTCGGCACGGAAATCATCCGGCGCCGGGTTGAACGCCCAGCGGCCCGGCTCCACCTGGCCAGGAGCAGAACCGCTCAGCAAACAGAAAGCAGCCAGCGCGAGGTGTCTCATAAGGCGTGCTGCAACCCCGCCGGCGGCTTGCCCGCGCGGCGGACGTCGCCTCCGGTTTCGGCCAGAATCTGCGCCAGCCGCTCCTGGAGGCTGTCCACCAGTTTCCGCAGCTCCGGGTCGCGGATCTGCTCCACCATCCGGCCGCGCCCGCGAAGCACCCGCACCCCGCCCAGCAGGTTCTTCATCTGGTCGGGGTCGTCCCGGATGTCGTAGAGCTCGTCGATGTCCCACAGGCCATAGGACTGCGAGTAGCTGTAGCGCTCCGTGCGCAGCCCGGTCAGCGCCGGCGTGTACGGGTAATCGAACTCCCACTCGTACTCGTAGAGGAAGTCGCTGCGCCAGTTCGGGGCCGCTCCGCGCAGCAACGGCCACAGCGACCGCCCGTGCAGAACCGTTGGCGGCGCGACGCCGGCGCACTCCAGGAAGGTCGGCGCCAGGTCGAGGTTCAGCACGAGCTGCGGCGCCGCGCGCGGCTCGAACATCCCCGGCCCGTACGCCGCCAGCGGCACGCGCATCGAGGGTTCGTACATCGCGCGCTTGTCCACCAGCCCGTGCTCGCCCCACATGTAGCCGTTGTCGCCCATGTAGACGACCAGCGTGTCGTTGAGCAGGCGCGTCTCCTCCAGCTCGGTCAGGATCCGCCCCAGGCTCTCATCGACGGCCGCCAGCGAGCGCGCGTAACCGCGGTACGCCTCGTCGAACGACAGCGCGTGGCCGAACATCCCGTCCACCCCATGCCGGGTGTACCGCCGCCGGCGGACCCACTCCGGGCGCTGCTCGTAATCCTCCTGCACGTAGTTCATCGACTTCGGCCGCGGCACCGGCGCGGTCGCGTACAGGTCGCGGTGGCGCGGCGCCGGCTCGAACGGGAAGTGAACCGCCTTGTGGGCCAGGTAGAGCAGAAACGGCCGCTGCTTGTTGTTGCGGATAAAGCCCAGGGCTTCATCGGTGAGAATGTCGGTCATGTAGCCCGGCCGCGTCTCGCGGCGGCCGTTGACGTTCACCGGCGGATCGACGTACTGGCCCTGGCCGAAGAACGAGAACCAGTGATCGAAGCCGGGCCGCGGCTCGTCGCTCTCCCCGCCCATGTGCCACTTGCCGATGAAGCCCGTGCGGTAGCCGGCTTTCTGAAGCAGCCGGGGGAAGGCCGGGACGGCGGGGTTGAGCGGCGTGAAGTTGTCCACCACCCGGTGCCCGTGCATGTAGAGGCCGGTCAGGATCGAGGCGCGGCTTGGCGAGCACAGCGACGTGGTCACGAACGCGTTCTGGAAGTGGACGCCGCCGCGGATCAGCCGGTCCAGGTGCGGCGTCTTCACCCAGGGATGGCCGAGCGCACCGGCGAAATCGTAGCGCTGATCGTCCACCAGAATGAAGACGATGTTCCGCCGCCGGCCTTGTGCCATGGCGCCGGCGGCCGGCAAGGTTTGCAGGAAGGTCCTTCGGTTCATTTCATCCCCCGCTTGCACAGCGTTGCTGAGCCGCGACCGCAGGGAGCGGTTCCGCATTCAATTCCCCCGCGGTGTCCAATTCGGGTTCGGCGCGGGCATCTGGGCGTCTACCGACTTCCGCCACGCCTGCAACCGGGCGAGCAGCTTCGCCCTTATCTCGGGCATATCGCCGGCGAGGTCGCGCGATTCGCCCGGGTCGCGCCCCAGGTCATACAGCTCCGTGCGCCCGTCCTCGTGGTACTCCACGAGCTTCCAGTCGCGCGCCAGGATCGCGCTGACCGGCGTCGTGGTCGGGTAGTAGTGCGGGTAGTGGAAGAAGAG
>JBBTDS010000578.1:27955-30646 GCA_038060875.1 Acidobacteriota bacterium | reverse complement strand
TTCCATGGCTGCCACCCTTTTCGTTCTGCCTCTACTCTAACAGACAACCCCTTCCCGACCGAAATGGCCCGGTCCTCGCCGGTGCGGGTGGCGAAGAGGTAGGGAGACCGGCCCTTGCCGCGCGGGATCCTGGTGGGTGATACTCTGTACGGCAGCGAGCAGCGGATGAAACCCAACTTCACCGGAACATGGCGGCTGAACCTGGAGCGCAGCCGGCTGGAGATTCCTGCTCCTTCTTCCTCGACCGTGCGAATCGAGCACCGCGAACCGAGCTTTGCCCTCTCAGCCAGGCACGTTTATGGGGAGCGGTCACGCGACGTGCACTTCGATCTCACCAACGTCTGGGTCCTCCAGAAGTAAGGAAGCCCCTCACACCCCCAGCCGCGCACGGCGCGCCAGCTCGCCCAGCGTCTGGTTCGTGCCCGGCTGGTGGCCGGCGAGCGGCATGATGCGCTCGTGGATGGCGTCGATCAGCCAGCCCGGCTGCGGGAAGAACATCTCCTCCAGCTCCGCCGCCGGCGTGATCCAGTTTCGCGAGCCCACCACCACCGGCGGCGCGTCCAGGTGGTCGAACGCGAGCTGCGCCAGCGTCGCCGCCACCGTCTGCATCACCGCGCCGCGCTCTACCGCGTCCGAGGCCAGCAGCACCCGGCCCGTCTTCCTCACCGACTCGACCAGCGGCTCGTAGTTGAGCGGGTTCGCCGAGCGCAGGTCGATCAGTTCGGCGCTCAGCCCGAAGCGCGCGGCCAGCTCGTCCGCCGCCGCGACCGCGGTGTAGAGCGCCGGGCCAAAGGTCACTATCGTCAGGTCGCTGCCGGTGCGCTTCACCGACGGCTCGCCCAGCTCGATCTCGTAGTAGCCCTCGGGCACGCCGCTGGCGACGAACATCTCGCCGTAGTCGTAGATCTTCTGGCTCTCGAAGAACACCACCGGGTCGGCGCCCGCCAGCGCCGCGTTCATCATGCCCTTGGCGTCGTACGGCGTCACCGGGTAGACCACCTTCAACCCCGGAATGTGGTGCACCAGCGCGGTCCAGTCCTGCGAATGTTGCGCCCCGTACTTGGCGCCGACCGAGATGCGCAGCACCACCGGCATGCGGAGCTGGCCGGCCGACATCGCCTGCCACTTCGAGAGCTGGTTGAACAGCTCGTCGCCCGCCCGGCCCATGAAATCGGCGTACATCAGCTCGGCCACCACGCGCCCGCCCTCCAGCGCGTAGCCGACCGCCGCCCCGGCGATGGCCGCCTCCGATATGGGGGCGTTGAACAGCCGGTGGTACGGCAGCGCCTCCGTCAAGCCGCGGTAGACCGCGAACGCGCCGCCCCAGTCCCGGTTCTCCTCGCCGAAGGCGAGCATGGTGGGATCAATCGCAAAGCGGTGCAGCAGGGCCTCGAAGATCGCGTCGCGGATGTTGAACGCCTTCATCTTCGGGACCGGCTTGCCCTGGTGGAGCGGCGTGCGGATCTTGCCGCGGATCTGCTCGACGCGCGGGTTGACGGCCAGGTCTTGCAGCAGCTCCGGCTGGCGGTCGTCGAACTTCTCCACCCGCTGGTTGGTGAACATCACCGTGCCGATCAGCTCCGAATCGAGCCCGATACGGGGCGACGCTTCGAAATCGGCCGCCAGCCTGAACATCTCGAACACCGTGGCGTCGATCCCAGCCCGCGCCTCTCCAAGCGCCTCCGCGCTGAAGACGGCGCCGCCGGCCATCTTCTTTTCGAACCCGGCGATCGAATCGGCCCGCCGCCACATCTCCATCTCTTCCTTCGAGCGGTAACTGGAGGCGTCCGACGGCGAGTGCCCGCTTATGCGGTAGGTTACCGTGTCCAGCAGCACCGGCCCTCTGCCCTCGGCGAGCACCTGCTTCTTGCGCCGGAATGCGTCAATCACCGGCAATGGATCGTACCCGTTAACCCGCTCGGCGTGCAGTTGGTCGGGATTCACCCCGGCGCCGATGCGCGCGATGTACTGGCAGCCCATCGTCTCACCCTGCGGCTGCCCGCCCATGCCGTAGAAATTGTCCATGCAGTGGAAAATGATCGGCAGGCCTCCGCCCAGTGACGCGTCCCACAGGTCCCTGTACTGGTCCATGCTGGCGAACGTGATGCCTTCCCACACCGGGCCGCAGGCGAAGGAGGCGTCGCCGATGTTGGCGACCACGATGCCCGGCTTGCGGTTCACACGCTTGAACAGCGCCGCCCCCGGCGCGATCGAACCCGAGCCGCCCACGATGGCGTTGTTCGGGTAGATGCCGAAGGGGGTGAAGAAGGCGTGCATCGACCCGCCCAGGCCCCGGTTGAACCCCGTCTCACGCGCGAAGATCTCGCCGTACGCCCCGTAAATGAGGAACTTCAGCGCCAGCTCCCTGACGTCCCCGCAGTGGCCTTTCTCCACCGGCCCGAGCACCGCGCCGCCGCGGTACGTTCGCATGATCTCGAGCAACTGCGCCTCGCTCAGCTTGCGTATGGCCGAAAAGCCCTTGGCCAGGATCTCGCCGTGGCTGCGGTGCGAGCCGTAGATGTGGTCCTCCGGCGCCAGCGCGAACGCCATCCCGACCGCGGCAGCCTCCTGGCCGATCGACAGGTGCGCCGGCCCCAGGTGGTTGTAAGCGACGCCCCTGTAAACGCCTTTAAGCTTGATCTCGTTCAGCACCGTCTCGAACTCGCGGATGGCGCACATGTCCACGTAAAT
>JBBTDS010000578.1:26123-27855 GCA_038060875.1 Acidobacteriota bacterium | reverse complement strand
CGCACCGGCCGCACCTCGATCGAATTCACGCCAAGCAGCGCCACCTGCGGCGGGTTCAGAATCGGCGTGAACGATTCGATGCCCAGGTTGCCTAGGTTGCTGACGGTGAACGTCGCCCCGGCGAGATCGTCCGGGGAGATGTGCCCTTCGGTCGCCTGAGCCGTCAGCACCTTCACCTTCAGCGCCAGCTCCGCCAGCGAGAGCTTCCGGCTGTCTTTGATCACCGGCGCCATCAGCCCGCGCGGTGTGTCGCAGGCAAATGCGATGTTGACGCCGGCGCGCTGGTAGAGCTTGCCCTCGATCAACTCGGCGTTGAGCTCCGGCATCCGCTCCAGCGCCTTGACCGCGCAGAAAATCACCATCTCACTGATGTTGATGTCCGGGATGTCCCGTTGCTCGCGCGCGGCCTTGATCCTGGCCCGCAGCGACAGCAGCCCGGCTGCGCCGGCCGACGAGTTCAGCGTGTATTGCGCCGAGGATGCCAGCGATTCCCTCATCCGCCGCGCGATTCTCTCCCGCACGCCAGACACGGGCGCCGCCCGCGCCGCC
Organism: Acidobacteriota bacterium; assembly: GCA_038060875.1. Lineage (GTDB taxonomy): Bacteria > Acidobacteriota > Terriglobia > Bryobacterales > Bryobacteraceae > JBBTDS01. Next base: position 27,306 of record JBBTDS010000578.1, on the reverse strand, counting down.
AAGGCCCGCTGGAGATCGGCTTCGAGCACCCTGCCACCGGGCCCCGAACCGACGACACCGGTCAGATCGATGCCGTGCTCGGCGGCGAACCGCCGCGCCCGCGGGCTGAGCAACGTCTCTGCCGCTTGCTGACGCGCGCGGCTCGGCAGAGTCGCCGGAACCGGGACCGGCGCGACCGCCTTTTCGACGCTCGCGCCTGGCCTGAACTCCTCCACGCTCTCGCCCTCCGCGCCGACCACGCAGATGTTGGCATAGACCGGCACGAAGTCGCCTTCGTTGAAGAAGGTCTCCAGCAGGATTCCCTCCACCGGCGAGACGACCTCGAAGGCCGCCTTGTCGCTCTCGATCTCGGCAACCAGCTCGCCGGCGGCAACCGCCTCGCCTTTGCGCTTGTTCCACTTGACCAGCAGGCACTCCTCGACGGTGACGCCGGTTTTCGGCATTTCGACGGGGGTGGCCATAACTACTGAAAATTCTCCAGCAGCCGCCAGCCGGCCTCGATGAACTGCGCGAGCGTCCGCTGCGTCACCCCGTAAGCGATGAACTCCTTCGGGTCCATGCCGTCTGGCTCGTAGGCGCGCACGAATTCCGGCAGCCGGCACAGCCGGTCGAGCACGTCGGGCGGGATCTCCCTCTCGATGCGTTCCTCGCGCGGCAGGTCCCGCGACACGAACACCTCCTGGTAGGAAGGCGCGATCGACATGACGAGGTCCGCCCCGGCCAGTTCGGTGAGATGGTAGTCTCCCCGCAGCGCCGCCACCAGCAGCATCGCTTCATAAGCACGCTCCCGGTAGATAATGTAGGCGCGCTTGGTCGCGGCCAGCCCGGCCTGGCGGATGTCGGCCTCGCTGAGACCGGCCCCCTGGTCGTGGGCCACCTCGCGGAGATAATCGTCCAGCCGGCCGATCATGATCACCGCGAAACACTTCCCCGGCTCGACGCCGCTTGCCCGCGCGCGCCCGGCGCCACGGCGGCACCGCTCACCAACGGCGACCACCTGGGGCACGGTGAAACTCACGGTGGCCGTGGCCGTGATGCCCTCGGCGATGCAGTCTTCGAGCACGTCCAGGCCGGCGGCGGTCGCCGGCAGCTTCACCGCGATGTTCGGCGCCCAGGCGTGAAAGCGCCTGGCCATCGCCGCCATCGCCTCGCGCTCGCCGGCGCGCGAAGGATTGACCTGGGC
>JBBTDS010000578.1:11477-26023 GCA_038060875.1 Acidobacteriota bacterium | reverse complement strand
GTTTATGACCCAACTCAGATAGGTGCCGTCCTGCATGAAACCTCATTGTACATTCATGTATACTACCGACGATGCAGACCAACGGACCCGCCAACCTTTCTGCAACGCGCCGCGCTTTTGTGGGCGCGATGACGGCCGCTTCCTACCAGCGCATTCAGGGCGCCAACGACCGCGTCGGAGTCGGACTGGTCGGCTGCGGCTTGATCGGCCTGCGGCACATCCAGGACTTCAAGAAGCAGACGGATGCGAACCTGGTGGCGGTCTCGGACGTGTACGAGCCGCGGCAGGAGCGCGGGCAATCCGACTGCGGTCCCGGCACCAAGGGCTACCGCGATTACCGCAAGATGCTCGACGACAAGAGCGTCGAAGCGGTGGTCCTTTGCACGCCGGACCACTGGCACGCCCTGCAAACGATCATGGCCTGCGCGGCCGGCAAGGACGTCTACGTCGAAAAGCCCATGACCCTGTTCGTCCGCGAGGGCCGTTGGATGACCACCGCCGCCCGCCGCTACAAGCGCGTGGTGCAGGTGGGCACGCAGGGGCGCAGCGGCGGGCATGTCAAGGAAGCCATTGCGCTGGCCCGCGGCGGGCACATCGGCAAGATCCACAGCGTGCGCATCGGCGCCTTCCGCAACATCATGCCGGGCTTCAGCAAGCCGCCCGAGACCAGCCCCCCGACTGATCTGGAGTACGACCTCTGGCTCGGGCCCGCGCCCAAGCGCCCCTACCACCCTCATCGCGCCCTTTACAACTTCCGCTGGTTCTGGGACTACTCGGGCGGCCAGATGACCAACCTCGGCGCCCACGACCTCGACTTCGTTCACCTGCTGCTCCAGGTGAAAGGCCCCACCGCGGTCTCCTCCAGCGGCGGCCGCTTCGCGCTGGAAGATGGCGGCGAGACGCCCGACACACAGGACGCCGTCTTCGAGTACCCGGGCTTCACCGTGCTGGTCTCGCTGCGCGAAGCCAGCGCCGGGCGGCGCCAGGGCGCAGGCACCGAGTTCTTCGGCGCCAAGGGGAGCATGGTCGTCTCGCGCGGCGGATTCGAGGTGTTTCCCGACACGCGCATCCCCGCCGAGCGCCAGATCCCGCCATGGTCGAACCCGCCGGCTCACCCCCAGCCTGCCGACATTAAGCCCGAGCCCCGCACCGAGGCGCGCAAGGGCCGGGCGACATCGGACGAGCCGATGGACATGCACGTCCGCAATTTCCTGGACTGCATCAAGTCCCGCCAGCGGCCCGTTGCCGACGTCGAGGACGGGCACTACGTTTCGGCAGCCTGCCACCTCGCCAACATCTCCTTGCGCCTCGGCCGCAAGCTCCGCTGGGACGCGGAGCGCGAGGAGATCATCGGCGACCGCGAGGCCTCGGCCATGCTCGTGCGGCCCTACCGCAAGCCTTGGGATGACGTGCTGAGGAGCTTCAACCTGTGACCCGCCGCGGCTTTCTCGCCACCGCGGCCGCCGCGGCCGCGCAGGGGCCGCCGGCGCGCTCCACGATGGGCCTCTCGCCGGATTGTTTCGTCATCGCCCGCCCGCCCCGCACCGCTCTCGAGTACATGCAATACGGGTATGAGCGTGGCGCCGGCGGGGTGCAGGCGCCGCTGACCTCGTTCGAACCTGAGCACCTGAAGCAGATCCGCCAGCGGCTAGATCAGCTCGGCATGTACCTGGAGATAACGCTGCCGCTGCCGAAGGACGACGACGCCGCGTTCGAGCAAACCCTTCGGGCCGCCCGAGAGGCGGGCGCCTCCTGCCTGCGCTCGGTCTGCCTCGGCGGCCGCCGCTACGAGACCTTTTCCACCCTCGACGAATGGAAGGCCTTCGTCGCGCAGTCCCACGCCCGGCTGGAGCGTGCCGCCCGCATCGTCGAGAAGCACCGCTTCCCGCTCGGCCTGGAGAACCACAAGGACTGGACGATCGAGGAGATGGTCCCGCTGGTGAAGCGCTTCGGCAGCGAGTACCTGGGTGTGTGCATCGACTGGGGCAACAACGTTGCGCTGCTCGATGACCCCATCGAGCTGGCCGAGGCGCTGGCGCCCTTCGTCATCAACAACCACATCAAGGACATGGCCGTCGAGGAGTACGCGGACGGCTTTCTGCTCGCCGAAGTCGCCCTCGGCCAGGGTTTCTTCGACCTGAAGCGGATGCTGGCCATCATCCAGAAAGCCCGGCCCAAGACCAGTTTCTCGCTCGACATGCTGACGCGGGATCCGCTCAGAGTTCCCTGCCTCACCGACAAGTACTGGGTCACCTTCACCGAGCGCAACGGCAAGTACCTGGCTCGCATGCTGCGCCTGGTGCGCGAGAACAAGCCGCGCCAGCCGCTGGTCTACGTCACCAAGCTCGACCAGCAGGCCGCCCTGGAGTTCGAGCAGGCCAACGTCCGCGAGTCGATCCGCTACGCCCGCGACGAATTGGGGTTGCGCTGATATGGAACGACGTCGTTTTCTACACACCGCCGCGGGCGGGCTGGCCCTGCCCGCCTGGCTCGAAGACCAGAAGCCCAAGCGCGTCGGGCTGATCGGCTCGGGCTGGTACGGCAAGTGCGACCTGCTCCGGCTCGTCCAGGTCGCGCCGGTCGAGGTCGTCTCGCTGTGCGACGTGGACAAGCGGATGCTCGCGCAGGCCGCCGAGCTGGTGGCCGCCCGCCAGGCGTCCAAGCGCAAGCCCCGCACTTATGCCGACTACCGCGAGATGCTGCGCGAGAAAGACCTCGACATCGTGCTGGTGGTCACGCCCGATCACTGGCACGCGCTGCCGATGATCGAAGCCGTCAAGGCCGGCGCCGACGTCTGGGTGCAGAAGCCCATCAGCGTGGACGTGGTCGAGGGCCAGGCGATGCTGGCGGCCGCCCGCAAGTACCGGCGGGTGGTGCAGGTGGGCACGCAGCGCCGCAGCACGCCGCACCTGGTCGAGGCGCGCGACCGCTTCCTTCGCGAAGGCAAGCTCGGCAAGATCGGGCTGGTCGAGATCTACTGCTACTACCACATGCGCCCGCGCAACAACCCGCCCGACACCGCCCCGCCCGACTACCTCGACTGGGAGATGTGGACCGGCCCGGCGCCCATGCGCCCCTACAACGAGCTGGCGCACCCCGGCCGCTGGCGCTCCTTCATGGAGTACGGCAACGGCATCGTCGGCGACATGTGCATCCACATGTTCGACATGGTGCGCTGGATGCTCGGCCTGGGCTGGCCCAAGCGCGTCTCCTCCTCCGGCGGCATCCTGGTGGACAAGCAAAGCAAGGCCAACACCACCGATACGCAAACGGCCACCTTCGACTTCGATGATCTCCAGGTGATCTGGCAACACCGCACCTACGGCCATCCGCCCGACCCGAAGTACCCTTGGGGCGCCACCTTTTACGGCGAAAAAGCAACGCTCAAGGCGAGCGTGTTCAGCTACGACTTCATCCCGCTGGACAAGACTGCGCAGCCCGTCCACCAGGACGTGACCTACGAGCTGGAACAATACCCGGAGGACAAGACCGAGGAGCGTCTGGAGCGGCACTGCGCGCCCGCCATCCGGCGTCAGATGCTGGACTTCCTGGCGGCCATCGCCTCGCGCTCTAAGCCGGTGGCCGATATCGAAGAGGGTTACATCTCCACCGCAAGTTGCATCCTCGCCAACCTGGCGCTGAAGCTGGGCCGGACGCTGGCCTGGGATTCTGCCGCGCAGCGCGTCGCGGGCGACGAGGAGGCCAACCGCCTGCTCCGCCGCCCCTACCGCCAGCCCTGGGTGCACCCCGAGCCGGAACAGGTTTGAGCGGCATGACCCGGCGTGAGTTCCTCGGCGCTTCGGTTGCCGCCGCCGCTCCCCGCGCCCGCCCCAACGTCTTCATGATCATCGTCGATGACATGAACGACTGGGTCGGCTGCCTCGGCGGCTACCCTGCTGTCCGCAGCCCACACATCGACCGGCTGGCCGCCTCCGGCATCCTGTTCAGTGACGCCCACTGCGCCGCGCCCCTCTGCAATCCCTCGCGGACCGCGCTGTTCACCGGCTTGAGCCCAGCCACCAGCGGCATCTACAACAACGAACAGCTCTGGCGGCCAGCCCTGCCCGGCGTGCTCACCATGCCGGAGTACTTCAAGCGCCACGGCTACTACGTCGCCGGCGCCGGCAAGGTCTTCCACCACGTGGTTGGCTTCAACCCGCCCGAGCAGTGGGACGAGTTTCAGCTCCAGGTCTTCGACGACCCCTGGTACCGCCGCACCGAGTGGTATCCCTGGGTCAAGAAGATCCCCGCGCCGCCCGGCCACCCTTTCAACGGACTGAAGAACTTCCCCGGCGAGTTCGACTGGGGCGTGTTGCCGAAGCCGGAGCGCGAGTACGGCGACATGGCCGCGGTCGAGCTCGCCGAGCGCTTCCTCGCGCGCCAGCACGACAAGCCCTTCTTTCTCGCCACCGGCCTGTGGCATCCCCACATCCCGATGTTCGCGCCGCAGCACTACTTCGACCTCTACCCCGAGCCGGCCGTGCGCCTGCCCGAAGCGCCTGAGGATGACCTCGACGACGTGCCGGCAGTGGGCCGCGAGTTCGCCGCTTTCCGCCGCCAGGAACACGAGCGCATCGTGCGCGAAGGCAAGTGGCGCGAAGCGGTGCGCGCCTATCTCGCGTCAATCTCGTTCGCCGACGCGATGGTCGGCCGGCTGGTCGCGGCCCTGGACGCCAGCCCGCATGCCGCCAACACCATCCTCGTCTTCTGGTCCGACAACGGCTGGCATCTCGGCGAGAAGAAGCACTGGCACAAGTCCACCCTGTGGCAGCGCTCGACCCACGTGCCGCTGATCCTCCGCGCGCCAGGCGCCCGCGCCGCCGGGAAACCGCGCAAGCAGCCGGTCAGCCTGCTGGACCTGTATCCGACGCTCGTCGAGTTGTGCGGTCTTCCCGCCAACAAGGCCCTGGAAGGAACCAGCCTCGCGCCTCTGCTCCGCGACCCGGCTGCCAGGCGGAAGCCCGCCGTCATCACCTATCTGCCCAACAACCACGCCGTCTGCACCGAACGCTGGCGCTACATCCGCTACCGCGACGCCGGCGAGGAGCTATACGACCGCCTCGCCGACCCCAACGAGTTCCGCAACCTGGCCGCCGACCCGCGCCACGCCCGGCTGAAGCGCGACCTCGCCCGCTGGATGCCGCGCGCCTCCGCGCCGCCCAAGCCCTTCAAGCTGGGGCAGTAGCCAATTCCCCCCGTATTTATCCATGGAGGACAAGGGGTGGCTGTCCAGGCCTACCCGGAAAAAACCTGGAAACACGCAGGCTGTCCCCCGTTGGTTGCGCCGCGGGCGCGGCTGGAATATACTTGGCCGTATTCAGGAGGTCTATATGCGGTCACTGTGCTATGCGCTTCTGCTCGCCTGCCCGTTCTACGCGCAGACGCTCGGCGAAATCGCCGGCGAAGTCAAGGATTCCACCGGCGCGGTCATCCCGAACGCCTCGGTGACGGTCACCAACCAGGGGACCAACGCCACCCGGGCCACCACCACAAACGAGGCCGGCATCTACAGCTTCCCGTCGCTGGTGCCCGGAGTGTATTCGGTCCGGGTCGAGATGCGGGGCTTCCGGCCCGTGGTCCGCACCAGCGTCGAGCTCCAGGTTCAGCAGACGGCGCGCATCGACTTCACCCTCGATGTCGGCCAGGTCACCGAGGCGATCGAGGTCAGCGGCGCCGCAGCCGCGCTCAACACCGAGAACGCCACCGTCGGCACCGTCATCGAGAACCGGCGCATCGTCGAGCTGCCGCTGAATGGCCGCAACTTCCTCCAACTGGTGGCGCTGAGTCCCAACGTCACTTACGGCTTCGCCACCCCCGGCCAGACCTCGGGCCGGCAAGGCGGCACCCGCGCCGGCCAGAACATCTCGCTCGCCGGCATGCGCGGCACCTGGAATCACTACACTCTGGACGGCATCGAGAACACCGACGTGAATTTCAACCTTTACATGCTGCTGCCCTCCATCGACGCCCTCCAGGAGTTCAAGGTGCAGAGCGGCATCTACCCGGCCGAGTTCGGCCGCGCCGCCAGCCAGATCAACGTCTCCACCAAGCCCGGCACCAACGAATTCCACGGCGCCCTTTACGAGTTCCTCCGCAACGAGAAGCTGGACGCGCGGCCTTACGACTTCCTGCCCACCCGGCCGGCGAAGACCCCGTTCAAATGGAATCAGTACGGTCTCGCGGTCGGCGGCCCGGTCTGGATTCCCAAGGTTTACAACGGCCGGAACCGGCTGTTCTTCATGACTAACTTCGAGGGCTACCGCGACCGCAAGCAATTCCAGAGCATCTACACCACCCCGACCGTGGCCATGCGCAACGGCGACTTCTCCTACGCGCTGCCGGGCAATCAGCTCTACGATCCCAAAACCAAGGCGCGCGTCGGCGGCTCGCTCACCGGCCAGCCCTTCGCCGGTAACCAGATTCCGAGGACCCGCTTCCATCCCGCCTCGGTGAAGCTGCTGGAATTCTGGCCCGAGCCCAACGTTCCGACCACAGTCTTGAGTAATAACTATCAAAAGGTCCGGCCGCGGCGGATCGACAAGGACCAGTTCACCCAGCGCCTCGACTTCAACGAGAGCGGCAACTCGCAGTGGTTCGGCCGTTACTCCTGGACCGATGAGCTGACATCGGAAGAGCAACTCAAGCTCAACGGCACCAACCTGTACACGCGGGCGCGCCAGTACATGATTTCCAACACCCGCGTGGTCTCGCCCACCCGTGTGAACGAGTTCCGGTTCGGCATCAACGACTTCTACAACATCATCGGTCTGGAACTTGGCGGCAAGCGCGACGTGATCAAGGAACTGGCCATTCCCGGCCTCTCGACGCCCGACTCGGTCACCTGGGGCATCCCGCGCATCACCCAGTTGGTCGGAGTGAGCGGCTTCGGCAACGACTCCAGCGGGCCCTTTGCCGTCAGCGACGCCGTATTCCAGGTCACCGACAACTTCTCCTGGATGCGCGGCCGGCACTCCCTCCGGTTCGGCGGTGAGATCCGCCGTGACCGTTACAACCAGTTCGGCAACGAGTTCGCCCGCGGCTCGTTCGAGTTCAACGCTACGGCCACCGGCAACCCGTTCACTCGCCGCGGCGGCGACTCGACCGCCGACCTGCTGCTCGGCCAGGCCTCCAAGGGCGAATCCTCCATCGCGCTGGCCTTCGCCCAGTTCCGCGCCAGCGCCTGGGCGGCATACCTGGACGACACGTGGCGCGCCACTCCCAAGCTGACCATCAACCTGGGTCTGCGCTGGGAAGTGATTCAGCCCTGGTGGGACCGCGCCGGCAACGAAACCAACACCATCACCCCGCACCTCATCGAGGCCGCGCGCGTGGCCGACATGAGCCTGCACCCGCTCATGCTGCGCACCGGCCAGGGCGACTTCTATGAAGGCAAGCTGTTCCGCTACCCGAATGTTCCCGTGGCCCGCGACGGCCGCCTCGGCAGCCGGCTGATGAAGACCGACTACAACGACTTCGCCCCGCGCCTGGGCATCGCCTGGAGCCCCACCGACCGCTGGACCTTCCGCACCGGCGCCGGCCTGTTCTACTCGGCCGAGTCGGGCAACTCCCGCTTCGACCTGAACCGCAACCTCGGCGGCCGCGTGCAGCGTTTCGGCGATACCGACATCCCCGACCTGACCTACGACAACTTCATGACCGCGGCCACCTTCCCGTGGGTGCTGCCGCCGTCGCCGTTCGTCTGGGGCGTCAAACCCAACGTGGGCACGACTTACTCGATGCAATACCTGCTCAACGTCCAGCGCGAACTGGACAAGAACAGCGTGCTGGAAGTGGGCTACATCGGCTCGCTCAGCCGCAACCTGCAAGGGCTGGTGGACACCAACGCGCCCCTGCCCGGGACCACCGCCATCGGCACGCGCCGGCCGTTCCCCGAGTTCGGAACCATCCAGACGGTCCACGGGGAAGGCCGCGGCAGTTACAATTCCCTCGGCATGAAGTTGACCCGCCGTATGTCAGCCGGGCTTACCTACTTAGTAAGTTACACCTGGTCCAAGTCGCTGGACAACGCCAGCGCCATCCGCGGCACCAACCAGGACATCTTCCCGCAGTACAGCCGCTGCCTGGCGTGCGACATGGGCTACTCGGCCTTCAGCACGCCGCACCGCTTCGTCACCTCGATCCTCTACGAACTGCCGTTGGGCAAGGGCAAGCCGGCGCTCAACTACGGCGGCGTCGTCAACCAGATCGTCGGCGGCTGGCAGATCGGCTCGATCATTACCGAGGAGTCCGGCCGGCCCGTCAACCTCCAGCCCGGCTGGGACGCCCCCGGAATGGGACTCTACGGCGAGACCCGGCTGAACTCCACCGGCCAGAGCCCCTACCTGCCGGCCGGCCAGCGCTCGACCGAACAGTGGTTCAACATCGCCGCCATACGCTCGCCGGAGGCCGGCCAGTTCGGCAACATGACCCGCAACCGAATCCAGGGACCGTCCAACTTCACCTGGGATTTCTCCGCCATCAAGAATTTCCCGATCCGGGAAGGCCACCAGCTCCAGCTTCGTTTCGAGGCCTTCAATTTCCCGAACCACCCCAGGTGGGGCAACCCCAACCAGAACTGGGGCAGCCGCGACCCGGTCAAGCCCGGACCCAACTTCGGCGTCATCCGCGGCGCCGGCACCATGCGCGAACTCCAGTTAGCCCTCAAGTACGTGTTCTGAGTGCCCGCTCCCTTCGGTCGCGGCTCGGTAACGCGCGCGTCAGCAAGAGGTTTGGCTGTCCTTCGTAGCTGGTAACATGGAATTCAGCCTTGCGGGATGCCGTCATCATCGGTTCCGGGCCCAACGGGCTGGCGGCGGCCATTGCGCTCGCGCGCGCCGGCCGGTCGGTGATCGTCTTCGAGGCGGAAGAGACCGTTGGCGGCGGCGCGCGCACAGCGCCGTTGACGCTGCCCGGTTTCCTGCACGATGTGTGCTCTGCCGTTCACCCGCTGGCAGTGGCCTCACCGTTCTTCCGGACGCTGCCGCTCCGCGAGCACGGACTCGAATGGATTCACCCGCTGGCCGCGCTGGCCCATCCCTTCGACGACGGCCCGCCGGCGCTGCTGGAACGCTCGGTGGCGGCGACCGCCGCGACGCTGGGCGAGGACGCAGCCGCCTACCGCCGGTTGATGGACCGGCTGGTGTCGAATTGGGGGCGCCTCGAGAGCGCGATCCTCGGCCCGCTCCGCCTGCCGCGCCATCCGCTGGCGCTGGCGCGCTTCGGGCTGTTCGCAGTTCGCCCGGCCGCCGGCCTGGCGCGCAGTCTCTTTAAGGGCGGTCGAGCCCAAGCGCTGTTTGCCGGGCTGGCCGCGCACGGTATGATGCCGCTCGAGAACGCGCTGACCGCGGGGTTCGCTCTCGTGTTGGGCACGGCCGGGCACGCCGCCGGCTGGCCGCTGCCGCGCGGCGGCGCCCAGGCGATCGCCGACGCGCTGGCCTCTTACCTGCGGTCGCTCGGCGGCGAGATCGTCACCGGGGTTCGCGTGCGATCAGTCGATGATCTCCCGCCCGCGCGGGCGATCCTCTGCGATCTCTCGCCGGCGCCGCTGCTGCGCGTCGCGGGCCACCGTTTCCCGCGCGGTTACTGGCGCAAGCTGAGGCGCTACCGTTACGGCCTGGCGGCCTTCAAGGTCGATTGGGCGCTGAACGGGCCGATCCCCTGGCGGGCCGCCGAGTGCAGGCGCGCCGCCACCGTGCACCTGGGCGGCAGCCTGGAGGAGATCGCGGCCTCCGAGCGCGCCGCCTGGGAGGGACGGCTTCCCGAGAGACCCTTCGTCCTGCTCGCCCAGCCCAGCCTGTTTGACCCGGCCCGGGCGCCCGCGGGCACGCACACCGCCTGGGCATACTGCCACGTCCCGAACGGCTCCACGTTCGACATGCTGGAGCGGATCGAGCGGCAGGTGGAGCGCTTCGCCCCGGGCTTCCGCGACCGCGTGCTGGCACGCAACGTGATGCCGCCGGCCGCCCTCGAGCAGCATAACCCCAACTTCGTCGGCGGCGACATTAGCGCCGGCATGACCGACCTGCGGCAGTTCTTCGCCCGGCCGACCTGGCGCCTTTACTCGACGCCGGACCCGGCCATTTACATCTGCTCCGCGGCGACGCCGCCGGGCCCCGGCGTCCACGGCATGTGCGGCTGGTTTGCGGCCCAGGCGGTGTTGCGCTCATGGTAGGCCGGGCGGTCGCAGCCGCTACTCGTAGCGGCGCAGTATGTCCCAATACGCGCCGCGGTGCCCGGCGCGGATCGCATCCACCAGCCGCTGGTTGGCGTTGTAGTTATAGTTCCGCTCGGGTCGGGACGGGTCAAAAAAGAAGAAACGCCTGTCGTCCCCTATGAGCGTGTCGAGCAACTCGAAAGCGAACGGGGCGATCTCGGGCGCCAGATAGAAGAGCGGCTCCGCATCTTCCACCAGCCCCCCCGGCGCGGTCACCCGCCTGGCCAGTTCGGTCCCTGGATAGACACGCACACCAAGGGAAACGCCGGCCCGGTCGGCTTCAGACCGCTTCACCATCTCCACCGTTCGCGCCAGGCTCTCCCTGGTCTCCCCTGGCGAGCCGAGCAGAAGATCGAGCATGACGGCCATGCCCGCCTCCTTCGACCAACGAGCGGCGTTCAAAATGTCGGCCGACGTGAAGCCGCGCCGCAGCCGCGTGAGCATCTCGTCGTCGCCGTTATCCACGCCGAAGTTGATCCCCACGCAGCCGGCATCGCGCATCGCGCGCGCCAACTCGCGCGTGAACGGCGCCGGCGAGCAATAGGCGTACCAGCGCAGCTTGGCGCCGAGGCCGCGGGCGCCGATCTCCCGGCACACCGCTAGCGCGTGCCAGGCCGGCAGGTTGAACTCGCTGTCGCAGGTGTGAAGGTGGTCGATGCCCTGTTCGAGAAGCCGCTCCAGTTCGTCCGTCACCTCGGCGGGCGGCCGGGTCCGCGTCTGTTCCCCCTTAGCGACCGGGTCTGCGCAATAAATGCAACGGGCGGGACACCCTCGCTTGGTTTCAAACCCCGCCTGTCCACCTTCGCGGAAGTAGCGCCGATTGTCCACCCACGTCCGGCTCATGGGCGGCAGGCGGTCCAGGGACCACGTGGCTGCCGGGTTGCGCTGCCATGACCCGTCGCGACCGAGGACCAGGTTGGGCAGGTCCCGCCACTCCTGTTTCCTCTCGAGCCGGGTGGCGAGCTCGGGGAGCACAAACTCCCCCTCTCCCCAGATTCCAGCGTCTGCGTTGGTGAGGGCCAGCACCCGCTCGGGCATGACCGAGAATCCGACACCGCCCAACACCGTGGGGGCATCGGTGTGCCCGCGGATGGTTTCCACCACCGCGGCGAACTCGCCCAGGAATGACTGGCGGCTGGTGAACGCGCAGTCGTCCGTGTTGCGCAGCGTAACGCCGACCAGGCCGAAGTCCGCGCCGTCCAGGACCCTGGCGATGGCCGCGCGCGCGTCCTCTTCCCAACACAAGTCCAGCAGTTCGACGTGGTGTCCGGCCGCGTTCAACGCCTCGGCCACGTAGTCCAATCCGATCGGCGCTATCGGCGGACGCATCCGGTTCGTGTTCACCAGAGCGACACGCATTACGCGCATTATAATGTGCAGGACGATGTCCAGATTCCACCTCCTGCTCCTCCTCCCGCTGATCCTCCACGCCGCCGATGCGGTCACGCCCGGACGCTTCGTGGTCGAGCGCCCCACGCTGATCTGCCTCGGCTTCGAGTGGCAGATCACCGGCGACGATAACCGCAACGCCACCGTTGAGGTCGGCTACCGCAAGACCGGCGAGAGCGGCTGGCGGGAAGCCCTGCCGCTGTTGCGCCAGGGCGGCGAAAGGATCTACAACCGGAGCGTCCACCTGGAGTACATCGTGCCCGACATGTTCGCCGGCAGCATCCTCGACCTGGAGCCGGGCGCCGAGTACGAGTGCCGTTTCCAGTTGCGCGACCCGGACGGCGTTCGCGGCGAGCCGCTGCGGACGGTCAAGGTGCGCACACGGTCGGAACCCAAAGCGGCAGCGGGAGGCCGCGTCCTGCACGTCTATCCCCCCGCGTGGAAGGGCGTCAAACAGGAACCGGCGTTCACCGGCCTGATGCAGGCCTATTTCGGCGCCGGCAGCGGCGACTGGTCGGTGGTCAGCGAGCGCAAGGTGGGGCCGGGCGACATCATCCTGGTCCACGCCGGCCTCTACAAGGCCGACCGGCTCAACTACGCCGACCCTCTGTCGGTGCCGTTTGACGGCACTTACGTGCTGACGGCCAAGGGCACGCCCGAGCGGCCCATCGTGATCCGCGCCGCCGGCGACGGCGAAGTCATCTTCGACGGCGACGGCGCGCACCGGTTGTTCGACGTGATGGCGGCCGACTACCACCTCTTCGAGGGCCTGACCATCCGCAACACCGGCATCGCCTTCTTCGCCGGCCTCAAGGACGTCGGCGGCGCCAAGGGCCTCGCGGTGCGCAACTGCCGCATGGAAGACATCGGCATCGGCGTCACCACCCAGTACTCCGGCTCCGAGGACTTCTACATCGCCGACAACGTCTTCATCGGCCGCGACGACCGCTACCGCCTGCTCGGCTGGTACAGCCCCGGCATCTACGGCGCCAACCGGCTGAAGAGCTACTACGCGGTAAAGGTGTACGGCTCCGGCCACGTGGTCTGCCACAACTACATCGCCTGGTTCCACGACGGCGTCTGCGTCTGCACCCACGGCTCGCCCGATCGGGAGGAAGACCGCCGGGCGGTGGCCATCGACTTCTACAACAACGACATTCACCTGATGGCCGACGATTTCATCGAGGCCGACGGCGGCGTGCACAACATCCGCATTCTGCGCAACCGCGGCGTCAACGCCGCCCAGTGCGGCCTCAGCGCGCAACCGGTCTACGGCGGGCCGGCCTATTACATCCGCAACGTGATCTACCACGTCCCCACCGGCTGCGCCCTCAAGTTCAAGGTCAAGCCCGCCGGCCTCGTGGTCTACCACAACACGATCATCGCCGAGAGCCGCAACGCCGAGATCTTCTCCAACGCCCACTTCCGCAACAACCTGTTCCTCGGCACGGACGGGCGCGGGCGAGAGATCTTCCGCTTCCCCAACGCCACCTCCTACTCCACCTACGATTACAACGGCTACCGCCCCAATCCCAACGCCGAGCAGCGATACCTGTGGAAGGCTCCGCGCCAGGGCGTGCCGCGCGACTACGATCTGGAGTCCGCGCCGTTCCAGGCGTTCGGCTCGCTCGCCGATCTCCGGGCCGCCACGGGGCAGGAAGCGCACGGCGTCGAGCTCGATTACGACATCTTCGAGAACCTGCGCCCGCCGGACGCGGACAAGCCGCAGGCGGTCTATCACGCGCGCGACCTGAGCTTCACGCTCAAGCCCGCCAGCAAGGCTGTGGACGCGGGCGTGCGCCTGCCGAACGTGAACGACGACTACGCGGGCAAGGCCCCCGACCTCGGGGCGATCGAGACCGGCCGGCCCGCGCCCGTCTACGGACCGAGAAAAGCACAATGACCTGGACCTTCGAAACCCTCGACCCCGCCTACGGCGGCATCACTGAAGGCCCCGCGTGGGACGGCTCGGGCCTGCTCTACACGCGCATCCAGCAGAGCCGCATCATGAGATACGACCCCACCACCGGCGCCTGCACCGTGTGGCGCGAGCACACCAACTGCGCCAACGGGCTCGCGCTTGACGCCCAGGGCCGCCTTTACGCCTGCGAGGGCGGCGCTACCGTGGATGCGCGGCGCGTGGTGCGTTACGAGCCAGGCGGCGACGTGACCGTCCTCGCCGACAGCTTCGACGGCAAGCGGCTGAATATCCCCAACGACCTTGTCATCGATCCCGAGGGCCGCGTGTGGTTCACCGACCCCTTCTACGAGGGTGCGTCCGGCCCCTGGAGCGAAGACCGCGCCAACAAAGAGCTTGACCACGACTCGGTCTATCGCCTCGACCCGCAGCCCGACGGCGGCTGCCGGATCGCGCGCGTCACGTTCGATACCACCCGTCCCAACGGCCTGCTGTTTTCGCTCGACTACAACACGCTCTACGTTGCCCAGAGCGGACGCCGGCCGGACGAAGCGCGCCAGTTGCGCGCCTACCCGGTCCACGCGGACAAGACGCTGGGACCGCCCGAGGTGCTGCACGAATTCCGCGAGCACCGCGGCATCGACGGCATGTGCCTGGACACCGGCGGCAACATCATCGCCACCGCCGGCTGGGAGCTGGGCGGCCCCGGCCCGATGATTTATGTCTTCTCGCCTTCGGGCGAAGTGCTCGAGATGCACCCCGTCCCCTGCCGCCGCCCCACCAATTGCGCCTTCGGCGAGGCGGACCTGCGCACGTTGTACGTCACCACCATCGAAGGCTACTTGTTCCGGGCGAGGACGGAGCGGTCAGGGCGGCTGTGATGGCCGCCGCGGGAGAACTGAGGTCGCCCAGCGAAGCTGGGGCGGCTACGGTCGGATTGACGGTACACTCAACTGCCGACAGCCGTGACGCCGAAGGTGCTCCAGCAACTCGTGGCGCTTCACGGCCTTGGGGTACCGACTTCTA
>JBBTDS010000578.1:0-11377 GCA_038060875.1 Acidobacteriota bacterium | reverse complement strand
CCGAAGGTGCTCCAGCAACTCGTGGCGCTTCACGGCCTTGGGGTACCGACTTCTACTGAAAGGGGCACCAACTCAACTAAATCGGCGTCGGGCGCTGAGGCTGCCGCGTTTGGCAGAGGGAGCGGCTTGCCCTCTTCCAGGTACAGTTGCGCCATATCCTCCAGGGCGCTGGCAATCATCAGCCGCGCGTCCGCCAGGTCGAAGCCCTGGCTGAGAACTCCGGGGAAATCCAGCGCCTCTGCCACGATCATCCTGTCCTGCCCGCGCGGAAGGTAGTAGGCGACGTGGTAGCGCACCATATCTTGACTATATATCGAACCGCCGGGCGGACCGCCGGAGACGCCGGCCGCCCCATCTGCCCCCTCACTTGCGAGACGGCGCTTGGCCGATCTCCAGACGCGGCGCCTCCAGCGAATCCTTGCTGAAGGTAAGGACGTACTTCGTTCGGTCTCTCACGATTTCCGCTCAGAAGGTGTCCGCACTTTCGAGCCGGCGGATCGGCGGACTCGACGGTGCCGGCGATCACGACCAGGTCAACGTACACCGCTCAGTCCTTTTGCAGGTCGGCCAGGTAGCCGATGAAGCTGGGCGCCACGCGGGTGTACTGGGTGAAGCCCTTGCCCCAGCCGGTCATGCTATCGAGCGCGGAGCCGGTTCCCCGCCGCAGGACGTTGCCGAGCTTCTCGTCTCCGGTGCGCTGGTGGGCGAAGCTGATGCCGTCGAACAGCAAGAAATTGGACCACGCGCCGGTGAAACTGCGCGGGCACGAGGTGTAGCGGAAGCCGTTGATGTCGGGGAGCCACATGTCATCGATTAGGAAGTGCGAGCCCCGTATGATCGACTGCGCCACCCGCTCGTCGCCGGTGGCCTGGTAGTAATACTTGAGGCCAGTCAACAGGACCGCCACCATGAAGCCGGCCTCACCGTGATGCCGAGGCAGGCACTGGCAGTGCCCCGGAACAAGCTGCCGTTTCCAGCCCCCGTCCGGCGTCTGCCGCTCGAGCACCCGCTCGACGATGATCCTGGCCGCGTTCAGGTAATACGGATCGTACGAGGCGTTGTACATGGCCATCGTCAGGATCAGGTGCCAACCCGGGTTGCGGCAGTTGGTGAAGTCGTAGTTCTTCGTCTCGTAGGCGTCGAAGCGGTCGGCGATCCGCCGGGCGGTCTCGTAAGAACGAAGGTCGCCGCTGAGGAAGTAGTATCCCAGGTGGCCTTCAATAAAGGTGTGCGACACGCTCATACCCCCGCGGGTGATGCCTCTCCCCTTGACCGGGCTCTCCTGGTAGTAGTCGCCGGTGTGCCCGACGCAATGAGCATAGACACCGCCGAGGCGGGAGTTGTCCCGGTGGTGATGGACGGTGTCCACATCCCGGTTGTGCCACTCCATCTCTTCACCGGTCCGGTAGTAACGCCAGTCGCCGGTACGGGCGAACTGGAGGAAGAAGGCGTGCTGGGTGTCGTATTCGCTGTTGCCCCAGTTGATCTCGCGCTCGCCCCACCAGTCGCCGAAGTTCAGCATTCCGTACTCGCGGTTGATCTCACGATTGGCCAGGTAGGCGGAGAAGGACCGATCGAAGGCGCCGTCGTACCGATTCAGAACGCCGGTGGGCCGGCGGGGCGCGAGTTCCCCGAAGGCCTTACTGGCGGAGTACCAGTCCGCCGGCGCCGCCGCGTGAAAAGGCGTGAGCGGAGGGCGCTCCAGGGCCGGCGGCTCCGGCTGCGGCGCTGCAGCGGCGGAGAAGCCGAGCCAGATGTCGTGCGTCTTGCTGACCCCCTGCCGAAGCTTGTAACCGCCGCCCTGCATGTAGTAGTACAGGCGGTGTGCGTCCATCGTGCCCTCCGCGCCGGCGTATTCGTCGCTGGCCAGCGGCGGGCTGAGGCCGAGTTCGAAGCCTTTCGCCGACACGGCGAGGTCTTTCGGGTAACTCTGCCAGAAGTCGCGGACAGCCAGCACCACCGAGCGGACGCCGTCGCTCCAGCCCGCTGCTCCTTCGGCCCGGCGCCCTTCGGCGATGGTTCGGGAGCCGTCGGAGATGGCGAAGTGATTGTCGCGGTACTGGGCCAGGCGCATCTTCTGATCCGCCCGAAGCGGCTGAAGCTGGGCCGCCGGAGGCCCGAGCGTCCACCAGTGCCGGCCCGCGCCCTTCATAGACGAAACGAGCGGGAGGCGCAGGGTCAGGCTCCGGATGGTGGTGAACTCGACGGCGCCGGCATCATTGCCAAACGTGTGCTGCACGCGGAGGAACGGCCGCCCGGCGTAGGCATGGATTCGAATCGTATAGGCGAAGAGACGCCGCCCGCCCGCGGCGTGGTGGCCGCCGCTGATCCGAACTGTGGCCCGCAGCGGCCCGCTGTCCTCCACCACGACCTCGTCCGGCGGCGCCAGGCTCGTGTGCGCGGCGCCCGCGGCGTCGGTGAGCTGAAAAGCGCCGGGGTCCTGAGGAGAAACCACTATTTCCTCAGAGTCAAAACGGCCGTCCCGGTTGCCGTCCATCCAGACCGTGCCGGGGAATCCATAGCGGGCCTTGTGGACCTCCAGTTTCAGCGGACCGGTCACGATCTCGACCTTCTGTTTGTCCTGGGTGACCTTCAGCCCGGTTGCGGGCGCGCTGCGGCGCACCTGGGCGCCGTACTCGACCGCGTATCGCCCGCCTGCCGGCGCCTGAAAATCGAACAGCGCCCATTTGGTGCTCGCGTCCTCCCACCGGCCCAGTGTCTTTGCTTGAACCGGGACCTCCCGTCCCGCCGCGTCGAGTAGCCGCAGCTCCTGGTCTGAGCCGAGCACGCCCTTGGGGAACGGCACACCCGATGACACCGGCGCTTCTCCTTTCCAGCCGCTTTCGAGCGGATCCGCCACCTTCAGCTCGACGCGGCCTTTCTGGACGGAGCCGGTGCGCGCAGGCTGCGGGTTCGTGTCAAAGGACTGCCATGGGCTGGTGACCGAGGCTCCCTCCGGCGTCGAAGCCACGATCCGGAACCGGTAGCGGCGACCCGGCGCCAGGCCCGGCAGAGCCACCCGGTGGTTGTTATACGAGGCGTCTTCGGTGACTTTGCCTCCTGTGGCGCCTTCCGCCGCCCACTCGACGGTGCAGGCCGCGGGCCAGCTCGTGATCCAGGTAAGGCTTGCCGCCCCGCTGGCGCCGGCCCGCGCCTCTACCTGGCGGATGGAGTACGCCCTCTGTCTCGCCGCCGGCTTCTCCTTGAGCAGCAGCAACGTCTCGGTGCGGTACTGCCCGTCGGAGTTCAGCGCCCGGAGCTCGACCACGCTGCCGGGTTTGAAGGCGATCCGCTCCGGCAGAAAGAACAGGCGCTGATTGTTGTCGTCCCAGTCCGCGACCGCCGTACCCCGCTGGACCTCGTCCACGAACAGCGCCACCGCTTCTTTGCCCGAGGAATCGTAGAGGATGAAGGCCGGGAAGTACTCGCCCGAGACGTTCACCGTGGCCGCGATTCGGCCCTGGTTTCCGGTGCGGCGGACCGAGTCGCCGCGGTATTCGCTCAACAGGTCCCGCTCGAAATTCACAAGCCTGTAATCGTCGATCGGCAGCACCACGTTTTGCCGTTCGGAGACAATCGCAGCGAGTACGTTCAGGCCCCAGGTGGAGGCGAGGGTGGGCGGAACCTGAGATCCGCCCGCTGACAGCCAGACCGGGACCAGGATCAAGACCGCACCCAGCCGTGCCGTGGTCGTGGACATGTGAGCCCCCATGGCTGCCTGCTCAGAAATCCAGACGAAGGCCCAGCCGGGTCGTCCGCGGGCCCGCGCCTTCGATCGTCTGCGTAGCCCGGATCACACCGGCCGAGGCCCCGGAAATGTTGGCGTCCGGGATGGCGAAGTTGGTGTGGTTCAGGATGTTGGTGAAGGTGCCCTCCAGCCGCAGGCGCAAGTTCTCGCGGACGCTGAGCCCCTTGAAGAAGCCCATGTGAAGCACACGCGTGCCCGGGCCGCGCAGGATGTTGACGCCGGAGTTGCCGAAGCGCCCGACGTTGACGGGCGGCAGGACAAACGCCGAAGTGTCGAACCACCGCGACATCGTTGGGTTGTCCAGGTTCCCGTTTCCAACCCGGTCCGCGCGGCCCCCGCTGGCGCCGGTGTTGGCCGGGTCCCTGCCGGAGAAGGTGGGGTGGAAGTACTGCCCGGCCTGCAACAGCCCGAAGGCGGAGACCGACCAGCCACCGGCCAGGTGTTTCGCCAGGCCCTGGGTCGCCCGCCCGCGTCCGGGCCCGAACGGCAACTCCCAGATCGAGAAAACGACGAACCGGTGCCGCCGGGTCAGCGCGTAGTCGCCCCACTCGGCCCCGCGGTCATAGATGTTCTGAGGCGCAACCGCGGACTCGGATTCACCGTGCTTGTCGGTGACGTTCTTGGCCCACACGTGGCTCACCTGGAATTGCAGGCCGTTTCGCATCTTGCGCTCGGCGGCCAGCACCAGCCCGTTGTAGAAGCCGGTGCCGCCGTTGTCGCGGTAGCCGGCGGTGCTCAAAGAGGGGAACTTCCGCCGTGAAGTGCTGAACGGGGTGGTGCTGGGATAGATCTGGTTGACGTCGCCAGCCATCATGAGCTTCATCGACTTCGTCCCGATGTAGGAGGCGCGCAGCCCCAGGTTCCACACCTCCCGCTCGAGTGAGAGGTTCCACTGCTGGAGATACATCGTCCGGACGTGTGGGTTGAGCCCCTCGAGACTAGCGGTGCCGGCCAGCGTGAGCGTGGAGGGAAACATCGCCGGAAGCTGCCACAGCGGCACTCCGCCGGTGATGCTGTTCGGCGGAGCGTTCTCGGTGCCGGTGTAGGGTCCGCCGGCCAGCCGGGTCCAGGTCGATGCGGTGAAGCCGTCATAGAAGATCCCATAGGCGGACCGCACAACGGTCTTGTTGTCCGAGGTCAGCTTGTAGGCCAGGCCGATGCGCGGGGCGAAGTTGTTCTTGTCGGTGTAGGCCAGCCGCTCCGGCCAGCCTGCTTCTTTAGCGGTGACGATGGGAACCACCTTGCTGGAGACGAAGGTGGCGTTCAGGAGGGCCTTGGAGGCCTCGGTTGGAACGATGAGCCTGCCGGACCAGGGATCGAAGTTGGAAGAGCGGTTTTCCTTCTCTTTGAATGGCGGGTTGACCTCGTACCGCAAGCCTAGATTCACGGTCAAGCGGGCGGAAGCCTTGAAGTCGTCCTGGATGAACACGGCCCAGTCGGTGTTGGTGCGGTGGTCCCGGGAGAAGCCCGAGGAGGCCCGCGAGGCCGAGCGCGGAATGCCGAGCAGGAAATCGGCATAGGCGTGGCCACTGTAGGCGCCGGTGAAGGAAATGTTGCCGAACGCCTGCGTCGGGGTCAATCCAAAATCGGCGCCGTAGTTGTGCCAGATCTCGCCGCCCATCTTGATGGTGTGCCGGCCGCGCATCCAGGAGACGTTGTCCTGCCACTGGTAGACCATCTCGGCCGGGCGCAGGTAGTTGAGCGTGGAGATCGTCGAGAAGCCCGTCACCGCCATCGAAGGGATTGCCTCAAGATCCGGCAAGTTGGGGGCGAGGTTGGTGAGGCCGAGCTCCTTGACGATCTCGGGACCCTTGATCGGGCCGTTGCGGGGGTTGAAGCCGCGGATGAGTCCGAAACGGAACTCGTTGGTCAGGTTCGGTCGGAATGTGTGGGTGTCGGAGAGGACGAATTGGCGGCTCTGCCGGCGCTGGATGCGATAGCCGACGGTCGGGATCTCCCCCGCCAGCGCTCCGTTCGGCGCCCGCATGATGCTCAGGCGGCCGAACAGGAAGTTACGCGCGGAAAGCTGGTAGTCCAGACGCAGGTCTACCTGCTCCTTACGGAGACTCTCCTTGACCAGGTCGCGGTAATTGCCCGCGATCGACTGCGGATCGCCGTAGGTCGGCAGCGGATAGAACCGCTCCTGGATCTTGAGGGCCGTGGCGTTCAACCGGCTGGGCGGGATGACGCCGCCGGCGAAGACGGCGCCGGCGATCGGATCCCGGATGACGATCGGGTTGCCGGCGGAGTCCCTCAGGGCGGAGAAATCGCCCTTGCGCAGAGCCAGCGACGGCATGTTCAGGTTCAGCACCCGGGCCGACCGCCAATTGAAGCCTTCAAAGGTGCCGGAGTAGAACAGCTTGTTCTTGATCACCGGTCCGGAAACCGTGAAGCCGAAATCGTTGGTCACCGCAAAGGGCTTGGTGGTGGCGAAGAAGTCGCGCGCGTTGAGCCCGCCGGTGTTGTAATACCACAAGGCGCTGCCATGCAGCGTGTTCTCCCCTCCTTTGGTGATCACGGTCACGTAGCCCGGGGCGCCATACTCGGACGAATTGCCCGACAGGTCGACTTTGACTTCCCGGATGGCCTCCATCGAGGGGTTCGCCGGCCCGACGATGTTGCCGAACAGCACTGAGTTGGTGGTGATGCCGTCCACGGTGAAGTTGTTGGCGGATTCGCGGGTGCCGGCGAAGGAGATGGCGTAGTAGGAGGAGGTTGGCTGTGCCCCCGGCACCAGCGCCATGAAGGTGTAGAGAAAGCTGTCCCAACCGGCGCTGCGAGTGTTCAAGGGCGCCTGCAAATACTGCTGCTGCGTCTTGACGTCGGAGATGACGGCGGTTTCGGTGGTAATCAGCGGGGCGCCGGCTTCCACCGTCACCGAGGCGGTGATGTCCCCGACGGTCAGCGGGGCGTCCACCAGCACCGTGCCTTTGGCGTAGAGGATGACGTCCTGGGCCACGAACTTCTTGAAGCCGGCAGCTTCCGCCGTGACCGAGTAGGCGCCGGGCAGCAGGTAACCGACCTCGTAGCTACCCGACGAGTCGGTGGCCACGGTTTTCGCAATGTTGGTCCCGGTGTTGGTCACGACGACAGTGGCGTGCGGGACCGGTGCGCCACTCGAGTCGAGAACCCGGCCGCGGATCACGCCGAATGTCGTCTGCGCCTCCAGCGCGAGGGTGAGAAGCAGACAGAACAGGGCAAGAAGAGCAAAACGGAGAGACCGAACCACAACACACCTCCCCTGCGTCCTGGCTCGGGACGGTTCCCGACTGCCAGCGTCCAATTATACAATGAGACACCACTCTTCCCAGAGACAGATTTCCGCTGGGGTGCCGGTGCCGGCCGTGGCGGCCGCGTATCGAGCGATGCCTAAAGTAAACGTCCCTACCGGATCTCCAGACGCGGCGCCTCCAGCGAATCCTTGCTGAAGGTAAGAACGTACTTCGTTCGGTCTCTCACGATTTCCGCTCCGAATGTGTCCGCGCTTTCGAGCCGCCGGATCGGCGGAAGGGCCTCTTTCGGGCTCAGGACCGGCTTCAGGATGTTCAGGAAGTAGTCGGTGCTGGCGGGCGCAGCCGGCTCGACCTCCAGCCGCCACCTCCCGTATCCCGGTCCGTAGATCGGTACGTATGCTTCCTCCGCCGACTCGTGAGGACGCTCCGGCGCCCAGTTGGTTGATTTGTGATTGGGAATCACGCCCTCGCTGAAATCCTTCACCCAGAAGTCCTTCAGGTGGCGGTGATAATGCCTTGCATTCCGGCCGGGAGTGTAAAGGTCGGCGTGCGGCGTCTCAGCCGGTTCTCTTCCTCCTATTTTGCGGTAGCGGAACCGGGAAGGGAACAGCGTCTTCAGAAGCAGCGCCGCGTAACCTTTTCTAAGGTCGAACGTGGTCTGGTCCCTGTCGGACGGCTGGGTGTCGTCGGCTACGATCTTCGCCTGGTCGGTGCTGTGATGCACCGATTCGCCAGCATCGATCGTCTCGACGTTGCCGCCCACCTCTATCCGATCCAGAGCGTGCAGCAGCCATTTCTTCTCGAACCGCGGATCGGTGGACTCGACGGTGTCGGCGATCGCGACCAGGTCGAGGCCGCGGATGTAAACCAGCCTCCTGTAAACCCGGTTCACCTTGGGCTTGTTGCCGGGCGTCGTGTAGCGCGCATTGTTGTACGCGTTGGTGATATCGGCGACGACAGAAACCGCCCGCCCGTCGTCCTGGAATGACGCCACTCTGGCGACATCATAGATGTCGCGGTGCTTGTAGAACAGTTCCGCATTGGCGACCGAGAGGCCTCTAGGACTCATCGTGCGCTGGCCGCCATCGTTAGGGATGCAAGCCGGCCACCTGGCGCTGTCCATGACTGCCAGCACCTTGCCGTTCCTGTCGCACCCCATCCCGGCGATAAAGTTGCGGAAGATCTCGGAGGGGTCGCCGACCAGGATGTTGTTGGAGCTGACCGTCCGGATGTAATAGGACACGTGATGCGGGGAGAACACGCCGGCATCGTAGTGGCCCGTCTTGGGCGCCAGATCGCGGCGCTTGAATATGGCAAACGATCCCTGATCGAGATGCTGATGGGTGTCGATGTGAGGACCCGCCCAGAAGGCGATCCAGGTTGCGTCGGGCGAGTCCCAGTCGGACCGGATGTAAACGAACCCCATGCTGGGATCGAAGAAGGACAGCTTCCTGGGTTTGACGAGCGCCGGCCGCGGGGAGTAATAGAGCAGGTCGGTCAGGGCTTGCGAGTCGTCGATGACGCGGTCCACGGCCGGTTGGCGGAACACCCAGTTCCACGTATTGGCCTCCTCGGTGCGCGCGAACCGCCGGCTTAGAATCAGACCGTTCCGCCGGGTGTCGCGATTGTGCCAGGAAACTGCCCGCCGTCCGTCTCCGCCGATGGAAGCCTGCTCCACGATCGGCTCCGCCGGGACCTTGACCGGCGCCCCAGGGCCGCCGAGCGTGCCCGGATAGGCGGCAAAGGCGTCGTAAAGCAGCCGCTGGCGGAACCACGGGTGGTTGAGGAACAGATCCTCGCCGGCGGCGTAGTAGGCGATGTTGGCGGCGGTGATGATGCCGGAACCGGTCGGCGAGGTGCCGTAGGCGTTTCCCTCCCCGGTCGCGCCGCCCTTGCCCATAATATCGAGACCCTTCAGCGTCTGTTCCCAGCGCTCGCGGAACCAGGCCAGCAGTTGCTCACCCTGCGGGTTGTCGCCGAGGGTGGCATAGGCCGCGGCCGCGACTCCCTGGGTCACCGACGCGCCGTCGTTGCGGAGGTAGAGGCGCCCCTCCGGATTCTCAAGGTGCGTGAAACCGGCGGCCGCGTTCAGCCAGTCTATGAGATCCTGCCTCTGCTCCGACGACAGTTGCGCGAATCCCCAGTCGTAGAACCGGGCGATGATCGCGATGAGAACCCCGCCCTGGAAGGCCGCCTCGTGACGGTCGCCCTTGTACAGGTCAAGCAGCGGAAACAAGCCGCCACCGCGGTCGAGGCCGTTCCGATAGATCCTGGACCGTACGGCCTGCCAGCCGCAATCGAAGTCCTCCCGCTCGCCGGTGACCAGGTATGAGAACGTGCAAGGCAATACAAAGTTGGCCGCCTGACTGCCCTCCGGCCTTTTCTTGAGCCAGCTCTCGAACCGCGTCCACGCGGGATCGTTCGCTTCCCGCAAAGACCGGACTTGCTTCAGCAGAGCGGCGTCAACTTCCACCCGGGGGTGCGGCCGAAGACCGGCATACACAAGTTGCCTTGACGACGACAAGAGCGCCGCCAGCGCCAGGAAACGCGTTAGCGATTGTGTCGCGGTCACGTTAGCGGCAATCCCCCGATCCGATCAGCGTACTATAGATTCGGCCGACGGCGGGCCACCTGGGCGGGCGATCTGTTATGTTCGGTGCGAGGCACCGGCGATGATTGCGCTACTCTTCTTCGCCCTTCAGCTCGGCGCCGAGGTCGAGCGGTGGCGCGCCGCCGAGGAGGCTTCACTCCGCTCCGACACCGGATGGCTCACCATCGCCGGGCTGACGTGGCTGGAAGAGGGCCGCAACGAGATCGAGCTGCCCGAGGGCGTACCGAAGTTCGGCGCGTTCGAGCTGCGAGGCGGCAAGGTGTTGTTCCACCCCGCTGAAGGCGGCGCGCCGGTTGAAATGAGACCCGACCCGCCCACACGCATCGAGCGCGGGGCCGTCTCTGTTTGGGTGATCCAGCGTGGCCAGCGCATCGGCATCCGCCTGCGGGACACGAACAGCAAGATGCGGCGCGAATTCACCGGGCGCAAGTGGTATCCGCTGAAACCCGAATTCCGCCTCGAAGCCAAGTGGGCCCCTTACAACCCGCCCAAGCCGATCAAAGTTCCGAACATCCTCGGCGACACCAATGACGACAAGTCGCCCGGCTACGCCGAGTTCAAGCTGGGCGGTAAGACGTACCGCCTTGAAGCGGTCGGCGTTGGCCCGGGGCTGTTCTTCGTCTTCCGCGACGGGACTAGCGGCAAGGAGACTTACGGCGGGGGCCGATTCCTCGACGCGGACAAGCCCGAAGCCGGCAAGGTCATCCTCGACTTCAACAAGGCCACCAACCCGCCTTGCGCCTTCACACCGTACGCCACCTGCCCGCTGCCGCCGCGTCAGAACCGGCTGCCGGTGCGCATCGAGGCCGGCGAGCTCAAGTACGGCGACCATTGAGAAAATGCCTGTAAAGAACCTGAGCCGGCGTGTTTTCCTCCAGGCCGCCGGTGGCCTGGCGCCTGCCGCTCTGCGCAGCCAGCCTGCCCGGCGCCCGCCCAACATCGTGCTCATTGTCGCCGACGACCTCGGCTACAGTGACCTCGGCTGCTACGGCAACACCTACATCAAGACGCCCAACCTCGACCGCCTCGCCCAGCAGGGCGTCCGCTTCACCGACTTCGTCGTCTCCTGGCCCGCCTGCACGCCGTCGCGCTCCAGCATCCTCACCGGCCGCTACCCGCAGCGCAACGGCCTCTACGACATGATCCGCAACGACGAGGTCAACTGGAAGTTCCAGTTCGACGAGGCCGGCTACGCCGTCTCGCCCGAGATGACCATCGGCCTCGATCTTCGCGAGATCACTATCGGCCAGGCGCTCCGCCAGGCCGGCTACGCCACCGGCGTGGTCGGCAAGTGGGACAGCGGCCGCGCCCGCCGCTTCCTCCCCCTCCAGCGCGGCTTCGACTTCTACTACGGCTTCGCCAACACTGGCATCGACTATTTCACCCACGAGCGCTACGGCATCCCCTCGATGTTCCGCGGCAACGAGCGCATCAAGGAGCAGGGCCACGCCACCGACCTGTTCCGGCGCGAGGCGCTGCGCTTCCTGGACGCCAACCACACCCGGCCGTTCTTCCTCTACGTCCCCTTCAACGCGCCCCATGGCGCCTCCACCTTCGACAAGGCTGCGCCCCAGGCGCCCGGCGAATGGCTGCGCCTGTACGGCGCGTCCAAGACCGACCGCAAGGCCCAGTACGCAGCGCTGGTCACTCAGATGGACGCCGCCATCGGCACGCTGCTCGACGCGCTGCGCAAGCACGGCCAGGAGGACAACACCCTGGTGATCTTCACCAGCGACAACGGCGGGACCGGGACCATCCACAACGGCCCGCTGCGCGGCAGCAAGG
>JBBTDS010000577.1:0-1077 GCA_038060875.1 Acidobacteriota bacterium | reverse complement strand
CGGCGTAGCCAGCCGCGAGGTGGGCCGCGGGTCGCCGATGCACCCCTCGGTGAGGTTCGTCCGCGGGTTCCGCGCGTTCCAGTAGAGCGACCCGATCCCGCGCGCCCAGTCGAGATACCGCCTGTTGCCTGTCTTCCGATACGCCACAGCAAAGGCCTGCGCGTACAGGCCCGAGTGCTTGATCCACGGCTGGCTCTTGGCCGGATCGGGAAGTTGCTTGCCGAGATAATCGGCGTGCCGGTTGAAGAGCCACTTCGTTTTGTCGAAGAAGTGCCAGTCGTAGATGCCGGCGATGGCCCGCTCGGTGGCGCGCGCGTCCATCTCCCAGAGCCGCTCCCACGGCGGCGTCCAGCCCAGCAGCTCGTGCCAGCGGCGCTCGGTGGCCACGCGGTCGCGGAAGGCGTCGTAGTAGAGATGCTCGCCCCAGGCCAGCAGGCCGCTCTGTTCGCCCTGCGCCTCGGCCAGCCAGAAGCGCAAGTACTCGTCCACCGCCCGCCGGTAGCGCCGCTCGCCGGTCAGCCGGGTCAGCGCGTCGAAGACCTTCAGCGTCACCACATCGTGGTAGAGGTTCGAACCGCCCACGGCGCGGTCCGAAGCGCGAATGCCCTTGGGCGCCGGCACTTCCTTCGCCTCGGAGGGTGCCGAGTAGTCGCGCGTGTTGATGACGCTCATCCACACCGGCGTCTTCCGCGGGCCGTAGGCGTCCCGCCCGCGCTCGATCAGTGTGTCAGCGAACTTGATGACGATCGCACGGTAGTCGCTCTCGGCGCAAGCGCCGAGAGCCGCCAGGAGAGCGACGGCGACCAATCTGGCTAAGCACATAATGTCTCCATTATCATAAGAGACAGGGCATGTCCGAAAAGCCTGACCCGAACCCGGGCGTCAATCGCTGGCACGACGAGCTGTACCAGGAGTACTTGCGTGAGAGCGCTCCGGCACAGTCGGCTGCGGCCGCCGCGCCCGCCGCGCCCGCCGCCCCCGCCGCCCCCGCCGCGCCCGCCGCCCCCGCCGGGGAACTGATTCCCTTGCGCGGCGCCGCCGCCCGCGTCGCCGGCAACATGCAGGCCAGCCTCTCCA
>JBBTDS010000576.1:0-3789 GCA_038060875.1 Acidobacteriota bacterium | reverse complement strand
GTCAGAACATCAGCTTCAGCACAAGCTGCACGTTCCGCGGGTCGTTGGCCTGCGAGGGCGAGACCACCCCGAAGTTGGCCGAGCCCAGCGTCGTGTTCGGCCCGCCGAACCACGGCGTGTTCAGCGTGTTGAACGATTCGGCGCGGAGCTGGAACTTCAGGCCCTCGCGCAGATCGAACGCCTTGAAGATCGAGAAGTCGGCGATCCCCGCCCGCCGCGTGCGGATGTCCGGGAAGCGCATGCTGAGGGTGCGCAGTGTGTACGGCGGCTGCACCGCGAACGCCGCCGGCTCGTTGCCGGCGCAGTTCTGCCGCCCGCCGGTCAGGTTGATGGTGCAGGGGTTGAACCACCGCTCGCGGCTCCGCTGCCCTCCGGGGATCTCGGCGCTGATGCCGGTCGAATAGGCGCCGCCCGGCGTGCCGATCGGCAGCCCCGACTGGAACGACACGATCGAGTTCACCTGCCAGCCGCCGAGCACCGCTTTCGCCGCGCCCCGCGCGTTGTTGAAGAACGGCAGCTCGTAGGCGCCGCTCAGGATCAGCCGGTTCGGCGCATCCACGCTGGTCAGCATGGGGCACAACTCGCCAATGCGGTCCTGGGAGTTCAGGTAGCTGGTGGCTTCCATCGACTTCGACAGCGTGTAGCTCAGCAGGAAATGGAAGCCCGCCGAGAGCCGCTTCTCCACCCGCACTTGCAGCGAGTTGAACCACGTGTACCCGTTGCTGCGGTTGTTCTCGGTGATCCCGGTGAACTGCGGAAAGGGCCTGAGCAACTGCTGCCGCGGCACCGTGGCGCCGTTGAACGCCGTGCCCGGCAGCAGCCCCTGGAACGAGTTGGGCAGCAGCGTCAGCAGGTCCGTTCCCAGCTTGAGCTGCTCGGCCGTGACCTCGTTGATCCCTTTCCCCGTCTGCACCGCCCGCGTGCGGCTGCCGACGTAAGACGCATCGACCAGCAGGCGCCACGGCAGCTCCTGCTGGAAGCCGGCCGAGAACTGGCGGACGTGCGGAATAAGCCGGTCATGGTAGCCGTAGCTGAAGCCGCGGCCCACCAGCGTGGCCAGGCCCTGCGAACGGCCCGGCGGCATTACCAGGCCGTTTGGATAGGGAGTGCTCCAGCGGCTCGAGGGCGTCAGGCCGCCGTCCACCGAGGACACGTAGGGCGTCTCCACGCTGAAGCCGTTGTTGCCGCCGGTGTCGAAGGTCGGCAGATAGGAGATCCCGTAGCCGGCCCGAAACACGGTCGTGGCGCGAAATTGGTAAGCCACCCCCACCCGCGGCTGCCAGTTGTTCAGGTCCCGCTGGTAAGGCAGCCGGTTGCTGGAGTCCGTGAACAGCAGTCCGCCCTTCAGTTGCAGGCCGGGGACCTTGAAGGGGTTCGCCGCCGTTGCGTCGAAGCCGCGGTTCTGCTGGTCGAAGCGCTCGCTTTGCGGCGATTCGTAGTCCCACCGCAGGCCCAGGTTCAGCGTCACCTTCCGCGAGACCCGCCAGTCGTCCTGCCAGAACAGAACGTAGTAGCGGTTGGAATGCGCCGGCGCGGAGTTGATCGGGACCGAACCGCTGCCCGGGATGCCCAGCAGCAGCGAGGCAAACGCGTTGCCTGAAGCGGCGTCGCCCCGCAGCGGGTCGCGCTGCGTATAGCCCTTGCTGAAATCGAAGCGGCCGAAGGAGGAGGTCGGCCGGTCCTGGTTGTTGAACATCACCCGCGCCTCGCCCCCGAACTTGAACGCGTGGCTGCCCACGATCTTGTTCACCGTCTCCGACCACGACCAGGTGTCGCTGAAGGTGAATTCGCTCCCGGTGCTCCGCTGCGGCCCGAAGGCCGTGTAGTCGGTGTAGCTGATCCGCGGGAAGAACTTGCGCGGAAGCTGCGACACCAGCGCCGCCGGGTACCCCAGTTGGCCGGGATCGAAACCCTCGCCGTACTGCGCGATCGCGAACTGGTGCCGGATGTAGCCCAGCCGCGTGCTCAGCACCAGCGTCGGCGATAGCGTCGAGGTCAGGTCGAAGTTGCCGCCCTGGTTGGTGCGCCAGTGCCCGTACCACGGCGAGGCCGCGTGCCGGAAGCCGGCGTCGTCGTTCAGCTCGTGGCGGTTGCCGCGCACGTAGCGCGAGAAGAACTTGTGGTTGTCCCTCAGCACCTGGTCGATGCGGATGATGTGCTGGTCGTATTCGTCGGTGCGCGGGTTCGGGCTGGAAATCAGGTTGAAGAAGCCCCGCGCGTCGCCGGGCTGGTTGGGGGCCGGGATCCAATCCAGCATCTTGACCGACACCGGGTCCGTCCGCGCGGCCGGCACGCGGTTGCCGGCGAACGGCTGCCGCGTGTAAGCGCTGCCCGATTGCTGCGTGGTCAGCGGGTCGTAGATCATGATCGGCTGGCCGTTGGCCTGGAGCGTCCGCGAGAAGTCGCCGCCGCGCTGCTCCGCCGTCGGCGCCGTGTAGGTTTGCGGGTAGGGGATGCTGCTCTTGATCTTCTCCCAGGAGTACATGACGAACGTCCGGTTGCGCCCGTCGTAGACCTTGGGGATGTAAACGGGGCCGTCGAACTGCGCGCCAGGCTGGTTCCAGCGGAACGCTCCCTTCTTGGCCCCCGCCAGGTTCGATTCGAAACTGTTGGCGTTCAGGACGTCGTTGCGCCAGTAGTGGTAGAGCGTTCCATGGGGCCGGTTGCCGCCGCTCTTAAGGCTCACGTTGATGACTCCGCCGCCGGTGCGGCCGTACTGGGCGTCGTAGGTGTTGGTCTGCACCTTGAACTCTTCGGTCGCGTCCGGCGACGGGACGAAGCTGAGGTTCGACGGCGAGGTGGTCTCGGTGTTGGTGTCGGGCACGCCGTCGAGCAGAAACTCGTTGGTCGTCTGCCGCCCGCCGTTGATCGAGAAGCTGTCCATGCCGCCGTTGTCGAACGGCCGGTTGGACCGGCTCGCCAGCGACGGCGTGTACTGCACCCCGGTGGCGATGGCCGCCAGCATGAACGGATTGCGGCCCAGCAGCGGCAGGTCCCTCACCTTGGCCGAGTCGATCACCTGGCCCTTGGAGGCGGTGGTCGTCTCCAGCAGCTCCGCCTGCGCCGCCACCGTGATCTGCTCGGTCACCCCGCCGAGCTCCATGGTGAAGTCCACCCGCAGCCGGTCGCCCACGCGCAACTCGATGCTGTCCCGCACCGCGCGCTTGAAGCCCGCCAGCGTGGCCGAAAGCGTGTACCGTCCCGTGGGCAGGAACGGCGCCACGTAGCTGCCGGTCTCGTTGGTCACCGTGCCGGTGGTGACGTTGGTCCCCTGGTTCTTGACCTCGATCTTCACGTTGGGCACGACCGCGCCCTGCTGGTCGCTCACCGTGCCGGTTATGGTGGCGCGGAACTCCTGGGCCGTCAGCCCAAGCGCCGCCAGTGGGAGCAGGCAAATCACCCGGTGGAGCATAGATCCCTCCCCGCCATTTATACACCCCGTCCTCCTCCTTGGCAAGGCCCCGACTAAATCCCTTGCGATTCAGACATTGGGGAAGGGTTGGAGTGGGCCCCCAAATTGAGACAACCGGTTAAGACCCAATTTTCATCGAATGGAGAAGAGGGTCATGAATTTGTCTCGCAGGCAGTTCACCAAGGAATTTAAGGAAGCCGCCGTCCGGCGGCTGGAACTGGGGGCTTCGGTGGCCGAAGTGGCCCGAGCCTGCGAGGTCAACGCGAACGTGCTGCACCGGTGGCGGCGCGAGTTGCGTGACCACGGGGCCAAGGCATTCACGGCATGTCGAGGAGCAGCGGAAGCTGCAGGCATTGGCTATCCGCGGCTCGTCTACC
>JBBTDS010000575.1:0-2417 GCA_038060875.1 Acidobacteriota bacterium | reverse complement strand
CGTTCGACTCCCTCGTAGGAACCGAAGGACACGCTCCAGCGGAGGCCGCCATACCGCAGCTTGTATTTCTCGAGAGCAGGAGCCGGCTGGCTGGTTTGGCGTGAGGCTGTAGTCTGTTGCGCTGCGCCGGAGGCGATCAGGACGAAGGACAGGGATATTGGAATGATCACGAATAGACTCCGTACTCGGCGGCGGCTTCCACCATGGCGCGGATATTCTCGGGCGGCGTGTCGCGGGCCATCTCGCAGCCGGAACTGAGGATGAAACCTCCACCGGCGGCTGCGGCGGCAATCAGCTTCGCGCTCTCCGTGCGGACGGTCTCCTGGGTTCCCTGAAGGAGGACGCTTGACGGATCCAGGTTACCTTCGAGACAGGTCTTGTCACCAACCTCCGCTTTGACGCGCGCGAAGTCGTTGAAGTGATCGAGTTCGATGCCGTCGGCGCCGGTGTCGGCCATGTAGTCGAGAATGTGAGCGGCCTTGCCGCAGATGTGAAGGAAGACTGGGATGTCCAAGGCCTCCTGCAAGCGGCGGATGACTTCCTTTTCGAAGGGGTAGGCGTAGCGGGCGAAGTCCTTGCGGCTGAGGAGCCCGGCGACGGAGTCGCCGAAGGTGATGCAGTGGGCGCCCGAACGGCCGACGGTCAGACCGAGGTGGAAGACCATCTCGGTGCAGATCGCGAGAAGGTCGAAGACGAACTGTTCGTCTTCGTGGAGATCCATCATGAACTTCTCAATCCCGCGCACGGCGGTACACAGGGAGAACGGTCCTTGGTCGAAGTTGCTCTTGATGAAACAAGAGTCATCGAGATGGGAGCGAGCGTATGCAGTGGCCGCGGGCAGCAGGCCCATCCGCGCCACAGTCTTCGCCTCCTTCAAGGGGGGCAACACCGAGAGGTCCTTGGTGTGGCCAAGGGGCCGCCGCAACCCGGTCGGAGGGAGATCGGGATAGAACCGCACCTGAACGCCGAGCGCTTCAGGAAGAATCCAGTTGTCGGTTGTGACGTGGATGCCATCGTACCCGTACGTCTTCCTTGCGCCAGCCTGGCACTTGACGATGACTTCAGGGTTGGTGTTGTATTCGCAGAACGGTACACCGGCCAGTTTTGCCGTATGGTGGATGATCAGAGGGACAACCGGCACCCGGTCGGGGACTTGGTGCCGGATTGTTGTCAGACAGCGTTCGACACAATTCATACCCGTCTCCCTCCCCGGCGTCACGAGCGAGCCGGCCGGCGGAAATGCTAAGGCTGACGATCAGAATGCGAACTTCAGCCCGAAAAGAACGACCCTCGCGCTGGAGAAACTCGTGGTCCTGCCGAACGTGCTGGGAACCGACAGGTTTGTGCCTGGCCCACCCGGGTTGGGATGATTGAACAGGTTGAAGAGCTCGCTTCGGAACTGAACGTCGTAACGTTCGTAGAAGCGGAAGTTCTTCATGATGCCCGCGTCGACATTCCAGAATCCCGGCTCCCACATGCTGTTGAAGCCGATGTTACCCAGCGTGAACGGCGCGGGTTCGCGGAAGGCAGCCGGGTTGAACCAACCTTCGACGCCGGGGTTAGAGACGCGCCAGTCGCCAATCACATCCGCCCGTCCGCTGGAAGGAAAGCCGACCAAGCGGCCCGTGTAGTTGATGTGGAACGGCGTGCCGGTGCGGATTGTGGCAATGCCCGTCAACTGCCAGCCACCCAAAATGTGGTTGCCGACCGCCGGCAAGCCGGACAGGAAGCGGCGGCCTCTCCCAATGGGCAGATTGTAGACCCAGTTGGTGACCGCCTGGTGGTGGACGATACCGTTCATCGGCCCGCGGTTCCGACGTGCGTCAAACGGATAGTCGATGCCGCCGGTGCCGCCCCAGCCCTCGGCAGCGCCCGCGCCGTCAGTAATCGAAGATGTAAACTGGTACTCCAACTGGTAGGTCAGGTCACCCGCACGCCGGCTGGAGCCGATCTGCAACTGGTGCGTGTTCGCGTTGCCGCGCGGGTCGATCCAGCGGATCTCGCCCCAGGGCTGGAAGGGACGGAGACTCTGGAGCGATCCGGCTCCGAACTTGCGGGGGAGATTGAGATCGTATTCCGACGCGGCGTAATTGCTCTGGTTCCCTACGTAGCTGAGCCGCAGAGAGGTGTTCGGCAGGACTTCCCGTTCCAGCGTCAAGTTCCACTGGATGCTTCGCGGGTTCGGGAACCGCCTCGGCATGCCCAGAATGGATGGGCTGGACGGGACGGTTCCGACGCCGGGGAACGGATCGGCGAAGGTGACGTACGGCTTGTTGGCTACCGGGGACTGGAACGTCTCGATCAACGCAAAAGGCGCGTAGAGAACCTGGCGAAGCCCGAGCTGGTTCGAAGCTTCGTACGCGTAGTAGAAGCCGCCGCCGGCGCGGATAACGGTCCTGTTGTCGCCGAAGGGGCGC
>JBBTDS010000574.1:0-2798 GCA_038060875.1 Acidobacteriota bacterium | reverse complement strand
GTACGCCGATCCACAAGATGTTGGGGCTACATGAGTCAAGTGCATAGCCAGTCCAGATCATTTCGCCGAGCAACGCCACGCTGGGCTGGATTTTCGCCTCGAAGAGGCCGTCTTCGACGAGGCCGAGGACGGTCATGGGAGCAGTGGACGCACCGCGGAGCTCCCGGAGGAAACGAAGCGCGTGGGGATACCGCTCCATCCAGCCGGCGTTGACGTAGTCCCACCGCGGTGAACGCTCGGCGAGGCGTCCTTTCAGGAAGTCCCGGTCGCGCTCGCCGAGGATGAACGGGCCGTGGTGTTCGAATTCGGTCGCCCAGCGGAGAGCGGTCCAACCCTTCGCGATCATGAGGAACTCGCTGCCCGGCCGGAAGGTGGCCAGTTTCTGGGCATACGCGACGGTTTCCTGTAGGTTGCCGAGCTCGCGGGGGCGCGGGAATTCCAGGACCGGATCGTAGGGCCAGGGCATCACGCCGGCGTCTTCCCACATGATCTGAATTTTAGGGTTGAGCGGCTTGAGGTCCGGGTAGTTGTCCATGATGGAGGTGGCGTGAATGCCGGCCTCGATGCGGAGGTCCGGATACCGCTGGAGGAGGGCGCCGCCGATCTCGTTGATCCACTCGCAGGCGAGAGAGGCGAGCGTCCTGCCGCTGGCCTTCGTCTCACGGGTCTCGGTGAAGCTCTGGAAGTAGATGCCGTCGAGCCCCAGCGGACGGTAGTCCCTCTCATATTTCTGAATGACCTGGCTCTTGATCTGGCCAAGGTGCTCCTTGTTAACAGGGTCGAGGTTCTCGATTCCCCAGCCCCAGTGGAAGCCGAAGATGACCTTGATGCCGCGAGAGTGCGCGTAGTCGATCAACTGGCGGCTGTTAAGCGGCGGCTGGTCGTTCCAGATGATCAGCTGGTTCATCTTCAGCCGGGCCATGTTATCGAGGTACCGCTTGTAGTCGTAGATGACGTAACCCCAGCTCCACAGGCCGCGGTTCTCGATCACGGGGCTTTCGGTGATTTTGAACTCGGGCAGGCGGTCGAAGGCTTTTCGGCGGTCGTCGGACGTTTCGGCGGGGAGGGCGGCGAGCCGTTTGTTGAACTCCTGCACTCCATAGAGGACGCCACTGGGGTCGGCGCCAGCGATGACGGCGACCTTGTTTGCGGCGGACCACGGCGACGGGAAGCAGGCGACGGTGTAACCCTGGGGCGCGGACGGGACAGAGACGAGGCCTTTGTCCACAAGCCCGGCGATCAGGGGATTGTTCTGCCGCGTGCCGACGAGGATGAGGTTCTTTTCGCGGTCCAGCGGTTCAGCGGCGTGACGGATCTCGACGACGTACGGGACGAAGCGCTGGACCACGCGCTGGAGCTCGTCGAGGGCGAAGCGTTCGACTCCCTCGTAGGAACCGAAGGACACGCTCCAGCGGAGGCCGCCATACCTCAGCTTGTATTTCTCGACCACAGACTGCTGAGCTACGGAGAGAGTGGCCAGCAGGATAAACGAAGAGAAGCATCCAAGGGCCGCTAGTGTTCGGGCATGCATTGATTTGGTCTCGTGATTGACACCTTTCACTGATCGAGCCTGTAGTAGGGACTCATCGCGAGTTCCGGATAATCCTCGTCGTTCCTGCGCGGATTCCAGAGCATTTCACCGAGCAGGGCGGCGGCCGGCTGGATTCTTTCCTCGAACAGCCCATCTTCAATCAAGCCGACCACGGTCATGGGCGCGGCGGTGACGCTGCGCACTTCACGGAAGAAGCGCAGGGCATGGGGATACAGCTTCAACCAACCCGAGTTGACGTAGTCCCAGCGCGGCGTACGCTCGACGAGGCGAGCCCAGGTGAACGCCCGGTCTCTTTCCCCCAAAACGAAGGGTCCGTGATGTTCGAACTCCGTTCCCCAGCGAAGGGTCGTCCAACCCTTGGCGATCATGAGGAACTCCTTGCCGGGGCGGAGCGTGGCAAGCTCTTTCGCGTAAGCGAGCGTGTCCTCGAACGTGCTCATGCCTGTCGGTCCCTGCCTGTGCGGAAATTCGAGTACCGGGTCATACGACCAGGGAAGCACGCCCGCGTCATCCCACATGATCTCGATCCGCGGATCGAGCGGCTTCAAGTCGCCGTAGTTCTGAAGGATGGAGGTGGCCTCCACGCCCGCCTCGATCCTTAGGCCGGGATACTTCGCCAACAGAGCCCCGCCGATCTCGTTGGTCCACTCGCAGGCAAGCGACGCGAGGGTACGGCCACCGGCCATCGTTTCGCGGGTTTCGAGGAAGCTCTGGAAGTAGATTCCGTCGAGGCCGAGATGGCGGTAGTTTCCGTCGTACTTCTCCAGAACCAGTTTCTTGATCTGCTGCAGGTGTTCGCTGCTGGCGGGATTGAGGTTGTCGATGCCCCAACCCCAGTGGAAGCCGAAGATGACCTTGATGCCGCGAGAGTGCGCGTAGTCGATCAACTGGCGGCTGTTAAGCGGCGGCTGGTCGTTCCAGATGATCAGCTGGTTCATCTTCAGCCGGGCCATGTTATCGAGGTACCGCTTGTAGTCGTAGATGACGTAACCCCAGCTCCACAGGCCGCGGTTCTCGATCACGGGGCTTTCGGTGATTCTGAAGTCGGCCACGCGGTCGAAGGCCACCCGCTTGGCGTCAGGTGTCTCCGCGGGGATGGTCGCCAGTCTCTTGTTGAACTCCTGCACCCCGTAAAGAACGCCACTGGGGTCGGCGCCGGCGATGACGGCGACCTTGTTTGCGGCGGACCAGGGCGACGGGAAGCAGGCGACGGTGTAACCCTGGGGCGCGGACGGGACAGAGACGA
>JBBTDS010000573.1:0-9936 GCA_038060875.1 Acidobacteriota bacterium | reverse complement strand
ACACCGAAGACCCAAATGTTAGGTCACCGAAGTACCGTGGAAATCGAGGCTAGGCCTGTCCAGAGCCGAAGGAACCAGCATGGTGGCATGATCCGCCCGAACTCAGATCTCCGCACTGTCAAGCATAGTACAGCGGTGCTATAATAACCACATCTGCGGACGCTGTCCGCAGCTCAAAAGGAGGGGCTGTTATGGCAAGCGCAGAGTGTAAACATCTCGATTCCCCGGATGAGGTGCGTACCTTCGACAAGGGGAAGATGGAATTGGTGGCGATCGGCGCCGGAGCGGTGGGGCGGATTACGCTCCAGCCGGGCTGGAAGTGGTCGTTGCATGTCAAGCCGGTAGCCGGCACCGAATGGTGCGAGGCGCCGCACTTTCAATACATTCTGTCCGGGCGCCTTCACGTGGTGATGGCAACCGGTGCGGAATTCGAAGCCGGCGCGGGCGAGGTCATGTTTCTGCCGCCGCGACACGACGCCTGGGTGGT
This sequence comes from Acidobacteriota bacterium, assembly GCA_038060875.1. GTDB lineage: Bacteria > Acidobacteriota > Terriglobia > Bryobacterales > Bryobacteraceae > JBBTDS01. The sequence goes on along the minus strand of JBBTDS010000573.1, from coordinate 9,449 downwards.
CGGCGCCGAGCCGTTCGTAGCCATCGACTGGACCGGCGCGGCCAACTACGCCAAGCCAGCCGGCGCCAACTAAGGACCGGCCGCTGGCGCCGTCGCGCCCGCCCGGCAGCTATACTTCTTGCGATAGGAGGACGATCGTGAGAACCAGCCGCCTGGCGTTGCCTGTGCTGTTAGCTTCCGCGCTGGCCGCGCAAACAGACTTGGACCGGCAGGGAGGAATCCAGAAAGCCGCCGTCAATCCGCTTCCGTATTCAGCCGAGGAGGATGCGAAGATCCTGGCGCTGTTCGATGGTCTGCGCGTGGCCGACGTCACCGATGCCATGGACAAGATCGGGTTGCCCCAGTCGGGGTTGATGGAGCCCGGCATCAAGCCGCTGTGGCGCGGCCAGGACTTCGAGCACCGCATCCAGGGCATCGCCCTGACGGCCCGTTACGTGCGCACGAACCGGCGTGTCCCGCGGACCTCGCCCGAGGAGTGGGACAAGTGGAGCGGGGAGTGGTACGCCACCATCGGCCGGGAACAGTTCGCGCCGATGATCCGGCCCGGCACGGTGCTGGTGTTCGACGCCGCCGAGGACGGCGACAGCGGCACCATCGGCTCCAACAACATCATGAACTGGAAGCTGAGAGGCCTGCGCGGAGCGGTCACCAGCGGCGGCGCCCGCGATACCGACGAGATCACCAAAGAGGCGGTCCCGATATACCTCGCTCGTATCACCCGCGGTTATCCGCCGGGGCGCAACGAGCTGGAATCGGTCAACGCGCCGGTGATGTGCGGCGGAGTGCTGGTGCGCCCGGGCGACGCTGTGGTCGCCGATGGCGACGGCGTGATCGTGGTCCCGCGCCATCACGCCCCCGAGGTCGCCAGGTACGCGCGAGCGATCCTCGACCGCGACAAAGCGGCCCGGCGGAAGCTGTACGAGAAGCTCGGCCTGCCGCTGGACAAGAGCGTGCGGTAGCCCGCGCTCAGCGCCGGGCGGGCCGGTCCAGGTAGTCGAGCACGATGTTGGCCATCGCCTTGACGCCGGTGACGAGGCTCGATTCGTCGGCGTCGTAGTCGGGCGTGTGCAGCATGGCGGTGATGCCGCGGGACGGGTTGCCCACGCCCAGCCACCACATGAAGCCCGGGATGACTTTCTGGAAGTAGGTGAAGTCCTCGGCGCCCATCACCGGCGGCACCTGGATCACGTTCCCGGGCCCGAGCGTGCGGCGCATGACCGGCAGCGTGGCTTCCACCAGCGCGGTGTCGTTCACCGTGGGCGGATTGGAGCGCGGCGACCAGGCGACCTCGGCGCTGGCGCCGTGCGAGGCGGCCACGCCGCCGAGAATCTCGCGCACCAGCGAGATGGCGCGCTCGCGCACCTGCTCGTTGTGGGTGCGCAGCGTACCCTCCATGACCACCTCGTCGGCGATGATGTTGTGCCGGTTGCCGCCGTGAATCGAGCCGATGGTGAGCACCAGCGGTTCGACCGGATCGATGCGCCGGCTGCGGATGGTCTGAAGGGCCGCGATGCACTCGGCCGCCACCACCACCGGATCGATGCCCTGGTGCGGCCAGGCGGCGTGCACCTTCTTGCCGATGATGCGGATGCGCAGCGAATCCGAGGAGGCCAGAACAGCCGCGGGCGCCCAGCCGATTTTGCCGGCCTCGAGCAGCGGGTTGGTGTGCAGCGCGAAGATGGCCTGGGGCCGCGGGTTTTCCAGCGCGCCTTCCTTGATCATCCGGGCGGCGCCCGACTCCTCTCCCTCCGGCGCGCCCTCCTCGGCCGGCTGGAAAATGAACTTCACGCTGCCGGCGATTTCGCCGCGCATTTTGCTGAGCACTTCGGCCGTGCCCAGCGCGACGGTCATGTGCACGTCGTGGCCGCAGGCGTGCTTGACGCCCTTGTTTTTCGAGCGGTACGGCACGTCGAGCGTCTCCTCGATGGGCAGCGCGTCCATGTCGGCGCGGATGGCCACCACCGGTCCCGGCTTTGCGCCCTTGAGCAGGGCCACGATGCCGTAGCGGCTGACGCCGGTGCGGATCTGGTCGAAGCCCAGCGCCTTCAGCTTCTCGGCGATGACGCGCGAGGTGCGCTCCTCGCGGTTGGAGAGCTCGGGGTACATGTGGAAGTCGCGGCGCTGCGCTACCAGCGTTTCATGGAGCGCCGCCGCCGCCTTGGACACCCGCTCTTCGCGCGGCTGCGCCGGCGCGGCCAGCGAAAAGGCACAAAACAAGAGCGCGGCATCGAAAACCCGCTTCCTCATGTTCTGTTCAGGTTAGCAGAAATTCGGTGACAGGCTACGCTTTCACCAATTCGATCTTCCGCCGGCCACATTTAATTGGTGAAAGCGTAGCCTGTCACCGAATTGGCCTGGCGTGGCGGGCGGCTCACGCGTTCGCCAGTTGCGCGCGCTTGGCCCAGACTTTTTCAAACGCCTTCACGTACTGCTCGATCAGCTCCGGCGCCTCCTCATAGAATACCGGCAGCTTGATCGCCTTGCGGTTGACCTCGGTGGTGCCGGGCAGGTCCTTGGGGATCTCGGGCGGATGGTGCCACCACTTCGCTTCCGAATAGAGCCGGTATTTGTGCTGTTCGTCGTAGGCGCCGTCCGACACCCGGACCCCCTCGGCGCGGAGAGCCTTGATGAGCGCGTCCTTCCGGCAGCCGGTCTTCGCCTCATCGATGAACAGCATGTGGCCCGACCAGTAGACGCGCCGGGCGTCGGCCCGGCAGTAAGGCCGCGACAAGCCGGGGAGCTCCACGATGCGGTCGGTCAGCTTGCGCACCTGCGCGTCAACCAAGGCGGTGAGTTGATCCATGGTACGAAGCTGCTTGCGGGCGATGGCCGCCGCCAGCGGGTGGATGCGGAACTTCGGACCCATGCCGGTGCCGGCATAGGTGCGGTACGGGCTGTCCGCGGGAAACGAGGAGGGCAGCTCGTAATTGCCGAACATGGTGGCGCGCTCGTAATGCTCGCGCGACTGGTACACACCGGCGCCGCCTTCGATGGCGGGCAGGATCTTGGAACTCTGGAAACTGTAACAGCCGATGGCGCCCCAGGCGCCCATAGGTATTCCTTTGAGCGAAGCGCCCTGCGCCTGGGCGGCGTCCTCGACCACCAGGAGCCCGTGCTCCTTGGCGAACGCGCAGATCTGGTCCATGTCGCACGGGTTTCCGAAGGAGTGCATCGGAACCAGGGCCCGCGTCGCCGGCGTCAGGCGCCGTTTGGCGTGCTCCAGGTCGAAGGTCATGGCGCGCGGGTTGATGTCGATGAAGACCGGCACGTAACCGAAGAGGTGCAGCGGGGCGGTGGTGGCCCAGGCGGTGTAGGACGGCGCCATGATCTCGCTGCCGCGCGGCAGATCGAGCGCGAAGAACGCCGAGATCAGCGCGCTGGTCCCGTTGCAGTGCGCTTTGACGTAGGGAACCTTGAGATGGTCCTTCAGTTCCTGCTCCAGCAGCGGTATTTCCTGGTAGAACCTGTTGCTCTCGAGCATGGCGAGGACGGCCTTCTTCTCCTCCTCGCCGTAGCGCGGCCACCGGGTGATCTCGGCTTGCCGGGCGGCTGGAACCGTGACCGCCTTGGGGCCGCCGTCCTGGGCGAGGGTCTCGCTGGCGGCGCTCGCAGCCGCGCCGGCGATCGTGGCGGTCCCAGCCTGGATAAAGGCTCGCCGGCTGGCGGCGGCCGCTCCACTGGACGCTGTGTCCGGCATAGCTGTGCCCTCCTGTCGCTACGGTACAAACGTAGCAACTCCGGCGCGGGGAAACAACTGGGGGGGCGCGACACAAAAGTGGTGGACGGCATGGACCCCATGCTGAGCCGCGACCCCATGCTGACCCGCGACCCCATGCTGAGCCGCGACCGCAGGGAGCGGTTACCCTCAGGGCTCGGTCTCCTCGAAGACAGCCATTGGATCACCCTGCTCGTCAACGACATGCCGAATCGCCGCCGACACATTCTCCCGCTTCCACAACCACGGCGTGCTCCCATGCCGTGCCCACCGCTTTGGAGCTGATCCATCCACTGGCGCTCGGCGGAAACCCGCTTCGGATCGGCTTCGATCAGACGGCTTCCGGGCAGGTTATGCCCTCGATCGACGGGACCCGATTCATCGCCGTGCAAGTGGCAGCCGTAACCAGCGAATGTAATCAGGTAGGTCCCAGAAATGACAACCGCGCCCTGCGGTCGCGGCTCAGCATGGCGTATCTCTACGCTCAGATTCTGGCGTCTTATCCACTTCTATGTCGCGCGCCCAACAAGCGCGGCTATGGTCCCAGCAGCCGGCGCGCGTTGTCGCGTTGGATGGCGCGGGTATCCGCGTCGCTCAGAGCGGCCTCCCGCATCTTCAGCGCGGCGGACTCGAAGTAGAACATGGGCGAGTAGGAGCCGAAGACCACGCGCCCGATGCCGGTGGTCTCGATCAGCGCCCGAAGCTCCATCAGCGCGTCCATCATTGCGAAGTCAACCGCCACGCGGTCGAACTTACCGAGCCGGGCGAGCGTCTGCCGCGCTCCGCTCACCGTCTGGAAACCGTTGGCGACGGCGACCCTGGCTTGGGGCACGCGTTCGAGCAACGCAGGCAGCGGGCCGAGGTCCACCGTTGGGATGCGCACCAGCGGGTGGTGGTGCCGCTCGTCCTCCATCCAGCAAACGATCTGCACCATGAGGCCCCGCTCGGCCGCCGCCCGCAGCAGCCGCTCGAACGCGGGGTCCTTCAGCGTGTAGTTCTGGTAGTTCGGATGGACACGGATGCCGGGCATCTTGAGTTCTTCGTGGCAGCGGCGCAGGTCCTCTTCCCAGTCCGGCAGCACCGGGTTGACCGCGCCGAACGGAACCAGGATGTCCCGCCCGTGCCGCCGGCATTCCGCCGCCAGGCGGGCGTTGACACTGGACATGTCCTTGTGCAGGAGCGCGTCGAAGCTGCCTGTCCAGGCCTGCGCGACCCCGTGCCGGCGCAGCAACGCGACCAGCTCCGGGGTCGTGTCGCCGTCCATGCGGCGGAACGGCCATTGCGAGAGGTAGACGCTCGTATCGACTATGCCGGCCGCCGGCTGCGCGGCGCCGGCCCCTGGCGGCAGGGCCGCCAAAGATCCCTTCAAGAAACCGCGACGGTTTACGCTGGTCATCGCTGCCTCCTAAACGCTCAGCCCTTTCGCCCTGGCAATCGGCGCCAGCAGGCGCCGGAGGTTGCCGCTGAAGATCAGCTCCTTTTCCCGCTCGGAGATCGCAGCGCCGTAGACCTTGGCGAGCTGCGAGGCGAAACCGCGTCCGGAAACGTCGCTGCCGTAGATGATGCGTTCGGCGCCAAGTTCCCTGACGGCCATCTCCACCTGGCCGCGGGCGGGGAAGCCGCCACCGATTTCGACCGACACGTTCTTGTGCGGCCTGACGGCGCGAATGCCGAGCTCCCAGTCGCCGCCGGTGTGGCCGCAGATGAGCGGGATTCCCGGGTGACGGGCGGCCAGCACGGCCACATCCTGGGGCCTGGATTCCTGCGGCAGGTTCTGGCCGCCCGGGTGCGGAGGATCGCCGCCCACCTTCAACCACGTGTGGATGTAAATCACCGCTTTCAGGCTGGCCGCGTGGGTGAATACAGGATCGTAAGCCGGCACGCTGCAAATGCCGCTGTAGCCGCCCATCTTGATGCCGATCAGCGGGCCGCCGGCGATCCAGCGGTTCATGAGCGCGATGTTATCGGCGAGCGGGACGTTCCACAGCGTCATCCATATGAAACCGAACAGGCGATCGCGATGGCGGGCGAACAACGGCTCGATTTCCTTTTCGTACTTTTCGAGCTCCAGGAAGAGGCCGAGGCGCTCAATGCCCATGCGGTCGGCGATGCGGAGGAGGTTCTCGACCTTCTCGGTCAGCGTGCGCCCCGGGATACGCTCGCCCTCGGGGTGGATGTGCAGGTCCCAAATCTTCACCTTGAGAGCCTAACGCGGCTCCGGCCTCGCGTCAAGCGACCGCACACCCACGCCCGAGGGAAAGGTGGTTCAGCGCGACTCGCCGGGCGGCGGGCCAAAGCCGCGCCGCGCGCCGCGACCCATCGGGCCCATCGGCCCGCCGGGGCCGCCCGGGCCAAGCCCCGGCTGCGGAACCGGCGGAACCAGCAGCGCCAGCATGGCGGCCTGGTGGATGACAGGCTGCAACTTCGCCGCCTCCTCCAGGGTCTTCAGCTTGTCCTTCTGAGCGGTGGTCAGCACGGCAAGCGCCGCCACGTGGCCGGCTTCTCTGGCCTGCGTGACCTGCTTGTGCAGGGCTTCGATCTCCAGCACCAGCTTGCCGACGGCGGCAGCGTCGGTCGTGCCCTTGTCCAGCAGATCGCGGAGAGCTTTCTGCTTCTCGGGGATCTGCGTCACCACGATCTGCACGCGCTCCATCGCCTGCCGCTGGGCCTGCTGGATCTGCTGGATTTGCGTGTCAGTGAGGTTGAGGTACGCCTTGAGTTCGGTGAACTGGGGCGCGGGCGGCATGCCGCCGGGGCCCATCGGGCCTTGCGCCAGCGCCACTCCCAGAATCGCGAACATCGGCATCATTCGGGTCGTCATCAGATTGTTCGTCCTTTCTCGTGAACTAACGTCCACACTTATTGAAACGCGCAAGCGGCGGGAACGGCGATTAAGTCTTCGCAAAATGTGGCTTTACATTCTTAACGTGGATTTTCCTGCGATTTTACGCCGCGCCTTTGCGCCGCGGGGCCGGGAATGGGAAAGTGGAACAAGGGGAACACGATGTGGAAGTGGGTCGTCGAACACCCTCGCCTCTGGATGGCCGTGATCGGCGCGGCCTTCCTGAGCCTGGCGCCGCTGGCCTGGCTCCAGTATCGTTGGATCGGCCAGATCAGCCAGGCCGACCGCGAGCGGCGAACGGCGCACCTGGCGGCTGCGGTGGCCCGTTTCGTCCAGGATTTCGACGGCGAAGTGAACCGGCTTTACCGCGCGCTCCTTACCGGCCCGCCGGGTCCGCCGGAGATGGAAGCGGCCATGCTCGCTCGCCGTTTCGCGGTTCTGGAAGAGGCCGACGTAGATCCCCGGCTGACGAGGGACTTCTACCTGAGCCGCGGAGGAGAGAGCGGTGTTGCTGAGCTGCTGCGGTTTGATCGCAACGACGGGCGCTTCACGCCGGTCTCGTGGCCGGCGTCTCTGGAGCGGTTGCGCGACCGGCTGATGCCGCCGCCTCGCCCCGGCGGCCCGCCATCGGCGGCGCCGTTTGTGCCGGTCGAGGGCACGATTCCGGCGCTGCTGGCCCCGCGCTGGCGGCCCGCCCGTCCGGGCGAGCCTCCGGTCGTGCCCGGAGTGCCCCGGGTGGAGTACGCCGGCTGGCTGATTGCCGAGCTGAACCTGGATTTCATCACCAAAGAAATGCTGCCCGAGCTGGCGCGGCGGCACTTCCTCGCCGGCGAAACGGAGTTCGCTTTGCGGATCGTCAACGGCAGGCGGCCGGAGAGAATCATCTACGATTCCGATCCGGCCTTGCCCGGCGACTCCTTCGCGTCGCCGGACGCGACGGCGCCGCTGTTCGCGGTGCACCTGGACGGTCCGCCGAGGTTCGGCAGGCTGAGGCCATTCCTGCCGCGCTTCGGCGGGCAAGGAGCGGGGCGCGGATGGCGGTTTGACGAGCCGCCCCAGGGCAGGCTGCCGGGCGCCTGGCTGCTGCTGGTGAAGCACCGGGCCGGGTCCCTGGAGGCGGCGGTTGTCCAGACGCGCCGGCGCAACCTGACCATCAGCCTGGCGGTGCTGCTGCTGATGGCGGTCAGCCTCGCGCTGCTGCTGGTCACCACTCGCCGCGCCCAGCGGCTGGCGCGGCTGCAAATGGAGTTCGTCGCCGGCGTCTCGCATGAGCTGCGGACCCCGCTCAGCGTGATCTGCTCGGCCGCCGACAATCTCGCCGACGGCCTGGTGACCGGCGAGCAGCAGGTGCGGCGCTACGGCTCGGTGATTCGCGGCGAGGGCTGGCGGCTCTCGCAGATGGTCGAGCAGATCCTGCGCTTCGCCGGCATCCAGAGCGGCCGGGCCAAGTACGACTTGCAGCCCGCGGGCGTCGGCGAGATTGTCCTCAAGGCGGTGGCGGCGTGCGAGCCGGAGATGCGCGCGGCCGGGTGCCAGTTGGAGTCGTCTGTCGATCCTGACCTGCCGCCGGTGCTGGCCGACCCGACCTCGCTGGCCCACGCTCTGCGCAACCTGATCGACAACGCGCTGACGCACGGCGGCCAGGGCCAGTGGATCGGAGTGCGGGCCTGCGGCCGGTCGAACGGGGTGGCGATCGTGGTCGAGGATCGCGGCCCTGGCATCGATCCCGCGGATCTGCCGCGGATCTTCGACCCCTTCTACCGTGGGCGGCGCGCTGCCCGCGAGCAGGCGCGCGGCTTCGGGCTGGGGCTGGCGCTGGCGAAGCGGATCGTCGAGGCGCACGCGGGTACGCTAACGGTGGAGAGCGCTCCCGGCCAGGGGGCGAAGTTCGTGGTGTGGATTCCCGCACTCACGGACGAGACGGCGCAAGCATGCGATGAATTCAACGGAGCGAAGAATCCTGCTTATCGAGGATGAGGCCGGCCTGGTCATGACGCTGACCGACCGCCTCCGCGGCGAGGGCTTCATGGTCGAGAGCCGCGCCGATGGCGAGAGCGGGCTGGCGGAGGCGGCCAGCGGGGCCTGGGACCTGATCATCCTGGATCTCATGCTGCCGCGCAAGAGCGGGATCGACGTCTGCCGGCGGCTGCGGCAACAGGGGATCGAGACGCCGATCCTCATGCTGACCGCGCGCAGCCAGGTGGTGGACAAGGTGGTCGGGTTGCAGCTCGGCGCCGACGACTACCTCACAAAACCGTTCGACATGATGGAGCTGCTGGCGCGCGTCGAGGCGCTGCTGCGGCGGGCGGCCAAGCCCGCGCCGGCGGGCGGGTCATACCGCTTCGGCCCGGTCGCGGTGAACTTCAAGAGCGCCGAGGTGACCCGCGACGGCAAGCCGGTCGCGCTCTCGGCGCGCGAGTATCACCTGCTGCGCTACCTGATCGAGCACCGCGGCGCGCTCGTCACCCGCGAGGAGCTGCTCAAGGAAGTCTGGGGCTACGAGGCGCTGCCCGCCACGCGCACGGTCGATGTCCACGTCACCTGGCTGCGGCAGAAGCTGGAGGCGAATCCCAAGTTCCCCGAGTACATCCTGACCGTGCGCGGGCTGGGCTACAAGTTCGCCGGCTGATACGGGGACAGCCTGCGTGTTTCCTGTTTATCAGCAAAACAGGAAACACGCAGGCTGTCCCTACCACCGCAGCTCCACCAGCGAGACGCCCTGGCGAGGGAGGCGGAAGCCGAGCGTCACCGCGTTTGACTTGGCAACTATCCAGCGCGGCGGCTCCAGCAGCTCGAGCCGCGCCGCCTTCTCAAGCTGCGCGTATTGCTCGGGTGAGGGTTGCTGCGGCGAGCCCATGCGCTTCCAAGCCTCGTAGGAATTGCTGTGGTCGC
>JBBTDS010000572.1:0-2782 GCA_038060875.1 Acidobacteriota bacterium | reverse complement strand
GGCTGTTCGTCATGGGCGCCAACCGCTGGCGCGACGAGCAGGAGTGGCCCATCGCCAGCACCCGCTTTACGAAGTTCTACCTGCACAGCAAGGGGCGGGCGAACAGCTTTTACGGCGACGGCTCACTCTCCACCTCATCGGCAGCCGAGGAACCGCCGGACCGTTACACCTACGACCCGGCTCAGCCGACGCCTTTCATAACCGAGCCCACCTTCGCGCAACTCGGCGGCCCGGACGACTACCGGCCGGTCGAGCGGCGCGACGACGTGCTGGTCTACACCAGCGAACCAGTCACTGAGGACACCGAGGTCTGCGGCCCGGTCAAAGTCCAGCTTCACGCCGCCTCCTCGGCCCGCGACACCGACTTCATGGCCAAGCTGCTCGACGTCTGGCCGAACGGCTTCGCGCAACGGCTCACCGACGGCATGGTGCGCGCCCGCTTCCGCGAAGGCATGGAGCGCCCTTCGCTGATCGAGCCGGGCCGGATCTACGCTTACAACATCGACGCCTGGAACACCTGCCAGGTGTTTCTCAAGGGCCACCGCATCCGGCTGGAGATCGCCTCCAGCGCCTTCCCCAAGTACGACCGCAACCCGAACACCGGCGAGGACCTGGGCAAGACCACGCGCATGCAGACAGCCGGGCAGACGGTCTACCACGACGCCGGGCGTCCCTCGCACGTGGTGCTGCCGGTGGTGCCGCGGTGATTCAGGGTGCGCTCAAGGGCCGCTTGGCGCTTTGCGCAACCAATAGGAATTAGGCGTGCGCGCCTTGGTGACCCGGCCCTGGGCGTCCACTTCGAACCGGAGCAACTCCCCGAGGGCTGCGTAGGAGGTTGACGGAGCCTCCATCCGGAAGGTGTGCGGCCCGACAGGCTTCAGCAGGACTCGCGATTCCCACGGGTTGTCGTCCTCGGGACTGATCAGCGTCAGCTCGCCATCGAGGATGCGCACCTCGACGTCGGAATGCTTCCAGGTGTAAGTGCCGGTGTATTTCTGCCAGGCAGGATCGGCGGCGGGCGGCTTGGGCGGCCCGATGGCGCGCTTTGTGGCGGGCGTGAGCAGGTCGAACGCCTGATCGACGTAGCGGACCGGATTTCCGTCGTCGGCGTTGGTCAGGACGATGACGCCGAGCTTGTCGGCCGGCGCAATCTCGATCTGCGTGCGGTGGCCGGGGAGGCTGCCGCCGTGACCGATGCGCACCTGCCCGCCGGCGCGCCGCACCGAGAAGCCCAGCCCCCAGCCGCTCGTCCAGTCGGGCCGCAGCCAGTGGATGCGGTGCATCTCGCGCAGCGTCGAGCCCTTCAGGATCTGGGCGCCGCCCGCCGGGCCGTCGCGCATCTGGAGGGCAAGGAACTTCGCGAGGTCGGCCACACTGGAGGCGAGGTTGCCCGCGGGCCGTTCGGCTTGGATGTCCACCACCGGCTGCGCTTCCCGCGCCAGGTTGGGCACGCGCCGGCCGTAGCCGGTGGCGAGTCCAGCGGTGCCCGGCCCGGGCAACACACGCGTTGCCGTCATGCCCAGGGGCTTGAGAATGTGGGTTTCGAGGTAGCGGTCCCACGGCTCGCCGGATGCGGCCGCCACGATCTCGCCTGCCAGCGACAGCGCCAGGTTCGAATACTTCCACTGCACCTCGGCGGGGAACACCGTCTCCAGGCCGGCCAGCGTGCGGATCATCTCCTCGCGGCTGGGGAAGTGGCGGTCCGTCCAGTTGACGCCGGACGCTTCGCGCGGCAGACCCGAGGTGTGGGTGAGCAGGTGCCGGATGGTGACGACCGGACCCTGCGGGTGCAGGTTCTTGATCTTGAACCAAGCCAGATGCTTCACCACCGGGTCGTCGAGTTCGAGCTTGCCGGCGTCGCGAAGCTGGAGAATAGCGGTGGACGTGAACAGCTTGGAGATGGAGGCGATGCGGTACAGGGTCGCGGGCGTGGCCAGCGTCTTCTTCTGGACGTCGGCAAAGCCGTAGCCCTTGGACCAGATCAACTCCTGGTCGTAAAGGACGCCGGCCGACAGGCCGGGCTGCTCGCGTGAGGCGGCCGTGGCCGCGATCCAGGCGTCAAGAACCTGGATGGCCGCGGTCACCGCCGGGTGCGCGGCAATTGCCTTGGCATCAACACTGCCGCCGAGCGTCTGAGCCCAGGCCAAGGATAGAGTTGTCATCAATACCGCGATCAGGCGAAGCATAAGATCTCTCCTCCTGCTCGATTATATTGGAACGCGACAGTCAGGAGACCTATCCTACCGAGGTATACTACACGGCTATGCTTGCCCGAACGCTGGCGCTGGTTGTTGCGGCCGCTCTGGCGGGGGTGCGCGACATGGAAGTGCTAAAGTGGTCGGAGTTTCGGTCAGATGCCAGAATCTGAGTGTAGAGATACGCCAGGCTGAGCCGCGACCGCAGGGAGCGGTGGTCATTTCTACTGAATTTGTAACGTCCTATGGCATGGACAGAAGCCGCCGGGAGGTAGTGCTGGCCTCCTTGCTGGAGCGATGCTCCGACGGATCTTCCCCCTGCCGTAAGGCACACTTTTTGAGCTAACCCCTTTCCTGTGTTTCAAGCAGCCCTTCGATTTCGGTCAGACTTGTACCCATGTAGATTATAAGTACATGTTGTGTGTTTTGAGTCAGTGTGATATGCTGTCCCCATGTATGTCGAGTCCGTTCCCAACCGCAACTCCCCGCCCGCGTGGAAGCCCTCCGCCACACCCTCCGCGGCGACTTCGATCACCTCTCCACCGATCCCACCAGCGGCCCCGTCTTCGGCCTGCTGTTCGCGCTCA
>JBBTDS010000571.1:0-1823 GCA_038060875.1 Acidobacteriota bacterium | reverse complement strand
TCGGGATAGTCGCGGAAACCAAAATCTGCTACAATATATGCAATAGCCCGAACGCGCGCACTCGCGCGCGTTCGGGAAAAGGAGCAGATATGTTCCGATTAAGCGACCGCCAGGGTAAATTGTTTGACGCATACGGTTTGATGACCCCGCATAAAAAAGCTGCCTGTGAAAAAAGCTGGGCTGGGCCGTTTCATGAGAAGGCACTACCTGTTTTGCTTGGAGCAGAGCCCGAATTTGCCGAAATCTATGATGAACGCATGGGCAGGCCCAATTGCCCTGTAGCCCTGCTAGCCGGCCTGCATATCCTCAAAGAGATGCATAATCTGACGGACATGGAGGCGCTTGGCGCTTTGGAGTTTGACACGCGGTGGTGGTATGCGTTCGGGCTTGAGCCGGATGAAGCGAAGCTGTGCCAGAAGACGCTACACAATTTCCGTGAAGCTGTTATGAGACATGAGAAGGGGCATGTTGTATTTAGAAAAATAACCGACAAGCTTATTGCTGAGCTTGGTATCAGTGTGACAAGGCAGAGGCTTGATTCCACACATATCCTGTCGAATTTCGCGGTATTGAACCGGCTTGGACTGTTTTGCGAGACACTGCGTTTTTTTCTGCATGAGTTAAAGAAGACGGACAGCAGCCTGTACGAGACTATCGGTGTCGGGATACTGAAGCGCTACAGCGATGATTCGCGTTACCACGATGCCCGCAAAGAAGAAGGGCGCAGGCGGCTGTCGGTGGCGGCGCGGGATTTATACCGGCTGGTTGAGCGGTTTAAGGGCAATGCCGCGGTGGAAAAGTTCAATGAATACGGTCTTATGAAGCGGCTGTTATCGGACCAGTGCGAGATTTCAGATAAGCCCGAGCCGCCGGCGGAAGGCGATGATGACGGCGGGGAACCGCCGGTTCCGGTAAAGTTGAAAATTCCAAAAGAAGTTGAGAGCGCTTCCCTGCAGACGCCGCATGACGAGGATGTGACATATTCCGGCCACAAAGGCAAAGGATACGAAGTGCAGTTGGCGGAGAGTTGCGTGGAAAGCAATGCCGTTGAGCTGATTACTGAAGTGCAGGTGACGCCGTCGAGTGGGAGCGATAACAAGGCGTTGCTGCCCGTAATAGAATCGCTTGAGAAAAGCGGGCATAAGCCTGAAGAGCTTATTGCCGACACAGGCTACAGCGGCGCTAAGAATGCGAGCAAGGCCGCCGGACACGGCGTGAATTTGTGCGCTCCCGCGCCAGCCAGGGGCAAACCCAAGCCTGGAGTAAGCTATCCGGTCCCCAGCGATAAATGCCCCATAGATAAAAAGGAAGCCGGGGAATGGCTTAAATGCCGGGAGGCACAGCAGCCTGAATTCGGGAAGCGGCAGGCCATCCGTGCCGGGATAGAGGGAACCAATTCGGAGTTGAAACGGCGGCATGGATTGCGCAAGCTACGGGTGCGCGGCGGCGTGCGCGTGAAACTGGCGGTGTATTTTAAGGTGACGGCGTGCAATTTGAAACGGGCGTTGAATTATTGGAATCTGCAGCGTCTCAAATCCAGTCAGGCAGTTGAGGGCGCTGTTGCGCACGTTTAGCGGTAGTCCCTCAAAGTATCGGAGGGTAAGCCGCGAAGTTGAAACGGAGTGGCCGGACTGGCTGAGGGTGCGCCATAACGCCATCGTAGTGAAAAAGAACCCTGGGTGCAGTAAGCCGCAATCCGGCCGCCGGAACAGCTTTGCCCAAAAATGGGCGGGGTGACCGGTAGAGCAATGGAGGCGGCGGAGATAATGCGGATTTATATTCGGGAATTCACGCCAAAAAGGGACTTTTTACGGGAGAATCAA
>JBBTDS010000570.1:0-7610 GCA_038060875.1 Acidobacteriota bacterium | reverse complement strand
TGCACCATCTTCGGCCCGCCCACCTGGTCGTAAGCGACATAGCCGTCGGTCTGCAGGATACCCTCGAATCTGCCCAGGAACTCCTTGGGCCCGTCGCGCCCGCGCCCCAGGCGGAAGTCGAACACCAGGCTGCCTCCCGGTCGGCTGTATTGCCACAGATAGGCCTGGTGATTCTGCCCGCGGCCATCCCGTAAGCGGGTCTACCGGTGTTTCATCGGCCTGGATGTAAGTGCCGCCGACTAACTCGCGGCCAATCACTGCGGCCACGGGAGTCAGTAGCTCGCCCACCCGCATCACCCCTCCGTCCAGCGTCGCGCGGCTGAGCTCGAGGCCCGTCTCCCGCGCCAGGATCGCGCTCTGCCGATACAACGGCAGATGGTCGCTGTATTTGGCCACCACCGTGTCGATCACCACCCGGTCGCTGACCAGGCTCTTGTCGATGATCCGCGCCGGCGGGGGCTCGCGTTCGCTCTCCGCCTGGACTTCGGCCTGGCTCACCCCAGGTTCCAGCTCCAGCAGCGCCAGTGGCGCGTGGCTGAGCGCCACCTTCGGCTGCCCGCCGGCGGCCTCCAGCCAGCGGAAGCGGCCCTGCTCCAGGCGCTTGGCGCAGACCCACAGCCCGCTGCCGGCCGCGCTCCCGCCCGCCGGGCCGGGACCGGATAGCTCCACCGCCAGCCACCGGCCCGCGCCGGCTGTTTCACCCTGCGCCTGCCGCTGCCGCCGCCGGTACCGCTCCAGCGTACTCAAGGCCAGCCCATGCTGCCGGCAGAACTCCTCCCGGCTCAACCCGCCCGCCTCGTAGTCCGCAACCAACTGCTCGGCCTCCGCCCGGCTTCGGCGGCGCCGTCTCTTTCCCACCAGCTCTTCGCTCACTCCCCACTTCACCACCAACTTCACCGCGTGAACAGATGGGTTGCTCTGACGCTTACCGACAGACTACGGAAGATCGGCATTCAGGTGCTCGGCTACCGATGGGTCAACGATGAACCTCAATTTCCCAGCCTGAAGGACTGGAAGCCGTGAGCGACGGGGCGCCAGCCAGGGCACATTCTGGGCACACCCACGAAAAACAGCCCGGTGCCTGCCGGCCCCGGGCCGTCGTAAGCCGCAGATTAGAAACCATTAAAGCTGGTCGGGGTGAGTGGATTTGAACCACCGACCTCCTGGTCCCGAACCAGGCGCTCTAGCCAAGCTGAGCCACGCCCCGACCGCTATCCTGATCCTTCAGCGGTCCGCCTTCAGCACAACGCGGACCCTGTCCCGCGGGCGAGCGACTACTTCGAACGCCCGCCGTGCATCTTCCTTTGTCACCCACGGCAGTTCGTCGTAACGAAAGCGCACTGCGAACTCCGTGTATTCGGGCAACACGGACTGGAATTCCTGAAGGAACGGGTAAAGGGGAACCGAGAGATCCAGCAGATCTCTGAGTTCATGGGTGAAGGGGTATTCGATGTCATTCGCGGCGAGACAGGCTTTAAGCAGTTTCTCCGCCGCTTGCTGGATGTGAAAGCAAACGGTATCCAGAGGCGCGGCGTGTTCGAGTCCGATCCCGGCGGCCGAGAGGTCGTTTTCGGCTTTGGCGACGAGTTGATGCGCCAAATCAACCGGGCTTTTTTTCATACAGCACGACTCCCCTCCGCACGGCTTGGGTCGCCACATGCTGCCGGACCTCGGACCATGCCTCAATCTCTTCCGGGGTGAACCAGAGCAGATCGACCGGCTTGGGGACTCCCCAGAGGTGTTGATAAAGAGGGCCGGTCCGCCGTCGTCGCGGATCCGGTTCCCGTTTTACGATCAGGATGTCGTAGTCGCTGTCAGGGCGCGCACCGCCCGTGCCGCGGCTGCCGAAAAGGATGAGCTTCTCGGGATCCACTGCCCGCACTAGCCGGTCCACGATTTGCCGGAGTGTCGCGTCCTGCTCCAGAGTCGGGCCCATGGTCGTATTGTCCTACAACCGACTGAACCTGGGGAAAAGCGTCAGAGGAGCGAGGCGGCTGTGTTCCAGTGTCAGCACTCTCAGGTGCAAGCAGCGGCCCCGGAGGGGATGAAGGCTGGTCGGGACGAGTGGATTTGAACCACCGACCTCCTGATCCCGAACCAGGCGCTCGAGCCAGGCTGAGCCACAGCTCAAGGATCTGTGGTGCGGGTTCATTGCTCGCGCGGGGCCAAGGGTTCCACCAAACGAATCAACTCAGGGAGATCCGAGGTGACCATCCTCCACACCTCGTCCAGGTCCACGGCCTCGTAGTGGTGGATCAACTTGTCGCGAGTCCCGGCAATCAGCTTCCACGGCACTTCGGGGTGCACCCTCCGGAACTCCTCCGAGAGTCTCTTGACCGCCTCGCCGATCACCATCAGTTGGTGCAGAACCGCCGCTTGCGTCTTGACGTCGTTGAGGAAGTTAGACCTGTCCGCGGTCCCCTTGAACTCGATCGCCAGCCGCGCCGCCGCCAGGATATCCAGAAGATGCGCTTCATCGCGGAACAAAGTACGGCTCCGCGCTATCCAGTATGGCCTTTCGGCGTATCCAGTTGGCGCTTCGCTCAATGGCCCGCCGTGAGACCAGATCCACTTTTCGCCGGAGGATGCCGGACAGCTCTTCCTCCATCGCCACGTGATCCAGCAGACTCCAGTCGGCGTCGGGGGCGAAGCTGACCAGCAGGTCCAGGTCGCTGTCTGGACCAAAGTCCTCCCGCAACACGGAGCCGAACAGGCAAAGCTCCACAATCTTCCACCTCCGGCAGAAGTCCGCTAGCCAACCTCTCGGAATGTGGATCTCCTCCCGGACCATGTCTGCAACCTAACGCCAGAATACCATGCATCGCCGTTCCCGGCGCCGACGCGCCCGGGCCACATCGAGAAGTCGAGTCTGAAGAAGCAGCACCTCAAGGCATGCGGGGTACGTGCACCCGCGGGCGGACGTGGTCATGGAGGCTACAAGGCCAGGCAAGGATGGTGTGGACGCGCCGCTTGACCCGAATCGCCCTGCGCACCCGAAGAAAAAGCAGATACCAGCCTGTCGGTGCTGCATCGGCCCAGGTCCCAGAGAAGGACGAACGAAAGCTGGTCGGGGCGAGTGGATTTGAACCACCGACCTCCTGGTCCCGAACCAGGCGCTCTAGCCAGGCTGAGCCACGCCCCGATCTATTCCCAGTGTAGACTCTTTCCGCGCCGGTTGCAAGCGCGCCTGAAAACCGGGGACGGTTCCGTCTGTCCCCGGTTTTCCGGTTTTCAGGTTTTGGGCTACACCAGCAGGTCGGTGCGGGCCGCCGCGACGATGCGGTCCAATTCGGCGGCGAACCGAGGATCGACTTCCAGCGGCTCCTGCGCGCTGACCAGCTCGCGCCAGGCGCGGTCGGCCTTTTGGAGGATCCGGCGGTCCGCTTCGTGCGGCTCGTTTGCGTCCGCCCCGCGGTAGGTCCGGTCGAACATCCGCGTCGCCCAGAAAACATCGCGGAAGTGCCGGAGCGTGTGTGCGCTCTCCAGGTAAGTGTCCTGCTGGCAGAACTCAAGCTCGTTGATCAGATCGACGCACATCGTCTCGTCACTGACCTCCATGCCCCGGCCGAACTCATACATAGCGCGGTTCATGTCCAGGTCGAGCATCGCCTGCGCGGGCGAGAAGACCGCCCCGTTGTCGAGCAGGCCGACCGGCAGCGACATGCTGGCGGTGGCGCCGAAGGCCATCTGGCGATACGTTTTCATGAAAGCGGCCTGAATGCCCGGGGACTTCGCCTCGACGTAGCCGGCTTCGACATTCAGCACGATGCCGTACTTGAAGCGGAAGAGCTGATGCAGGGCCGCATCAGTCAGAATCGCCGCCGGGGTGGAGTAGCAGATCTGGGTGGTCTTCATGTCCATCTCGCCGGAGATAGCGGTGGCGTAGTAGTAAGCCTCCGGCGCCACCAGCGTGGCCGCGGTCATCGAGCCGAGGATCTCCGCGGTCGCCACCACCACCGCCCCGGCCGGCGTGACCGGCGCGGTCGCGCCCAGGATCGGCATCGGCGCAAAATTCACCGGGAAGCCGTACTTGCAGGCTTCCTCGAACACCTCGCAGGCGCGCGTATCGAGCTTCAGCGGCGATGTGGTGCAGTAGGCGTGCACGAACACCGGCGGCATGGTGCGCAGCGTCTCCCGATCGTTGCCCACCGCCAGCGCGGCGAACTCGGCGAGGTACTTGACCTCGCGGCCGCTGCTCGTGCCCACCCATCCGGGCTTGCGCGTGTTCAGAAGGAGGATGCGCGAGGACTCGATGGTCTCGATCCTGGGATCGAAGTCACCGCACACAAACGGCGCGCAGATCGCTTTCACCTCGGGCAGGGCATTGCCCAACCTGATGACGTCCACCTGGTCCTGCCGCGTCGCGGGCCGGTAGCTCCCGCTCGGGTAGTCGTAGATGGCCGGGGTGGCGAATCCGAAATCCACGCACCACTCGTCGGGACAGGCGACATCATCGGCGGGCATTTCGCGGCAGAAGGGATACCAGAGCGAGGACCGCACCATCCGATAGCGGCCGCGCTGGGCGGCGATCTGCCGTTCGACGAGATCGGGTTTGAACCAGGCCCGGCTCTTTTCGAAATCCACCTTGCAGCCGGCGTCCGCCAGCGCCTCCAGCAGGAACCGGCCGCGGATGAGCAGCCCGGTCGTCTCCAGCACTTTCAGCGCGCCTTGGTGCAGGCGCTCCATCTGCCCGGCGTCAACGACTCGGAGCAGCCCTTTCAGCGGAGCCCGGCGGGCCATGGCTCAGTCCAGCGGCAGACGAACCGGCCTGCCCTCGGCCGCCGACAGGTCGGCGCCCAGGCAGATCTCGTGCGTCTTGACGGCATCGGCCACGCTGGCATGGGATTCCGTGCCGGTGAGTATGCATTCGACGAAGTGATCGACCTCGGCCTGGAAAGGATGATGGGTGACGTCCCCGGAATCGGGCAGCACGGTGGGGATGACGGCCCACCCCTTCTGGCCGGGCCAATCGGTGGTGAAGACCTGGTTGTTGCGGATGGTCCCTTTTTCGCCGAAGAGCCGCACGTCGAAAACGTAGGGCATGCGGCATTCGACCAGCGAGGCGACCTTGCCGATGGCGCCGCCGGCAAAGCGGACGATAGCGACGATGTTCGGGTCGTACTCGTACTGGAGCTTGTTGGACTTGCTCTTGTTCGAACAGGCGGTCACCTCGACGGCTTCATCGCGCATGAACCAGCGCAGGGCATCGACCGCGTGGCAGCCGGCCATCAGCAGGGAACTGCCGCCCTGTTTCTTCGAGATCAGCCACTTCCAGGAGCCGTACCAGGGCCCGATCCCGTGCAGGTAGTCCACCTCGGCGTAGTAGACCTCGCCGATCAGGTTCTGGTCCAGCATGGCGCTGATGTTGTGGAACATCGGGTTCCAGCGGAGCACGAAGCTGGTGACGGTCCTGACGCCGGCGGCGCGGATGGCCTGGTCCAGCGCGCGCAGGCTGGCCAGGGTGAGGGCGACCGGCTTCTCCATGACGAGGTGCTTGCCGGCGCGCGCGCAGGCGATTCCCTGCTCGACGTGCTGGTCGTGCGGCGTGCAGACGGCGACGATGTCGAGCGCGCCCTCTTTGAGCATTTCAGCCAGCCCGTCGAAGGCCGCGCAGTCTTTGAGGCCGTGCTCGGCGGCCTTGGCGCGCGCGCGGCCGGCATCGCGGCTGCAAATGGCGACGACCTCGCAGTGGGGGTTGTTCTGAAACGCCTTGATGTATTCGTTCGACACCCAGCCGGTGCCGATGAGGCCGACTCCAAGTTTCTTCACCTTGCCTCCGCGGGCTGCTACGCCATCGCCAGGATCTTGTCCACGGTCAGGGAGATCTTCTTGAGCTGATCCGGATCCTTGGGATCGTAGCTTGCCTCGGTGGACAGGAAGCCGCGGTAACCGATCTTCACCAGGGCGGCCATGACTTCCTTCCAATCCACGTCGCCTTCCAGGAGATTGACGAAGCGGCCCTGCTCGGAGCGCGCGGACAGCTTATAGTCCTTCAGGTGGACGCGGGTGATCCGGCTCCCCAGCGTGAGTATCCAATCCTGGGGGTAGCCGTACTGCATGGGATTGCCCACGTCGAAGTGCGTGCGGAGCCAGGGGCTGCGGAACTGGTCCACGTAGCTGCGCATCTCAAGAGGGCTCAGCAGGAACTTGTTCCACATGTTCTCGGGCCCGATTATGACCTTGGCCTGGGCCGCCCGCGGCACGACTTTGCGAAGCTCGGCGGTGGTGCGGTCCCAGGTCTCCTGGTATCCGACCCGGAACTTGGCGCCGGAGCCCACGCGTCCGGGCACCAGCAGCAAGGGGCAGTGGTCGAGCCAGGTGGCTATTTCGATGGCCTTTTCGATGGCGGCCAGGCCGCGCGCGCGGACCTCGGGCGAAGGGTCGTTCAACGGGTTGTCGTTCAGCCCCTCGGCCACGTACATGCTGATGATGGTCACGCCGGCCTTGCGCGCCTGCTCGGCCACGCGCTTCACCTGGTCGGGGGTGGAGGAGAGCTTGATTTCATCGCCCAACCGGATGTCGAAGCCTTCGAAGCCCGCGTTCCTGAGCCGGCGGAAACACTCGGCGTAGGGCATCTCCTGGGGAAAAGCGAAGCACCAGATGCCCTTCTTGAACCGGCCCTCGGCACTTTGGGTGAGCCCGGCCGCCGCCATACCGACGAATTCCCTGCGATTCATATCCGCTCCATCATGGAGGCCAGGATAGCGCAATCTGACGGGGCGCGCCGCGAGGCGTAGAATGGATACTAGAGATGACGCTGGCGGAAGAGTTGCGGGAGCGGATGCGGCAGTGGGCTGAGTTCAACCGCTGGGAGGCCCAGCAGCCGCCCGTGGAGCGCGACGCGGGGGCGATCCTGGCCGACCTGGGGACCATCTGGCAGTGGCTACCGCCGGATGTGCGCACCGCGGATCCTGACCCCGAAAAGCGCGGCGTCCAGGCGATGCAGGCCGTGCTGAGACGTCTAAGCCGGTGACCCCGCTCGAAGCCGCCGTTCTGGAAGTGACGGCCGTTCTGGATTCGCTGTCCATCGCCCACATGCTGGTTGGCGGGCTGGCAGTAGCCGTGTGGGGTGAGCCTCGGGCCACGCTGGATGTGGACATGGTTGTCTGGGTGGAGCCGGAGGACCTTGAACGCTCCATCGCCCGGCTGTGTGAGCGGCTTCGCGCTCTCCCCACTGATCCTGTCGGGTTCGCGCGGGAAACGCGGGTATTGCCGGTCCAAACCTCCCCGGGTGTCCGTGCCGACCTGATCTTCGCCCGTTTCCCCTACGAGAGGCAAGCGATCGGGCGCGCGTCCACGAAAGAGATCGCCGGTAAAGCGATACGCGTGGCCGCGATCGAAGACCTCATCCTGATGAAGCTGACGTCGGAGCGGGAGCGGGACGCTGAGGATGCGCGGCGCCTCCTGCGCCGGTTCAGCCAGTCAGTGGACCGGGCCTATCTGGAACCACTGGTCACCGAACTTGCCGAAGCACTGGCGAGACCGGACATGCTCCGGATGTTTCACGAACAAGCGTGACCCGCCGGGTCAGAACTGCGGCTTGAGCAGCGTGAACTCAAAGCGCAGCGGGTCCAAGCCGCGCGCCGGGACGTTTTCACACAACATCCTGT
>JBBTDS010000569.1:0-1056 GCA_038060875.1 Acidobacteriota bacterium | reverse complement strand
AGTATTCGTTTGCCGGGTTGAGTCAGGCGGGCCGTTGCAAGACCACTGGCGGAACCGCCACTGGGAGGATACACAAACACAGGCCCGGGCACCACACCATCGGTCGCACGATGCCGATCCATCCGGGCGCGCCTGAAAGCGAAGGCCCTGGGGCCGTCGTTCCCCATCCAGCAGGCCGGCACGGTGCTGGATTACGATTTCACCGACATCGCCGGGGGCCAGTACTGGCTGCCGCTCCGCGCGGTGGTGCGGATGCGCGAGGGCAAGCGGCTCGCCAAGAACGAAGTGGAATTCCGTCTCTACCGCAAGTTCGCCGCCGAGGCCGTGGTCACCTTCGAGACGCCGGAGCCGCTGCCGGAAGAGAAGACCAAAGAGCAGCCGCCGAAGTAGCGGCGGAAAATTCACCGCACGTGGATGGGAAATTGCCGGGCGTTCGGAGGCCCCGGATCGCGCCCCGCGGCGCCTGGCGCAGCATGTCTTCGGGCCGCCGGTTCGGGTCCGCGGCAGAGGAACGTGGTCGCGCGCCGAATCGGGTGAGTGGAAGCTTCATCGTTTCGACATCGAGAGCTTCGAGATCCTCGACGAAACTCCGCTTTCTAAGATCTTTGAGGGGCTGCGGGCGCGCCTGACCCCACCTGAAGGCGGGCGTCTCAATCCGATCGACTTGGCGCGCCAACTTCGGGAGGATTGACAGCCAGATGGTGGCCTTCGACAGCACGATCCTCTCCCTCCTGCTCTTCCCCGACGCTGAGCTTCAACAGGGCGAACAGGCAAAGCTTGTCGAGCATGCCCGCGAGCGCGCCGCAGTGGAACTCGCCATGCGTTTGCGCGCGGCGATCAAGGCTGGCGATCCGCGAGAGGGGATGCAGATCACCAAGAGCGCAATGAAGTTCGATCGCCAGATCGTGGCCATCGCGCTCGTCAATCCAGCAGTCCGACCTCGGCGGTGACGGCGAAACTGATGCGTGACCCTGGCGCGCCCTGGGGCAAAGGTGCGCGAACCTCGCTTTCGCAGTTGGGCGGCGATTTTCAGGCGAAACGGGTCTGGAGAAGAGC
>JBBTDS010000568.1:0-6238 GCA_038060875.1 Acidobacteriota bacterium | reverse complement strand
TAGGCGTCCATGACGAACTTCTTCCATTTTGCTGCCGGATCGGTGACTTTGACGGTGTTGCCCTCGTAGACGTAAATGGTCGAGCCGGTGCCGCCGGGATGATCGACGCTGGTGACGCGCCCCAGCGCGTCGTAGGTGTACGTCGTCCAGTAGATCGTGCCGCCGGGTGCATAGGGCTGCGAGGCGCGCTTGAGCCGGCCCAGGGGCGAACAGGCACAGGACGCGTATTCGCGGTCAACCACCGAGTTCCTCGTCGTGCCCGTGCCGGTCTCGACCTTGACCGTGCGGCCCAGGCCGTCCATGGTGGTCTTGGTCCAGCGGTTGTTGACGGTGGCCGTCCGGGTGCGCGTGGCGTTGTTGTAAGTGTAGTTGGTCACCGCCCCGTGGGGTGAGGTGGTGGTCAAAGGCCGGGCGAAGGTGTCATAGCTGAAGCTGGCCGTGTCCGAGTTCGGTCCGGTCTCCGCGGCCAGGCCGAGGAAGGAGGTCCAGCTCATGCTGGTCGTGAGGGTTGAAGTGGTGATTGCTCCCGGCGCGGCGTAGTTGGTGCCCGCGGCCGGGGTCACCGAAACGCTGTGGCCGTAGTTGTCGTCGGCGGTGACCAGGCTGCCGGTGATGTCGTAGCGGAAGTTGGTGGTCGCCCCGGGCACCAGCCGGCTGGTCACGTTAGCGCGGTAGAAAAAGTTCACTCCGTAGTTGGCGCTGTCGTGGTTGCGCAGGCCGGTGCGGTCGGTGCAGTAGCCGAAGTCGTAGGTGTTCGCCACCAGGCTGACGTTCTGGCCGCTGCCCGAGACGCTGGTGGAGACCAGCCGGTTCCAGATGTGCCGCGAGGTGTAGTTCGAACCGGTGAGGTAGGTGTTGGTGTAAGTGCGTGTGGGAACGGGGCTGCCGTAATCGTAGATCTTCGACTGGGTGACGTTGCCATGGGTGTCCAGGGTCTGCTCAGTCCTGGTCTGCTTCTCGTAGGCGGCGCCGGGGTCGAGAATGGTGACAACCGCCGTGGGGTAAGGCGTGCCGGCCCCGTCCTGGGTCCAGAAGTAGGTGTGGTAGCGTTTGGTGGCCCCGCTGGGCAGGACGCGGTCATGAAGCTGCTCCAGCAGGCCCATGCACCACAGCGCCGGATCGGTGTAGAAGTACCAGGCCCGGTAGGCGGCGCCGCCGGGGTCGTTCACTGTCGTGTACCGATGAATGGTGCGGCCCGAATCAGCGGGGTCGCGTCCCAGTGTGTAAGTCAGCTCGCTCGCCCCGGCCGAGGGCGCGAGATACCGGTACTCGACCTCGCGCAGTGTCCGGTTGCCCAGGTATGTGAAGGTGCGATAGGCATAGCGCAGGTAGCCGCCGTAGGGCAGAGTGATCTTCGTGAGCTCACCCGAGCCGCCGGCGTCGTACTGAAACTGGCGGGTCAGGCTCAGGCCGGTGACGGTCACGCTCTGGAGCACGCTGGTCTGGCCGTAGGCCAGCGGCGGCGAGAAGGGCGAGTTCAGGTTCTGGCTCAGGTAGCCGAAGGTGTAGCGTTCTCCGGTGTCGATGTAGTTGGTGATGGCGGTGAGATGGGGGATGGGGTCGGTATTGTAAGTGAACGTGTAAGTCACGTATCGGATAGGGTAATAAACCTGCTTGGCCCGCACGTCCTCGATCTCGTTGATGCGGGCGCTGGAATCGGTCCAGGTGACGCCCAGCCCGGCGCGGTAGCGAACGAAGATCTGGTTGCCGTTGGAGTCCTGGACGAGGGTGGGGTAGCGCGTGCCGGCGTCCTGCTCGGTGCCGGCCGAAACGGCCCCCATCACCCAGAAGCTGCCGTCGGGGAAGTAGAGCCGCTGGGCGGCGGCGTCGTATTCCAGGTAGATCCCTTCGCGCGAGGTCCAGATGCCGTTGGTGTTGACGTCGAGCCGGTACTCGGCGCCGCTGGAATCGGTGAACAAATAGTGATGGACGGTCCAGTAGTCGGACCAGTAGGGGGTGATGGAACCGGCCTGGAGTCGCCAGCCAAAGCCGTAGCCGACGTCGCGGCCAAGCTTCCAGGTGCCGCCGGAGTCCTGCCGCCAGAGCTGGGAGTTGTAACTCAACGCGAAGGCCACTCCGGACCCGCCGCGCCCCTGGGCTCTCAACAGCGGCAGGGTGAAGTTGAGGTTGCCGGAGCGCATGTCGATCTGCTCGCCGGCGGCGCCCCAGTAAGCGCCGAGCGGGCGCACGCCGATCTGGCGCGGGTCGATCGAACCGGCCGGCGGGGTGGTGACCGTGATGGTCGCCGCCGCCGAATGGTTCCAGTGGTAATCGACAGCGTAGATCGTGTAGGTGTACGTCGTCGAGGGCGAGACGGTCGGATCGCTGAGTTCCGGTGTGCGGGTGCACATCAGCCAGGCGCCGTCGCGGACGACGCTGAAGACGAAGAAGCCGATACCGTTGGCGTCATCGACGCTGCCCTGCCATTGCAGATCCACCTTGTTGGGGAAGACCGAGGCGCCGAACGACTGCGGGTTGGGGCCGCTGGGGGCGACCCGGTCCGCCGGACCAAGCTCGACCAGGGCGATGCTGTTGCCGGCCGGAGTGGAGTAGGCGCCGACGCCGGGCTTGCCGGTCGCGATGGAGCTGTCGGTGATGACCAAATACTGGAGGCCGTCGATCTGCACCGAAATCACCTCCCACGGGGCAGGCAGACGGACCGAGCGAAACACCATGCCGTTGCGGCAGGGGACGATGGTGGAGGTCAGGAAGGTGACCACGCCGCTCACCCGCTTGTAGGCCAGCAGGCTGGCGGTGCAGGCCGAGCCGCTGAAGGTGGGATACTGCAGCTCGATGGCGTAATAGGTTCCTTGCGCCGCCGGCCCGGACATGGCATCGGCGCTGGCACGCAGGTAGTGGACGTAGACGCCGCCGGAGGCGGTCAGCGTCAGCGTGGTCTTCACCTCGTACTCGCTGGTGCCGTCGGGCACGGCGACGGTGGAGATAAGCGAGCCGCCGTTGGCGCTGGGCGCGGTCAGCCCGCCGCTGGTAGGCGTGAGGGCGCCGTTCTGGGTCCATTTGGTGAGGTTGATGGTGGTGAGAGTGTCAGAGTAGTAATACTGATAGGCCGCGAACAGCGCAGCGGCGCCGAGGAGAAGCAATGCGCGTCTCATGGCACGCTCACCCCGGGGAAGCGGTCGAGCTGGAAGTCCCGTTTGTGCTTGCGGAACTCGCGCTCGATGTCGTCGCGCCGCGCCTTGCCTTTTTCGAAGACCTTCACGTCCAGGCGGCGGTCGGCGAGAATCGCGGCGAAGGCGGCGCGGTTGGGTGCGACCAACTCGACCAGCGCGAGCTTGCCGTCCTCGCTGGTCTGGAAGCTGAAGGCGATGATGCCGTCGCGCGAGGGCGCCGCTCCGGGTCGCGGTAGTGGCGCGAAGAGCGGCCGGCGCGGATCGTCGGGCGTTCCGCGCCCGACCATCGGCACGACGCAGATCAGCCGTTCGTAAGTGTTGCGGAGATCAACCCGCGGCTGGGATAGCAGGGGGGGAGCACTGCTTTTTCGCCGGCTGCGCCCTGTTTCTGTCTGACATGTAAGACAGTTTGAAGACAAGGCTTCGATGGCGCCGCGAATTCAGGGTTGTCGCTGCATCACCGGCGGGCGGGGTTCGCGCGCCTCCTGGTCCTGGTACTGGAGCTGGTAGAGCTTCCAATAGATGCCGCGCTGGGCCAGCAGCTCCTGGTGGCTGCCGGTCTCGCGCAGGCGGCCTTTGTGCAGCACCAGGATGCGGTCGGCGCGCTGAATGGTGGAGAGGCGGTGGGCGATGATGATGGAGGTGCGGCCCTCGACCATGCGGGCCAGCGCGTCGCGCACGCGGAACTCGGTTTCGGTATCGACGCTCGAGGTCGCCTCGTCGAGGACGAGGAAGCGCGGGCT
This sequence comes from Acidobacteriota bacterium, assembly GCA_038060875.1. Classification (GTDB taxonomy): domain Bacteria; phylum Acidobacteriota; class Terriglobia; order Bryobacterales; family Bryobacteraceae; genus JBBTDS01. The sequence goes on along the minus strand of JBBTDS010000568.1, from coordinate 2,364 downwards.
GTGCGCCAGCGCGCGGGCGAAGCTGATGAGCTGCTTCTGGCCAGTGGAGAGGCCGTCGCCGCGCTCGCGCACCGGCTGGGCGAAGCCCTCGGGCAGCGACTCGATGAAGTCGAGCAGGTTCACCTGCCCGGCGGCGGCCGCCAGCTCCTCGCCGGTGATACGCTCGGTGCCGAGCCGGATGTTGCCCGCGATGGTGCCCGAGAACAGGTGCGGGTCCTGGAGGACCACGCCGAAGCGCCGCCGCAGCTCGCGCGGGTCGAACTCGCGGATGTCGGCGCCGCCCAGCCGGATGCCGCCGCGCTCGACGTCATAGAAGCGCAGCAGCAGGCTGATCAGCGTCGTCTTGCCGGCCCCGGTGTGGCCGACCACGGCCACGGTCTCGCCCGGCGCGATGGTGAAGCTGACGTCGCGCAGCACCCAGTCCTCGCCGTTGTAAGCGAACCAGACGCGGTCGAACTCGATGGCCGCCGCGCCGTCAGGAACGGCTTTGGCAATCGCGGGCGCGGTCACCTGGACCGGAGTGTCGAGCAGCGCGAAGATCCGCTCGGACGCCGCCATCGCCGCCTGCAGCAGGTTGTACTTCTCGCTCAGGTCCTGGATGGGGCGAAAGAAACGCATCGCGTACTGGAAGAAGGCCACCAGCACGCCCAGCGTCAGTCCGCCCTCCAACACCCGGAAGCCGCCGTAGGCCAGAAGCAGCGCCAGCGCCAGCGTGCCGAGAAACTCCACCACCGGGTAAAACCAGCCGTAGGCGGTGATGGCGTCCTTGAACGCCTCCATGTGGTCGCGGTTGATCTTCTCGAACTGGCGGGCGCTCTTGGCCTCGCGGTTGAAGAGCTGGAGCACGGCGATGCCGGTTATGTGCTCTTGCAGGTAGGCGTTGATGCGGGCGATGGCGGTGCGGATGCGGCGGTAGACGTGCTGAACGCGGCGGCGGAACAGCCAGGTGGTCAGCACCACCAGCGGCATGACGGCCAGCATCAGACCGGTCATCCCCGGGCTGAGCCGGAACATCACCAGCAGGACGAAGCTGAGCACCAGCACGTCGCCCAGGATGGTGACCAGGCCGGAGGCCAGCAGCTCGTTGAGCGCGTCCACGTCGGTGGTGACGCGGGTGACCAGCCGGCCGACCGGGTTGCGGTCATAAAAGGAGAGATCGGCCCGCTGGAGGTGCGCCATCAACTGGCGGCGCAGGTCGAGCATCGCCCGCTGCCCGGTCCACTGCATCACGTAGGCTTGCGAGAACTCCAGCGCGAACGACGCGCCCAGCACCAGCAGGTACAGCAGCGAGATCTGGGTGAGGCCCGTCCACGGATCGGCGGAGAGGTAGGGATCGAGCGGGCTGGAGGCCGAGGGCGCCGGCGCCAGGTAGCGGTCCACCGCCAGCTTGGTGAGCAGCGGGCCCACGACCTGGAGCAGCGAGAGCGCCAGCATCGACGCCAGCGCCAGCAGCACCACCCGCCAATAGGGACGCAGGTAGCCGAGGAGGCGCCGCATCAGGCGGCGGTCATAGGCTTTACCCAGGATCTCCTCGTCCACTAGTCCCAATGTAACAGGAGGGGGGAGCGGCTTGCTATAAGTTACCTATGGCCAGTCTCGTGACTCCGCTCGCGCCGGTGAAGGTGGCATCGATCTACAAAGGAGACCTGCCGGCGCGCATGGCCCAGTGCACGCCGGACACGGCGGCGGCGCTGGCCGCCGTCGTCGAGGATCTGCGCTCGCTCGGCTTCGGGCTGCGCCTGAGCGACCTGTTCCGTTCCCGCGCCATGCAGAAGCAGGCCCACGAGGACTACGTGACCGGGCGCAAGAAGGCCTTCAGCCCGCCGCCCGGCGCGAGCATGCACGAGGCCGGGCGCGCGATGGACATCGACCTCGGCTCGATCGGCGTCCCGCTCGGCCGGTTCTGGGAGATCGCCCGCGCGCGTGGCTTTCACCCGGTCATCGACCAGCCCATCGCGTCGCGCAGCGAGGCCTGGCACTTCGACTGCCGCGGCAGCCACCACGCCGTCTACGAATACGTTCGCCAGGGGAAGGCGGGCGTGGCCATGCCGCCTTACACGCAAATGGCCCAGAGCGCGATCGTGGCCATCGGCGTCGAGGTCGATGCGCTGCCCGACCAGGGGGTGGCGTTCCTGCAATCCGCGTTGATCCGGCTGGGCTTCGATCCTGGACGCATCGACGGCATCCTGGGCGAGCGCACCCGCGGCGCCCTGCGCGAAGCCGGGTGCCCCGACGCCGGCGATGTGGCGGCGTTTCTTTCAGAGCGGCTGCGGGCGGCCTTCCCGCTGGAGTACCCGGCGGCCGGCTGAAGCCCAATGCCACTTAGTTTTGCCCTATCGGAATTGCAGGCTGTCTGAATCTTGT
>JBBTDS010000567.1:13829-18549 GCA_038060875.1 Acidobacteriota bacterium | reverse complement strand
CGCTCCGCGCCTGGGCGATGTCCTTGAAAAGCTTGAGATGCTCGAAATCCACAGCTCTTACGTTATCATAAGTACAGCTTATTTTGCAAGAAGTAAAGTTCCATTTGACTAATGGAGATTTCTGCTGTATGCTGTCTTCAATACCCCAGGTTTGCGGCCTACCGAGAGGGGAGGACTATACGCGCATGACGGACGCCGGCATACTACACGGGCTTCCGCCCCCGCAGGGTCTCTACGACCCGCGCGCCGAGCGCGACGCCTGCGGCATCGGCTTCGTCGTCAACATCAAGGGCCGCAAGTCCCACCAGATCATCCTCCAGGGAATCGAGATCCTCGTCAACCTGGCCCACCGCGGCGCCGCCGGCTGCGACCCCGACACCGGTGACGGCGCCGGCATCCTCATCCAGATCCCCCACGCCTTCTTCGCCCGTGAGGGTGACCGCCTCGGCTTCACTCTCCCGCCGCCGGGCGAGTACGGCGTCGGCATGGTCTTCCTGCCGGTCGAACGCCACGAACGCCTCCTCGCCGAAGGCATCCTGGAGCGCATCGTGCGCGAGGAAGGCCTGGCCGTGCTCGGCTGGCGCGACACGCCCATCAACGACAACGCCATCGGCCGCATCGCCCGCGCCTCGCGGCCCTACATCGAGCAGATCTTCATCGGCCACGCCAACGGCCTCGATCAGGACGCCCTCGAACGCAAGCTCTACCTCATCCGCAAGCGGGTCGAACACGAGATCGCCGCCTCGGACCTGCCCGACAAGGGCTTCTTCTACATCCCGTCGCTCTCCTCGCGGACCATCGTTTACAAGGGCCTGCTGCTGGCCCCCCAGATCGCCGATTTCTACCGGGAGCTGTCGGATCCCGAGGTGGCCAGCGCGCTGTGCCTGGTCCACCAGCGCTTCTCCACCAACACCTTCCCCACCTGGCAGCTCGCCCACCCCTTCCGCTACCTTTGCCACAACGGCGAGATCAACACCTTGCGCGGCAACGTCGCCTGGATGCACGCCCGCCAGTCCGTGCTTGCCTCGCCCCTGTTCGGCGCCGACATCGGCAAGCTGTTCCCCATCGTCGCCCCGGGCGGCAGCGATTCGGCCATCCTCGACAACTCGGTTGAGCTGCTCCACCTGGCCGGGCGCAGCCTGCCCCACGTCATGGCCATGCTCATCCCCGAGGCCTGGGCCGGCGACCCCACCATGGCGCCCGAAAAACGGGCCTTTTACGAATACCACGCCTCGCTGATGGAGCCCTGGGACGGCCCGGCCGCCATCGCCTTCACCGACGGCCGCCTCATCGGCGCCACCCTCGACCGCAACGGCCTGCGGCCCGCCCGCTACCTGGTGACCAACGACGACCGCGTCATTGTCGCCTCCGAGACCGGCGTGCTCAACCTCGCCCCCGAGCAGGTCCGCTTCAAAGGCCGCCTCCAGCCCGGCCGCATGCTGCTGGTGGACACCGAGGAGGGCCGCATCATCCCCGACGAGGAGATCAAGCACCGCCTCGCCAGCCGCCAGCCTTACGCCGATTGGCTCAAGGAAAACCAGATCACCATCGACGCGCTGCCCGAGCCGCCCCGCTGGCACCCCGCCGATATCGACTGCATCCTCCGCAACCAGCGCGCGTTCGGCTACACTGCCGAGGACCTGAAGATGGTCCTCGCCCCGATGGCCGCCAACGGCGAGGAGCCGGTCGGCTCGATGGGCATCGACACCCCGCTGGCCTGCCTCTCCGACCAGCCCCAGCCGCTGTTCAACTACTTCAAGCAGATGTTCGCCCAGGTCACCAACCCGCCCATCGACCCGATCCGCGAGGAGCTGGTGATGTCGCTGGCCAGCTTCATCGGCACCGAGCGCAACATCCTGGACGAGACGCCGCAGCACTGCCACACGCTCAAGCTCCCGCATCCCCTCCTCACCAACCGCGACCTGGAGAAGCTGCGCCGCGTCTCCTGGGGCGACTTCCTCGCCACCACCCTGCCCGCCCTCTACCGCGTCGAGGGCGGCGCCAAGGAACTGGAGCGCGCGCTGGCCGGTCTGTGCCGCCGCGCCTCGCTGGCCATCAAGAGCGGCTACACGCTGCTCATCCTTTCCGACCGCGGCTTCGACGAGGACTACGCGCTCATCCCCAGCCTGCTGGCGCTCACCGCCGTGCACAACCACCTCGTCCGCGAGGAAACCCGCACCCAGGTGGCTCTCATCGTCGAGTCGGGCGAGCCGCGCGAGGTCATGCACTTCGCCCTGCTCATCGGCTACGGCGCCAGCGCCGTCAACCCCTACCTGGCCATTGAGACGCTGGAAGACCTGCACCGGCGGGGATCACTCCCCCCGCAGCTCAGCTTTGACGAAGCGCTCCGCAACTACACGAAGGCCATCAGCAAGGGCCTGCTCAAGGTCTTCTCCAAGATGGGCATCTCCACGCTCCAGAGCTATCGCGGCGCCCAGATCTTCGAGGCCATCGGCCTCAGCCGCCCGCTGGTCGAGAAGTATTTCACCGGCACGCCATCGCGCATCGAGGGCGTGGACCTGGAGGTGCTCGCGCGAGAGACCGAGGCGAAGCATGCTCACGCCTTCCAGCCCCTCACCGACTCCGACGCCGAGCTGGCCGCCGGCGGCAGCTTCCAATACCGCGCGGGCGGCGAGTATCACCTGTTCAATCCCCTCACCATCAGCAAGCTCCAGCACGCCGTGCGCGATTCGCGTCAGGAAACCTACCGCGAGTACGCCGCGCTGATCGACACTCAGAACCAGCAGCTCGCCACCCTGCGCGGGCTGATGGAAATCACCCCGGCCGCGCGGCCCCTGCCGCTGGAGGAGGTCGAGCCGGCCGCCGAGATCGTCAAGCGCTTCTCGACCGGCGCCATGTCGTTCGGCTCCATCAGCAAGGAGGCGCACGAGACCCTCGCCATCGCCATGAACCGCCTCGGCGGCCGCTCCAACACCGGCGAGGGCGGCGAAGACGAGGAGCGCTTCCGCGACGGGCGCCGCAGCGCCGTCAAGCAGGTGGCCTCGGGCCGCTTCGGCGTCACCGCCAACTACCTGGTCAACGCCGACGAGCTTCAGATCAAGATCGCCCAGGGCGCCAAGCCCGGCGAGGGCGGCCAGCTCCCCGGCCGCAAGGTGGACGAGATCATCGCCCGCGTGCGCCACTCCATCGCCGGCGTGCAGTTGATCTCGCCGCCGCCGCACCACGACATCTACTCCATCGAGGACCTCGCCCAGCTCATCTACGACCTGAAGAACGTCAACCCGCGGGCGCGCGTCTCGGTGAAGCTGGTCTCCGAATCCGGCGTCGGCATCGTGGCCGCCGGCGTGGCCAAGGCCCACGCCGACCTCATCCTGATCAGCGGCCACGACGGCGGCACCGGCGCCTCGCCGCTCAGCGCCATCAAGCACTCCGGCGCGCCCTGGGAGCTCGGCCTCGCCGAGACCCAGCAGGTGCTGGTGCTGAACGATCTGCGCAGCCGTGTCCGCCTCCAGGTGGACGGCAAGATGCAGACCGGCCGCGACGTGGTCATCGCCGCCCTGCTCGGCGCCGAGGAGTTCGGCTTCTCCACCGCGCCGCTGGTCTCGCTGGGCTGCGTGATGATGCGCAAGTGCCACCTCAACACCTGCCCGGTCGGCATCGCCACCCAGGACCCGGCCCTGCGCCGCAAGTTCCAGGGCCAGCCCGAGCACCTTATCCGCTACTTCTTCTTCGTCGCCGAACAGGCGCGCGAGCTGATGGCTGAGATGGGCTTCCGCCGCGTGGACGAAATGATCGGCCGCGTGGATCGGCTCCGCATGCGCCCCGCCATCGACCACTGGAAGGCGCGCGGCCTGGATTACTCGGCCATTCTCTACAGCCCCGCCGTGCCGGGCCGCGTCGGCCGCCGCTGCCTCGTCGCCCAGAACCACGGCCTCGACCGGGCCCTCGATCACGAGCTGATCGCCCGCGCCCGCGAGGCGCTGGAGAACAAGACGCCGGTCGAGGCCAGCCTGGAGATTCGCAACGTCCATCGCACCGTCGGCGCCATGTTGAGCGGCGAAGTCGCCCGCCGCTACGGCTCCGAGGGCCTGCCCGAGGACACCATCCGCTTCCACTTCACCGGCTCGGCCGGGCAGAGCTTCGGCGCCTTCCTCGCCAAGGGCGTCACGCTGACGCTGGAAGGCGACGCCAACGATTACACCGGCAAGGGCCTCTCCGGCGGGCGGCTGATCGTCTACCCGCCCAAGGGCTCCACCTTCACGCCCGAGGAGAACATCCTGGTCGGCAACGTGGTCCTTTACGGCGCCACCGGAGGCGAGGCCTGGTTCAACGGCATGGCCGGCGAGCGCTTCGCCATCCGCAACTCCGGCGCCACCGCGGTGGTCGAGGCCGTCGGCGACCACGGCTGCGAGTACATGACCAGGGGCGTAGTGGTGGTGCTCGGCCGCACCGGGCGCAACTTCGCCGCCGGCATGACCGGCGGCATTGCCTACGTGCTCGACGAAACCGGCGAGTTCGCCCGGACTCGATGCAACCGGGCCAGCGTGGATCTGGAACCGCTCGTGGACACTGCCGACATGGAGCTGCTCCACCGCCTGATCCGGCGGCATCTTGAGCTCACCGGCAGCCAGCGGGCCCGGCGCATCCTGGGGAGCTGGGGGGCGACGCTGCCCTACTGCGTCAAGGTCTTCCCCCACGAATTCAAACGCGTGCTCGGTATCCCCCGCGAACCCGTCCCTGCCGCCGATTACCGAGCCGC
>JBBTDS010000567.1:0-13729 GCA_038060875.1 Acidobacteriota bacterium | reverse complement strand
TGCCCGAGCGCCGCCCCGTCCCCGAGCGCATCGGCGACTACCTGGAGATCTACCGCGAGTTCCCCGAAGAGAAGCTGCGCACCCAGGCCGCACGCTGCATGGATTGCGGCGTGCCCTTCTGCCACCCCGGCTGCCCGCTGAACAACGTCATCCCCGACTGGAACGACCTGGTTTACCGCGATCGCTGGCAGGAAGCCATCCGCGTCCTGCATTCCACCAACAACTTCCCCGAGTTCACCGGGCGCATCTGTCCCGCCCCTTGCGAGGCCGCCTGCGTGCTCGGCATCAATGAGCCTCCGGTCACCATCAAGCAAATCGAGAAGACGATCGGCGACCGCGCCTGGGAGGAGGGTTGGATCCGGCCCCAGCCGCCGCTGGCGCGCACCGGCAAGCGCGTGGCCGTCGTCGGCTCCGGCCCGGCGGGCCTCGCCGCCGCGCAGGAGCTGAATCGCGCCGGCCACTCTGTCAGAGTTTTCGAGAAGGCCGACCGCATCGGCGGCCTGCTGCGCTACGGCATCCCCGATTTCAAGATGGACAAGCGCCTCATCGACCGCCGCCTGGAGCAGATGACCGCCGAGGGCGTCGTCTTCCAGACGCGCGCCCACGTCGGCGGCAACGTGCCCGCCGCCGATCTGCTCAAGGAGTTCGACGCAGTGCTCCTGGCCGGCGGCGCCGAACAGCCGCGCGATCTGAACGTGCCGGGGCGCGAGCTCAACGGCATTCACTTCGCGATGGAGTTCCTCACCCAGCAGAACCGGCGCCTGGCCGGCGATCCGATCGATCCGGACCCCGAGATCCTCGCCACCGGCAAGCGAGTTGTCATCCTTGGCGGCGGCGACACCGGGGCCGACTGCCTCGGCACCTGCCACCGCCAGCAGGCGCTCTCGGTGCACCAGTTCGAGTTGCTCCCCCAGCCGCCGCTGGAGCGCGCGCCACACACTCCCTGGCCGCTGTGGCCGCTCCAGTTGCGCACCGAAAGCTCGCACGAGGAGGGCGGCGTACGCGACTGGTCGATTGCCACCACGGCCTTCAGCGGCGACGCGCACGGGCACGTCAGCGGACTTCACGCCGGGCGAAACGGCGCCGAGTTCACGCTCGATGTGGACCTGGTTCTGCTGGCGATGGGCTTCACCGGCCCCATCCAGATCCCCGGCCTGGATGAGAGCATGCCCGGCGTCTTCGCCGCCGGCGACTTCCGCCGCGGCCAGTCGCTGGTGGTCTGGGCCATCGCCGAAGGCCGCGCCGCCGCCCGGGCTATCGACCGCTACCTCATCGCGCCGGCGTCCATCAGTTCTTCCCAGCCCAGCGCGTAGCCGACCGCACGCTTCACTTCGGCCTCGCGGCGGGGAGCCAGCGCGCCCGCACGCCGCACAAGGCGCGAGCGCGAGATGGTCCGCAGATTGTCGCAGTTCGCCACGCACCGCTTCGGAAGCCCTTCCGCCGGGCCGAGCTGCACTTCCACCGGAATGCTCCGGATGGTCGTGGTGATCTCGGCGGCCACGAACTTGTTCAGGTACTCGTAGGCCTCATGCCGGCTCAGCAGCAGCACCGGCCTCTTGCCCGCCGGGGCGGATAACTCTGCCCACCAGATCTCGTACTGCTTCAAGGCTTGTATTCCTCCGCGTTCGCCCAGTCATCGGCTTCCGTCTCCGAGTCGGGCTGAGCCTCGTAGGCCTTGCGGATGCGAGCGTACTCCGCTTCCCGGATCGCTCTCTTGACGGCTTCCCGAATGAACCGGGCGCGGCCCCGGCTGGCGGCGGGGACAATCTGGGAGAGGGACCGGTAGGTCGTGTCGTCCAGTTGGATCAAGAGCGATTTCATATAGTCACAGTATATCAAGTCTACATATGGCTTGAACCCGGCCCGGCACTCCGCCGATAATAGCTTGTGACGCTCACTCGGGCGCTTGGCGGCCTCCTTCTCCTGCTGCTGCTGATCCCCTCGGCCTGGTTCGCCTGGAGCGTGCGCGACCAGCCGCAACTGGGAGCCTTCCACGACGACAGCCTCTACTACGTCGCTGCCAGGTCGCTCGCCCAGGGCGAGGGATACCGGATCGCCAGTTTCCCTGGCGCGCCTTACCAGACCAAGTACCCGCCGGCCTTCGCCGGGCTGCTGTCGCTAGCCTGGAGGCTGGAGCCGCGCTTTCCGCAGAACCTCGTATGGGCGACGCTGCTCGCGTGGCTCGCCGTGCCGGTTTTCCTGCTGCTGTCGTGGCGGCTGTTCGCCGACTTCGGATTCCCGCGGTGGCTCGAAGCCGTTCTGTGCGCCGCACTGGCGTTGAACCCCTGGGTGGTCAATTGCAGCGCGCGGCTGATCACCGAGCTGTGGTTCGCCTCCGAGCTGCTGGCCGTTTCACTGTTGCTGGCGCGGGCCGCCCGGCCTGAGGCGCGCTGGCCGCTGGCCGCGGCCGCGGGCGCGCTCGGGGGCCTGGCGGCGCTTACGCGCACCGCCGCGCTGCCGATGCTGCTCGCGGGCGCCGCCTTCCTCCTGCTGCGGCGGCGCCGCACCCAGGCAGCCGCTTTCGCGCTCGCCATGCTGCCGGCGGTGGCGGCCTGGCAGTGGTGGGCGGCGGCGCGCGCCACTGCTGCCGGCGGCGACGTAATTACCACCTACTACACGAGCTACCTCGGCTTTCACTTCCTGAACGTGACCGCCGGTCTGCTGCCCAAGCTCTTCTGGGTGAATCTCACCACGCTGGTTTCCGAAACCGGCAGCCTGCTGGCCTTCAGCTTCAACGACACCACGTTCCGCCTCCAGTTCTCGCGCCTGGTGGCCGCCGGCGCGATCGTCGGCACGGTGCGTCTGGCGCGCCGCCAGGGCCTCAGCCCGATGCACCTGTTCGCACCACTCTACATCGGGATGCTGCTCGGCTGGCACTTTCCTCCGGTGGACCGGCTGCTGCTGCCGCTGGCGCCGCTGCTGGCGGCAGGCCTGGCGTTCGAGCTCCAGCACCTGTGCCGGATGCTCGGCCTTAGCTTGCGCTCGCCGTTGCGGTCCCAGCGTGTCGCCGGCCGGGCGGTGGCCGCCGCCCTGGCTGCCGCCGGGGCGATGGTGCTCGTGACCACCTGGTGGGGCCTCACCGCGTTCCTCCCGGCGCTCACCCGCGCCTGGCGGCAGGAGTTCGCCGCGCGCGCGGCCTCGTACCGCTGGATCGTGGACAACCTCCCGCGCGACGCGCGCATTCTCGCCTACCAAGATCCGGTGCTCCACCTCTACACGGGACGCCAGGGCTGCCGGATCCCGGCCATGCCCGGGCACATCTACCGGGGAGACATGGCCGCCGCCCGCGCCCACTTCCTCCGCTTCGTGGACCTCGCCCGCGCGCGCGGCCTCGACTACGTCCTGCTGACCGCGAGTGACCTCGCGATGGGGGAGTTGCCCCAGGCGGAGCGCAAGCGGTGGTTCGACAGGGCCAGATCGCATCCCGAGCTTCAACTGCTGTACTCGGGCGCGGGAGTCTGGGTCTACCGCGTACGGCCGGCAGCCAGCGCCAGCGCGGCGGTTATTTCGCCGCCAGCCGCACGGCGCGGCCGGTCCTGATCGACTGCTTGGCCGCGTCCAGTATCTCCACCACGTCCACGTTGATCGGCAGGCCCACAAGGCCCTCCACCGGCTTGTTCTTCCGGAGGCAGTTGACCATGAAGGCGATGGGATCGGAGCGCTCGGGCGCGAGCGGCTTCAGGGGCACGTCCTGGGTCTCCTTCCCCTTGCGCAGCTCAACCCGGTCGCGGGTCACGTAGAGGCTGCCGCCCAGCCCGAACACCTCCAGGTCCTGGAAGCTGCGCGGCAGGTCCCAACTGCCCTCGAAGATGCCCACGCCGTTCTTGTAGTGGAGCACGAGGGTGGAGTTGTCCTCGACCTTGGGAAACGTCTCCGGCCGCAGGTGATTCGCCTGAGCGTAGACGGTCTCGGGGCGGCCCATGTACCAGAGCGCCCAGAGCGCGTTGTAGCAGCCGAAATCGACCAGCGCGCCGGCGCCGTTCTTCACCGGGTCGGTGAGCCAGGCGAAGAAGTACTTGCTGCGCGCGCCGGTGGAGCCGGGGCCGCCGTGGCCGACGACGCCGCGCAGCCGCCACGGCTTGCCGACCGCGCCGGCGTCGGCCTGCTCGCGGGCCGCGTAGTTGGAGGGCCACCACGCCATCTGGTAATTGGTCATCACCTGGATGCCGTGTGTGCGGGCCAGCCGTTCGATGGCCAGCGCCTCCCGGTGGCTGGCCGCCAGCGGCTTCTCGAACATCACGTGGATCTTGCGCGGCGCGCAGGCCTCGACGATCTCCAGGCGCCGGTTGTTCTCGACGAAGGCCCAGACGATGTCGGGCTTGGCTTCCGCGAGCAGCTTCCTGTAATCGTCGAAGAACGGCGTCTCCGCGCTCACCATCTTCTTCGCCTCGGCCACCAGCTCGGGGTTGGCCTCGGCGATGCCCACCAGCCTGGCCACGTCACCCTTGGCCATGCGGCCCAGGTGACCCCAGACGTGCGAATGCACCAGGCCGATGACGGCGATCTTGTACTGCTGGGCCGCGGCCGGCAGCGCGAGCGAAAGGCACAGGGCAGCTACGCATCTCATGGTTCGGTCTCCTGGGGCAGTGTAGCAGTTGCGCCCGCGCGCCGTTTCGTGTAAAACTACCCCAGTCTTGGGTGGAAGGCAGTGTGAGCTACGAAGGCAGAAACGTCCTGGTCACCGGCGGGCTGGGATTCATCGGGAGTAACCTGACGGTCCGCCTGGTTGAGCTGGGGGCGCAGGTCACGATCGTCGATTCCTCGCGGCCGGGCTGCGGCGCCAACCCCTGCAACATCGAGCCGGTTGCTGACCGGGTGAGGCTGATCCCGCTGGACATCGGCGAGGCACACCAGTTCCGCGAGGCGCTGCGCTCTTCCGACGTGGTTTTCAACCTGGCCGGCGAGGTCAGCCACATCCACAGCGTGGAGGCGCCGGAGCGGGATCTGGACATCAACACGGTGGCGCAGTTGCGCTTCCTGGAAGCGTTGAGACGGGAACGGCCCGGAGTGCGGGTGGTCTACGCCGGCACGCGCCAGATTTACGGCGTGCCCCAGTACCTGCCCGTCGATGAGGCCCATCCCATCGACCCGGTGGACTTCAACGGCGTGCACAAGTACGCGGCCACCATGTACCACCTGATGCTCAGCCGCAGCGGCCACCTGGACGCGGCCGTGCTGCGGCTGACCAACGTCTACGGTCCTCGCATGGCGCTCAGCATCCCCTGCCAGGGCTTCCTGAGCACGTTCCTGCGGCGGCTGATTCTCAAGCAGGATCTGGAGGTCTTCGGCGCCGGAAGTCAACTTCGCGACCCCGTCGCGGTGGATGACGTCGTCGAGGCGTTCCTGCTGGCGGGCGCGTCGCCCAGCCTGCCCTCCCGCACTTACAATGTGGGCGGCCCGGAAGCGCTCTCGCTGGGCCGGATCGCCGAGATCGCCGCCGCCGTGGCCGGTGGTGTGGGGATCCTCTACCGTGCGTTCCCCGCCGAGCTGAAGGCCATCGACATCGGCAGCTACCATACGGACTGGAGCCGGATGCAGCGCGAGCTGGGGTGGAAACCGCGCGTCCGCTTCGAAGAGGGCCTGGCCTGCGCGCTGGCCTATTACAAGGACAACGTGCACCGCTACCTCGATCCGGCCAGCCCCAACGGCTGTAGCATGCCCGAGCACGCCGGCAAGCGGCGCCGCCTGGCGCTGATCCCGGCATGATGAACCCGGCCGAGTTCGCTTGGCTGGCGGCGGCGGAGCAGGACTTCTGGTGGTTTCGCGGGATGCGCCGCATCCTGTTCCGCCTGTTCGATCCGCTGGCGGCCGGGCGGCGGATCAGCCGCGTGCTCGAAGCCGGCTGCGGCACCGGCCACTTCGCCAGTCTTCTTCAGGACCGTTACGGCTGGCCGGTCTTCCCGGTGGACCTGGCGTGGGAGGGTCTCCAACACGGACGCCGGTTGGGAGTCAGCCGGCTGGCGCAGGCCGACATCACCAGGCTGCCCTTTCCCGACGCCGGTTTCGACGCGGTTTTCTCGCTCGACGTGCTGGTTCACTTCCCGCGCGGCGCGGAGGAGGCGGCGCTGCGGGAACTGGCGCGGGTGCTCGCTCGCGGCGGGCTGCTGGTCGTGCGGGTGGCCGCGCTGGATCTGCTACGCAGCCGCCACTCCCAGTTCGCCGGCGAGCGCCAGCGTTTCACCCGCGCGCGGCTGAAGGCGGCGGTGGAACGCCACGGCATTCGCGTGCTGCGGACCACTTACGCCAACTCGCTGCTGTTCCCGGTCGCCTTGCTGAAGTTCCGCGTCTGGGAGCCGCTGCTGCGCAAGCCGCCGGCCAGCGGGCTGGCGCCGTTGCCGGCCTGGCTCAACCGCCTGCTCCACCTGCCGCTGGAGTGCGAATCGCGCTGGCTGGGCGCGGGCAGGAGCTTCCCCTTGGGGCAGTCGCTGATTCTGATCGGCGAGAAGGCGGAGTAGAGCCGGCTTCAGCCGGCTGGCATGCTTACGGCGCCGTCGGCGGCCGCTCCAGCGCCACCTCATCGCCGGCTTGGAGGCCGGCCTGGACGACGGCGTGGGTCTGGTTGCGCGGGCCAAGCTCGATGGCGCGCTGCTGGAAGCTCGCGCCACGCTTCACATAGACGACCGCGCGGCCGCCCTCGGCGGTGACCGCTTCCAGCGGGACCAGCAGTGCGTTTTCGCGCCGCTCGATTTCGATATCGCCCCAGGCCGACAGGTCGGGAATGATGCGGGTGTCGGCGCCTTCGATGGCTACCCGGACCGGCACGGTGCGGATGTAGAAGTTCTCGCGAAAGCCCGGTCGGACCGCCAGCGCGCCCATGCTGTGCACGCGGCCGGCGAGTTGCAGCCCCGGAAAGGCATCAAAGCCGACAACCGCCCGCTGCCCGACGCGCAGGTCGATATTCTCGGCCTGGTTGATGAACGCATCCACCTGCATGCTGCTGGTGTCCACCACCTTGGCAATCGCCTGCCCGGGGTTGACCTGGTCGCCCTCCTGGATCTGTCCCGCTTCGCCGGAGCGCTGGACCTGCTGCATGACCACCAGCCCCCTCATCGGCACCCGGATGTTGAACCGCTGCAAGTCGTGGACATGGTTGTCGAGGTGAACCTTCCAGCGCTGGAAGCTGATCTCCAGGATGCGGAGATCGGCGCGGTGGCGTTCCTTGGTGGCCCCGACGTCGGCCTGAAGCTGCTTGTAGTTCGCCTCGGCCTCCTCGACGCGCAGCCGGTAGAGCTCGCGCTCGATCTCGGTCTTGACTTCGGCGCCCTTCAGGTCAAGCTGGGCCTTGTCCCAGTTGGCCTTGGCGACCCGCAGCGTCTGCTGGAGGCTCTCCCAATCGACCGCCTGCTCGGCCATCCGCTTCTTGATGTCGTTGGTGGCCTGCTCGACGCTGTCCTCAGTATCGTCGATGTGGTCCTTCAGACTCTGAGCATCGATCTCGGCCAGCACCTCGTCCTTCTGGATCATCGTCCCGGGCTTGGCCAGCTTGAGAAGGACCATCCCGCTGCGCGAATCCGGGGCTCGGACCAGCGGCACGGTGATGTTGGTGAAGTTCCGCGCCGAGGTCTGGCCCACTACCCGCAAGGTGCGCAGAAACGTTGCGGCGGTTATCTTGGCGGTGCGCACGGCCGTTTCGGGCGCGGGCTGGGCAGGCGCCGGCGGCTTCAGCCACACCAGATACACGGCAGCCGCGGCCGCCAGCACGCCGGCGGCTGGGAGCAGGAACTTCCAGAGGGGAAACCGCTTGCGCGGCTCGGGCTGCTTCACTGACGACATTATCTTCTCTTAGTGTAATCGACCGGGGCTACTTGAGTAGGCGACCTGCCGCGACGCCAGGTTACGGTAAGGTGGATGGATGCGCTTCCCCTTCGAGCCCCGGTGGCGGGCGCTGTGGGCGGCGATGCTGGGCTTCATGCTCGACGCGCTGGACGTGCTGCTCTACGTCTTTGCGCTACAGACGCTGCGGGCCGAGTTCGGCCTTTCGAACGCGCAGGCCGGGGTGGTGAGCTCAGCGACGCTGATTTGCTCGGCCGCCGGCGGCATCATGTTCGGCTTCGTAGCCGACCGGGTGGGACGCAAGCGCGCTCTCATCTACACCATCCTGCTGTATTCGCTGGCTTCGGGCGGTACGGCGCTGGCGCGCAGCTTTGGCGAGCTGTTGTTCTGGCGGGCGCTGATCGGCTTCGGCCTGGGCGGGGAATGGTCGGCGGGGGCGGTGCTGGTGGCCGAGAGCTGGCCGCCGGAGAGCCGCGCCCGCGCCATCGGCTTCATGCAGGCGGGCTGGGCCATCGGCTACATGCTGGCGGCGGGCGTGACCGCCGTGGTGCTGCCGCGGTTCGGCTGGCGGGTGCTGTTTCTCACCGGCCTGCTGCCGGCGCTGCTGACGCTGGCCATCCGCCGCTACGTGGTCGAGCCGGAGGTATGGACCGCCTGCCGCGAGCCGGCGCAGTGGGGCCGGCTGTTCCGGCCGCCGCTGGCGCGGCGCACGGTGCTGGCGGCCACGCTGACCTCCTCGGTCCTGCTGGCCTATTGGGGCCTGTTCACCTGGCTGCCGAGCTTTCTGTCCGCGCCCCGTGAGGCGGGCGGCGCCGGCCTGAGCGTCGTCCGCACCAGCGCCTGGGTGATCCCGGTGCAGGTCGGGGCGTTCTGCGGGTACGTGAGCTTCGGCTGGCTGGCCGACCGCATGGGCCGCCGGCCGGCTTTCCTCGCCTATATGCTGGGCGCGGCCACGCTGGTTCCGCTCTACGGGGCGATGCCGCGCTGGCTTGGCCCGCAGGCGGAGACCGGTTTGCTGCTGCTCGGCCCGCTGGTGGGGTTTCTCGGCTCGGGCTACTTCAGCCTGTTCGGCGCGATGCTGGCCGAGCTTTTCCCGACCGCGGTGCGCGGCGCCGGGCAAGGCCTGACCTACAACGCCGGCCGGGCCCTGAGCGCGCTGGCCCCGTACCTGGTCGGCGCGGTGGCCGACCGTCGCGGCCTGGGCGCAGCGCTGGCCTTGAACTCGGGCTTTTTCCTGCTCGGCGCCATGCTGATCTTCACGCTGCCGGAGACCCGGCGCACGCGCCTGGAGCAGGTTCATTAGTTGCGGACCACCCTCACCTGGTAGCATAATCTCCGGCATGAGGTGGCTTATTTGTCTCTGTCTTGGCCTTTCGCTGGGTCCCGCCCAGGAGTTTCGGGGCAAGATCTCGGGAACGGTTACCGATCCGAGCAACGTTGTCGTCGCCGGAGCTCGCATCCGCGCCGTGAACGCCGAAACCGGTGTTTCCCGCGAGACGCGCAGCAACGAAACCGGCCGCTACCAGATTCCGTTTCTGCTTCCCGGCTCCTACACGGTGACCGCGGAGATGGACGGCTTCAAGAAATCGCATTGGCCCAACGTGCGCGTGCTCACCAGCGCGGAGGTGTCGCTCGACATCCGGCTCGAACTGGGTTCCCTTGACCAGAGCGTTACCGTCACTGCCGAACCGCCCCTGTTGAATACGTCCGGCGCGGATCTGGGGCAGGTGATTGACCGCCGTTACGTGGCCAACGTGGCCGTGGCTCTGACTCGGAACGCGGTGGCGGCGGCCCGGCTGGCCCCGGGCATTACCGGAAAGATCGGGACATTCTCCAGCAATGACCAGACCGAGATCAGCATCTCAGGCGGCGGATCGACGCAGGCGCGCAACGAGTTCACCCTCGACGGCATTCCCAACACGGTTCCCCAAGGGGGCGGCAACATCGTCTATGTGCCTTCGCTCGATACGGTCGAAGAAGTGAAAGTGCACACCACCATGTTCGACGCGTCCTATGGGCATTCCAACGGCGGCGCTGTCAGCATCACCACCCGAGGCGGCACCAACGAACTGCGGGGCACGGTGTATCTTTACAAACGCTGGGCCGCCCTGGATGCCAATAGCTGGGTCAACAACAGACTCGGACTGGGCAAGCCGGCGGTGAGCTACCGGCAGATGGGCTTGACCGTCGGTGGACCGGTCGTGATCCCGCGCCTCTTCAACGGCCGCAACAGGACCTTCTTTTTTGTCTCTCGCGAACAGGACAAGCTGGCTAATATGGTCAGCCGGCAGAGCCGCGTGCCGACGGATCTGGAGCGGCAGGGAGACTTCTCGAGGACCCTGAGCCGAACCGGAGTGCCGTTGACCATCTACGACCCGGCCACCACCCTGGTGACCGGCAGCCGCGCCGAACGCCAACCCTTCGCCGGAAACCGCATTCCCGCCAGCCGGTTGGATCCCACGGGTGTGGCAGTGCTGAAGACCTACCCTGGGCCCAACCGCGACGTCCCGGCCCAGGTAGGCGGATTCAACTGGGGCGGGTCGGGCGTCTCCGACACGTCCAACTACAACACCAACATCCGCATCGACCACCAGTTGACCGCGAGGCACCGGCTGTTTGGCCGGTTCAGCCGCTTGTTCCGCGATCAGAACGCGGTGGTGCTGTTCCCGGGCCCGAACGACTTTCCTATCGACGGCACCGATGCCATCGCCGACATCGCGCGGGTCTTCCATTCGTTCGCTCTGGACGACACGTTCGTGCTGAGCCCGACCTTCACGGGCTCGCTGCGCTACGGACTCTCACGGCGGACGCAGGAGACCCAGCGTGGCGCGTACGGTTTGGACGGCGCTGCCATCGCGCTGCCGGAAGCGATTCTGCGCAACCAGCGGTTCCGCGGTTATCCGCTGTTCCGGCTGGGCGAGAATATGGCCACCATTGGAGGTTTCTTCAGCCTGGAGGCAACCGAGCAGCAGGCGCTGCTGGCGACGTTCTTCAAACAGAGTGGGCGCCACTCGACCAAGTTCGGCGTGGACTACCGCCTGGCCCGCTGGAACCGCCTCGTTCCCGGCACCGCCGGGCCGGGCGATTTCACGTTCAACGCCGTGTTCACCCAGCAGGACCCGTTCACCAACTCCAGCGCGGATCGCAGCGGCACTTCGATGGCTTCGCTGCTGCTGGGGGCTCCGGCTTCAGGTTCGATCGGGTTCGCCAGTCCGGTTTCGATGCAGAACCACTACATCGGCGCGTTCGTCCAGGAAGACTGGAAGATCCATCCACGCCTGACGCTGAACTTCGGAGTACGCTATGAGCTGGAGACGCCGTGGACGGAGCGCTTCAACCGGATCAGCTATGGCTTCGACTATGACGCGCCGTTTCCGGTCACGGCGCCGGGATTCGATCTCCGTGGAGGGCTGCTGTTCGCCGGCGTGGACGGGCGCCCGCGGCGCGGTGGTCCGGTCGATGCCAATAATTTCGGACCACGTTTCGGCGCTGCGTGGCAGGTGACCAGGCGCACGGTTCTGCGCGCCGGATACGGCCTGTTCTACGGCACCCAGAGCTTCAACAGCAGCTTCCTTGGCGAGGTGGATACCTTCAGCGCTGTGACGCCGTTCGTCGGAACCATCGATGGCGGCGCGACGGTCGCCAACACGCTGCGAAACCCGTTTCCGAACGGAGTCACCACGCCGGCCGGCACTTCGCTGGGTTTGGCCACACAGTTCGGCAACGCCCTCTCGTTTTATAACCCGGGGCGGGTGAATCCCTACAATCAGCAGTGGCAGTTCGGCTTGCAGCGCGAGCTGCCCGGCCTGGTGCTGCTGGAGGCGGCCTATCTCGGCCTGCTGAGCTTGAAACAGTTCGAGAGCTTCAATCTCAATGAGAAGCCGGATCGCTACTTGGCGCTGGGCACAGCGGAAAACACCCGCGTGGCGAACCCCTTCCTCAGGATTGCTCCGCCGACCTCGACGCTGGGGCAGGGCGCGACGATCGTCCAGAGCCGGCTGTGGCCGGCCTATCCACAGTTCACTACCCTGTCGGTGCAGGGGGCGAACACCGGGCACGCCATCTATCACGCGTTCCAATGGAAAGCGGAGAAGCGGTTCTCGAGGGGATTCGCCGCGCTGTGGTCGTACACCTTTTCGAAGCTGATCGACAATTACACGACCAGCGTAGTCAACCCCAGGAAGTACCGGTCGGTTTCCGAGTTCGACCAGACGCACATGATGCGACTATCGGCGGTCTACGCGCTTCCGTTCCGGCCGTCGTCGCGCGCGTTGCGGGCCGTCGCCGGCGGCTGGGAGATCACCGGGTACCTGGCCATCGAGACCGGCGTGCCCCTTTCCGTGACACACGCCAACGGGAGACCACTCCGGATTCGGGACCCTCGTCTGGAGGGAGCGGTCTCCGAGCGCCTGGGCGACAGCAGAGCGGGTGGGCGCGTCGTCAACCCCTATTTCGACCTCGGCGCGTTCCAGCCGTTGCCAAACCAGTACACCATCTCGCCCGAACCGGCGTTCCTGGCCGAGTTGCGGGCGCCTACTGCCCGCAGCGTAAACCTCAGCCTGCTGAAGGAATTTCCGATTGGCGAGCGGGTCCGGGTCCAGGCGCGGATGGACGCGATTGGCCTGACCAATACGCCGGTTTTCGGCGCGCCGGCGACCAACCTTTCCAACGCCGCAACGGCCGGGGTGATCAACAGCGCTTCAGGATCACGGCAGATGTTGGGCAGTCTACGACTCCGGTTCTGAATGAGGCAGGAGTCCAGCGGCGGCACTGATCTTCACGCTGCCGGAGACCCGGCGCACGCGCCAGGAGCAGGTTCATTAATTGCGGCGGACCGCCGCAAACGGGCTACCCTCAAGTGAAGCGCCGGCCGGGGCGGCTGGCGCAGCCGCCGGCGGTGCTGGCAAAGGCCGAGAGCAGCCGCTCGATCTCCTCGGACTGGCACTGGGGGCAGACCAGGTCTCGGTCGGCGTCGCTGAAGCGCCGGAGCAACTCGAAGACCTGGCCGCAGGTGGAGCACCGGTATTCGTAGAGGGGCATCGCCTTACAGGATGCGGGCTGGCGGCAGGAGGTGACAGGCGGGTGCCCCGCCGCCCCGGCTGACCGCCGGGCGGCCCCGCGCCGGGTGACAGGCCTCGCCCGGCCCCCCGCCGGGTGACCGGTAGTGCCCTAAAGGCGAGTTGACAGCTTGCCGATGGACCCTTGTAATGCGATGGCCGTCCAATTATCATTCGAAGTGATGGACTTGGCCCTTCCGTTACATGACGAGAGCCGACACGCGAAGAAAAGGCGTCGTATCCAAGGAGGGATCTGCACGACCGACGTGACACTGTCGGCGTACGTCGGGGACAACGCTGAAGTCTTTCCGAAAGTGCTGGGCCTTCACGTTCCAAAAGGGGCTACGGTTGCGGACGTGACCTTTGGCTTGGGCGTCTTTTGGAGGAACGTCAGCACCAGAGACTATGAACTCCTTGCGACCGACCTCAAGACCGGCGTGGACTGCCGAAGTCTTCCCTACGGGAACTGCTCTCTCGACTGCGTTGTACTTGATCCGCCCTACATGGAGGGACTGTATCGGCGCAATGACGGCCATCTCGCGGGATCGGGGTCCCACAGTGCCTTCAGAACTGCATACTCAAACGGTGAGGAAACCACCACTGGCCCAAAGTGGCATGATGCCGTACTGGACATGTACTTCAAGGCGGGCGCTGAGGCAGAACGGCGTGCTGTTCGTGAAGTGCCAAGACGAGGTTTCGGCCAACACCCAAAGGCTCACGCACGTTGAGATCATCAATCACTACGCCGGGCTTGGTTTCTACGCCAAGGACCTGTTCGTTGTGCTCAGGCCCAACACCCCCTGCATCACCCGTCTCAAGAAACAAGTTCACGCCCGCAAGAATCATTGGGGTGTGGCTACTTTAGGACGACGGCTAACCACATGTGGAATGAGCCGTTT